>JAFGBH010000040.1 GCA_016933215.1 Deltaproteobacteria bacterium | reverse complement strand
GGTCAGTTTTTGCTTTGCCTTTTTGAACTGAACAGCGAGCGCATTCCCCGTTGCTTGCAGCGGGGTTAGCGAGCGAATAATAAATAACATTTTCCTTAACAGTCGGAGATTCCCCGCAACTTGTTGCGGGGAGCTTCAATTTTTCCGATGATGGTGAAAGGGAAGATAAAAAAGCGCATCCCAATAAATATTGACATTGACGGTAAATTATTTTAAAGAACTTCAACAGCAAGCATTGGAGGGGACTATCCTTATCCGTTGCAATATGCAGTTTGGAAATCGACATTTTGAAGCATTGAGGCTGCCCACTGCTTTGGTAATACTATAGTGGTTTTTTCTTTCTGTCAAAGTGCGATCCGGCTGAGAAAATTTCAAGAAAGGAGGGGAACACCGATGGCAGAAGGAACAGTCAAATGGTTCAGTGAACGAAAGGGCTACGGCTTTATTGAAAAAGATGAAGGTGGAGATATCTTTGTTCACCACAGTGCCATTCAAGTGGAAGGTTTCAAAACACTACATGAGGGTCAGCGCGTAAGCTTTGAAGTTGAAGAAGGACGCAAGGGACCCGCTGCTGCAAACGTTACACCCCTGTAAAAGACAGCTGTGATCTGGGAGGTACTCAAATCCAGGGTACCTCTTTTTTTTCTGTAAGGCTGGATTTATCAGCACATTAAAGATCAGGAGGGCTGTCATGGCAAGAAAACCATATTCCTTTGAAAAACGCAACAGAGAGTTGTCACGGCAGAAAAAACAACAGGACAAGCTCGCACGCAAGCAGGAGGCCCGTAAACGAAAAACCGAAATGGAGTCGTCCGCCATCGAATCTGACCCGGATATCGCCGGTATTGTCCCCGGTCCTCAGCCGTTGCCGGAGCAGTGGAATAACGAGAAAAGTATTTCTCCGAAAGAGGAAGAGTCGATAACGCAGACAACCGATCCACTGAAAGAAGGAGAATAAATGCAAGCAAACAAATTATATGTCGGTAATCTCAGCTATAACGTTACCCCTGAAGACCTGAAGGAACTTTTTTCTGAACACGGGGAGGTTCTGGAGGTAAAGATCATTGAAGGTAAGGGCTTTGGCTTTATTGAGATGGAAACACAGGCGGAAGCCGAGGCGGTAAGAAAGGCTCTCGACGGATCCCCATTAAAGGGACGCAATCTCAAAATCAATCCGGCCCAGCCCCCCAAGGCCCGTCGCGGCCGGGGCGGCAGGAGAAATTAACAAAGCAATTGCCCTAAAATACTGTGGGGTCGGAGAACCACGTTATTGCCGATTCTCACCGCGTATCGTGCAATATCCGGCTCGGATCTATTCCGGAATGATATTTCGATGCCCCGCTGCAATCAGCGGGGCATTTCGTTATACCGTCCCTAAAATTGGATTCCCCTCTTTTTGGCCATGGCTATCATTTGATCCACACCGCTTGCTGGTGGGACACGGTGTTTTTCTTCGCTTTTGGGAACAAGCCGTATCGCCTCGGTGGGGCAGGAAGTGACACAGAGACCACACCCTATGCAGCGATCCAGATTGATCTCAGCACAATCGTCGTCATTCATAGAGAGGGCTCCCATCTGGCAACGGTCTATGCAGGTTTCGCAGCCCGTGCAATCTTCCTGGTCAACGACGGCAAAGTGATTGGAAAAGATAAAATCTGCAGGATTTGGGAGCTTGTTGAGAGTACTCAGGATTGCGCAGCAGTCGCCGCAGCAGTTGCACATTCCTGAAGGATTCTGAGATGTTGCAGGTTGTGTCACCAGCCCTGCTTCGCGGGCATTTGTTAAAATCTGAATCGCTTCGTCATAGTCGACCTGGCGGCCCATGTCGTGATCAAGATAGTAGTGCGCCATGCTTCCAAACATGAAACAGGCCTCCAGCGGTTTGCCGCACCCTTTGTCGATGAGTCCGTTCAGCTTTCTGCATATGCAGTCGGTAACGACAATCGTTTTGACGTTTCTGAGGATCTCGCATGCGTCGTCATAGGATGCTATACTTTGTAACACGTCGATGGATTCGTTCACCGGAATTGTGCGCAGGAAGGTATCCGAACTCTCGATAAAGGCGTTATTAAAACCTGCCTCATAATAGTCTTCGAAAAGTTTTGCCATGTCCCGGTCAATCCTTTTGACCTGAAACTCCAGGAGGCCATGGACGAAGGGGATGGCACCGTATTTAATGGAATCGCCTTTTTGCAGGCGGAAAAGGAGTCCCCGCTGTGCCATATCTTCCAGCTGGGCCGCAATATCGCCAACGGGACTATACAAACGCGTGGCCACCGATTCCGGTGTCTCAAGAATGGGTGTGAGCGCAAGGAACATCGCGGCATCTTCCTCTGAAAAGAGTTTCTCAAGAATGGTAAGTTCCACGCCGGATGATGTGGCAGGAAATCCGAGTGAATATTTGTCCAGCCGTTTCTGCAAACTCCGAAAAATATTTTCTGTCATGTTATCTCCCTTATTCGCTGAAAATCATCCATAACAGGCGACCGCGGGGTTGCCGCTTTTCCCTTTGCCTGATGAAATGGTGTAATACTGCCATGCCCTTTATCATGACGCGACCGAAAAATATATTCAAAATTTTACCTGACCTCGATGAGCGATATCTATCTGTTGCTATTGACGAATCTCTCTGTTAATCTGAGGCCATGTCCGGCTTTGATGTCTTTGGTCTCGGTCAGTGCTCCCTCGATTGTATTGGGAGGATTGAGGCATATCCTCCCCCCGATGTGAAGTGTGAATTTTCCGATATGGTCATTCAGGGCGGGGGACCGGTGGCGACGGCGCTGGTCGCGCTCGCCCGATGGGGACTTTCCTGCACTTTTGCAGGGACGATCGGGGATGACCTCTTCGGTGAAATGATAGAAGATTCTCTCAGAAATGAGGGTATTGATACAACCGGCATTGTCAAAAGAGCTGGCTTCTCATCCCAATTTGCCTTTATTGCCGCCGAGGCGGGTGACGGAAGACGGACGATTTTCTGGCAGAGACCGACGGGACCGCCGATAGGGCCGGAGGAAGTCGATATCGTGAGGCTGGGGAAATCGTGTGTTTTCCATACCGACGGTCTCTTTGCCGCAGCCTCAATACGAGCGGCAAAGGAAGCAAAGAAAAGGGGAGTCCCCGTCGTCGTCGATGCGGGAACGCTCCGGGAAGGAATGCTGGAACTCGCGGGTCTTAGCGATTATTTTATCGCATCCAGGACCTTTGCCCGGCAGTTTTCCGAAAGTGATGATCCTGAGGATGTCCTGAGAAAACTATCGAAGCTGGGTCCCCGTCTAGCCGGAGTTACGCTAGGTCATGAAGGATATCTGGCGGTTGTCGACGGAACAATCATCAGAAGACCTCCCTATCCCGTCGATGCGATCGATACCACCGGATGCGGCGATGTCTTTCACGCGGGTTTTGTCTATGGTCTTCTCAAGAAGTGGGATTATGAAAAGTGCCTCGATTATGCGGCCTGGGCCGCCGCCATGGTAAGTATGAAGATGGGCGGCAGGGCAGGGATACCAACACTTACCGAAATGAGGAAACGGGGGTTCTGAAGACAGAGGCATTTAAAAAAAGTAATTGAGTAGAACGAGGCACTAATATATTAGAAATATTAAGTCCTTGGACACTTGCTGGTAGGTCTGCCATCTTTTGTCCTCTGGGACGGAACGATCCTGATACAACTCACTTTCTTCGTACATTATTTGACGGGACGCCATATGGAAATACCCCTTCTGAAAGACATTATCATTATTTTTATCCTCTCAATAACAGTCATTCTCGTCTGCCATCGTCTCAAAATACCTTCCATCGTCGGGTTCCTCATAACGGGTATTCTTGCCGGCCCTCATGGACTGGGAATCGTGGGAGCGGTGCATGAAGTCAAACTCCTTGCCGAGATAGGTATTGTCATCCTGCTGTTCACCATCGGTATGGAATTTTCGATAAAAAGGCTCCTTTCAATCGAGAAGATTGTCCTCGTGGGGGGATCGCTCCAGGTAGTCCTGACCATACTGGCCGTTTCCCTTTTCGCCAGTCTGGTGGGACGGCCTCTCAACGAAGCATTCTTCCTGGGATTTCTCATATCGCTCAGCAGCACAGCCATCGTGCTGAAGCTCCTGCAGGAGAAAGCCGAGGTGGAAAGTCCTCATGGCAAAACGGCGCTGGGAATACTGATTTATCAGGATATTGCCATCGTTCCCATGATGCTCATGACGCCCTTCCTTGCTGGTGAGGGATACTTTACGACCCAATCGCTTATTGTTCTGGCTCTGAAAATCATGGGTATTATCATTCTCGTCGTTGCAGGAGCGAAGTGGATCGTCCCAAATATCCTGTACCGCGTGGCCCGCACACGGAATCGGGAGATATTTCTTCTTACCATCATTGCCATCTGTCTGGCTGTCGCTTGGCTTACCTCCGGTGCCGGGCTTTCCCTTGCCCTGGGGGCATTTCTCGCCGGACTGATCATTTCCGAGTCCGAATACAGTCACCAGGCAGTGGGAAACATTATACCCTTCCGCGATGTCTTCACGAGCTTTTTCTTCGTTTCCATTGGGATGCTACTGGATGTGGGATTTCTCTTGCATGAGCCAGTACTGATTATTCTCGTCACTCTGGGGCTGTTGGTTCTGAAGACGGCTACGGGCACGCTGGCTTCGATCATCTTGGGCATTCCCCTCAGGATTGCCCTGCTAACGGGATTTACCCTTTGCCAGATTGGAGAATTTTCCTTCATTCTTTCCGAAACTGGGCTTGAAGCGGGCCTGATTCCAGAAAACATATATCAGCTTTTTCTTGCCTGCACCGTCATCAGCATGGCGGCAACACCTTTTATAATGGCATTTGCTCCCCGCATGACTGGAGCAATCCTCCGAATGCCTCTGCCGGAGCGTCTCGTTTCCGGCTTCTATCCCCTTTCGGACCAGGCGGAGCCGGTCAAAAAGGAACACCTTGTGATCATCGGGTTCGGTGTAAACGGCAGGAATGTCGCCAGGGCGGCAGAAATGGCGGGCATACCATACGTAATAATTGAAATGAATCCGGAAACGGTACGCGAGGAACAGGCGCAGGGATTACCCATTTACTACGGCGATGCGACCCAGGAAGCGGTAGTCACGATGGCGAATATCAGGGAGGCGAGAATTGCCGTTGTTGCCATCAATGATCCGGCGGCGACGAGGAGGATCGCGGAAGTCGTGAGACAACAGGGACCGAAAGTTCGTCTCATCGTCCGTACCCGCTTTCTGAGTGAAATGAAACCCCTTTTTGATCTCGGTGCCGACGAGGTTATCCCTGAAGAATTTGAAACGTCGGTGGAAATCTTTTCCCGGGTACTCGCACACTACCTCATACCGAGGGACGACATCGAACGTTTCGTCGCCGATATCCGTTCCGATGGATACGAAATGTTTCGGGGACTCTCAAGAGACTCCACGTCTCTCTCATCATTGAAGCTCGACCTGTCCGAGGTGGAGATTAGCACCTTCCGCATCACGGAGGATTCATCCCTGGCAGAGGAAACCCTTGGCCGGGTCCAACTGCGGAAGAAATATGGCATCTCGGTGCTCGCAATCCGCCGTCGGTCGGAAATCATCTACAATCCTTCGGCGGACGATAGGATCGAACCCGGCGATATTCTCTTTGTCTTGGGGACGCCAAAAGCCATATCAGAAGGTGCCGCCGAACTCCTGTAAATGGCAGAGTAAGAATATTATCGGCTTAAAATATACTATCTACCGTTGAGGCCTTGTAACGAAACGCCTGTGACGCTCTCACACTGTTCATTGAAGGTAAAGGTGGCGAGTGTTACTTAGGTCCCCTTCAATATAACAAAAAAAAACAGGTGACGAGTCGCCGAATATGTGTATAGTATCTTTCGGCGTCTTTGTTGTAACTATTCCCCGATCGGGGGGATGTGAAATCAGCAATAACAATACAAGAGCGAAACTTCTCAGAGTTTTTATCTGAAGGCCCGGCGAGACCGGGCCCGATCTGCGCGAAGGAGGGACAGTATATGAGCCTCTGGTTTAATGATCCGTACCTCAGAAGTATCATTCCCCTCGGTCTTTCCAGCTCCATCCGGGGACTGACGACACTTTTCAATACACCGAAGATGATTATGGGGGCCAACGTGTTTCCCGAGGGGCTGGTGATAGGGCCCTCCACGGTGGATTTTCTGGGAGCACGGTGCGAAAGGAAACGGGCCTTTATTGTCACCGATGAATTCAGCGAACGCTTTACGCCAAAGGTTGTCAAGGCCCTTGAGGCAGGTGGTTTCAAAACGGAAGTATGGGGAAAGGCGCTCCCCGAGGCCCCGCTTGAGAGTGTGCGGGCCTGCGGCGAGGCCATGACGGGATTTGAGCCCGATCTTATTGTAGCAGTGGGAGGGGGATCGGTCATCGACACCGCCAAGGGCGCATGGGTTTTTTACGAGCGGCCCGATATCACCGATCTGACCCTTGTCACACCGCTGGCGCTTCTGGGACTTCGAAAGAAGGCCCTTTTCGCCGGTGTTCCCACCACAAGCGGGACGGGCTCGGAATGTACCACCGCCGCCGTGATTCACGATGTCGAAAACAACCGGAAAATACCCATTGCCAACGATGATCTGATGCCCGATTTCGCCATCCTGTCCCCCGAGTTTACCATGTCGATGCCGCCGGCCCTCACGGCCGGCACCGGACTTGATGTCCTCGCCCATTCCATGGATGCCGTTATGTCTGCCGCCGCTTCTGAGGTGACCGACGCCATGAGCCTCACTGCCATCAAAATAGCATTCAGATATCTGCCCAGGGCCTACCGGAACGGAAAGGACAGGGAGGCGCGGACCAGGATGCTTCTCGCGGCGAGCCTCGCCGGCATCGGTTTTGGAAATGCCGGAACTGCCCTGACCCACAGCTTCGGGCATACGGTGGGTTCCATCTTCAGTGTCCATCATGGCCTCGCCGTGGGTATGTTCATCCCCTATGTCTTTCAGTTCTACCGCACTGTTTCGGATAAATATCTGGCTATATGCAATACACTCGAAGTGGGGGGCGAAACCCCGGAAGAACGCTTTGACGGCCTCATGGAGAGGGTAAAAAATCTCTTCGAGGGCATGAACGTCCCTCTCTGTCTGAAAGACCTGGGTATAAAAAAAGAAGAATTCGAAGCAAATATGGAGAAAATGGTGGTTTATACCTATGAGGATATCGATACCATATTCAGCCCAAGGCCGATAACCAGCAAGCAGTGCGAAACAATCTTCAGGTATGCCTATGAAGGCACGGATGTGAACTTTTAACGGAGGATGAAACCATGAAGGGATATCAGGGACGTTTTCTCACGGTGGATCTGAATGACAATAATACGGGTGAAATGCCCCTTTCCGAGGATATTCTGAAGGACTTTGTAGGCGGCGCCACCCTGGCAGCAAAATTGATCTATGACCATGTACGGGAGGGAATGGACCCCCTCGATCCGGAAAGTCCCTTCGTCTTTTCCACGGGACCCTTCACGGGCACCGCAATTCCGATGGTGAGCCGCTATGCCATAAGCGGGATATCACCGCTCACGGGACACTGGGGGGAGGCAACGAGCGGAGGGGAATTCCCCTTTCGTCTGAAAGGGTCGGGTTACGACGGGATCTTCATTACGGGGAGGGCGAAAAGACCCGTCTATCTTTTCGTTAATAACGGTAGTGCCGAAATACGAGACGCTTCACACCTCTGGGGAAAAGACATCTACGAGACCCAGAAACTGATACAAGAGGAACTCGAAAGCAAAAGGCTCGGTATTGCCTGCATCGGAAAGGCCGGTGAAGAACTGATCAGATACTCCTGCGTTATGAACGACAATGGCCGTGCCGCGGGGCGATGCGGTCTGGGAGCACTCATGGGTTCGAAGAACCTGAAAGCGGTCGTCGTTACGGGGAGTATGAAAACAGACCTCTCTGACGGAAACAGGGTAAAAGAACTTTCCGGGGAGTGCAAGGACCTTATCAGGGGGGATATCGTATCGATAGCCTTCAAGGAATACGGCACCCTCATGTATATGGATATGGGCATGACTCTGGGGGATGTACCGGCCAAATATTTTCAGAAGAGCGTCTTTCCCGTGAAGAATATTACCGGGGAGGCCCTCCGCCAGAACTACGTGGTGGAAAACTATGCCTGTACCGGCTGTCCCATCGGCTGCGGACGAGAAATCAAGGACTTCAGTGAAGAGATCGAATCCATTGACGGTCCCGAGTACGAAACCGTTGCGGCCTTCGGGCCGCTCTGCATGAATTTTGACATGGATTCCATCATTCGCGCGAATCACCTCTGTAATTCTCACGGTCTGGATACCATATCGGCAGGGGTCTCCATCGCCTATGCCATGTATCTTTATGAAAGAGGTGTCCTGACAAAGGAAAATGCCGGAATGGAGATAGCCTGGGGCGACGGTGAGACCGTGGTAAAACTGGTGGAGATGATCGTGAATCAGGAGGGAATCGGCACACTCCTCTCTCAGGGAACGCTCAGGATGGCGAGAGAACTCGGACGTGACGAGGATGAAGCGGCCCAGGTCAAAGGGATGGAGGTGCCGATGCATGAAGGAAGGGCCTGGCACGGCCTGGCAATTTCCTACGCCACCGGTCCCCGGGGTGCGTGCCATCTGAAGGGGGATTACTACAATGTCGATATCGGGGGTGCGCTCCCGGTGATGGAGTATAACATCATGCAGACGGACAGGATGACTTCCGTCGGAAAAGCCGAGAATGCGGCCAAATACCAGAACCTGAAAGACCTCTTCGATGCCCTGACGCTCTGCAAATATGCGAGATTCAGCCCGACACAGATCTGCCAGATTTTGAATGCCCTGACAGGGTGGGAGATAACGCCCGACGATTTATTGACCATCGGGGAGCGATCCATCAATATCAAGCGTGTCATCAGCAACAAGCTCGGTCTCACGCGCAAGGAGGACAAGCTGCCGAAGATATGTCTCGATCCGCACGACGAGGGGAGTACTGCCGGGTCGGTGCCTGATATGGACCTTATGCTGAGGGAGTATTACGAATTCCGCCGGTGGGACTGGGAGACTGGAAAACCCTCAAAGGAGAAACTTGTCGAACTCGGACTCACTACCGAAGCGGAGGATCTCTACAGGTAGAAAGGGTGCCTGCCGGCAGATATCAGGAAATCCGCTACCTCCGCATGACCTTGACTCATCCGATTTGATGAACACATTATAGGCAAATGAGCGTTCGTGCAATATTGCTGTGTGAGGATTCAAATGTCGCAATCCCGGGCCGGATTATACATAAAAAGTGCTATCGTTGTCGGGGCTCTGATCTGCTTTCTCCTGGTCGGCATGGTTCCACTCGATTCCTTTGCCGATGATACGCATCACAGGGGGAAAGGGTTTGAGAATGTCTACGCATCGAAGAGTAAGAAATTCTTTGATTTCATCAAGTGGCGCCTGAATCGTATCGGGAGGGAGGATCCCGCTGAAAAGAATTACGATTTTCCGATGGCGGAGAACGATCCCGCCTTTTTGAGATCGAATCGCAACGATACGACGCTTACCTGGGTCGGCCATTCGACACTTCTTTTTCAGTTAAAAGGGACAAACATCCTTACGGACCCCCATCTTTCCGAACGTGCATCACCGTTCGAATGGGCGGGCCCGCGGAGGATGACGCCGCCCGGCCTCACCATGGAAACTCTTCCGCCCATCGATGCGGTCATTATCTCGCACAATCATTACGATCATCTGGACAGAAAAACCATCGAAGATCTCTTCCGGCGCGAGGGGGGAGACAAAACAATCTTTTTCGTACCCCTGAGGATGAAACAGTGGTTTGAGGATATCGGTATCAATCGTGTCGTCGAGCTTGACTGGTGGGAGAGCCATAATCTCGCAGATCTTAAAATCATAGCCGTACCGATGCATCACTGGAGTAAGCGAAATCTTCTCACACACAATGACGTGTTATGGGCGGGATGGGTGGTGGCTGCCGATGATTTTCGGTTCATCTTTCTTGGAGACTGCGGCTATTCGCCCATTTACAAAGACATCGGTGAGAAACTCGGCCCCTTCGATCTTGCAGCGATTCCGATCGGGGCCTACGAGCCGCGCTGGTTTATGAAAGATCATCATGTGAATCCCGAAGAGGCACTCCAGGTCCATCTCGATCTGGATTCCAAAAAATCGGTGGCCATACACTGGGGAACCTTTGTGCTCACCGACGAACCGCTCGATGAGCCCCCGGAGCAGTTAATCGAAGCACGGAAGGAGCGGAATATAGATCCCGGCGAGTTTATGATTCTCCGGCACGGGGAGACGATTATGCCGGGGAGGTAGAGGATCGTTTTTTTCCGGCGATTCTCAGTGCTTCGGCGGCAATACGCTCGAACTCTGCGTCATGCGGAAGCTCAGCCACTTCGCCATTACTTTCCCGATTGCGCCGCTCTTCTCCCCATCTTCTGACATAGTCACGAAGCTGCTCGTCGTTGAGTATGAAGACGAGGAGTTCATTCTGCATTTCAACGAGGGAAGCCTTCAGGTCCGCCGCCTCCGAAAAAACCGCGCGCAGATAGGTTGTTGTATCGAGCATAAGCGCAGCTTCTTCAAAGCTCCAGTCCTTCAACGGCTCAAAGTTGTTTTTCCTTAACTCTTCAGCCTGTTCCTCCGTTATCGTTCCCGCTGTGCCGATGCGGGGTATCACTTTCTTTTCCGCCTCGCTTTTGAAGCGAGCCTTCTTCTCCTTCATTCGCCTGCCGCCCCTTAGGGAGAGCCAGACAATGAAAGCGACCACTATGCCGATGATGATACCGTTCATGGAGATATTGTCATATACCCGTTGCGCCGATGTTATGGAACACCCGTCTTTTCCGCATCGGGAGAGTTCTCTTTCCGTGTTGTTATAGCTCCCTCTGGGAGCTGTTTTCAATCGGGAGTCCTATCTCGACCCTGACTTTATGCATGCAAGGTAAATCCCTCCAGCGAATCGATGGGGGATGTGAACTATCATTAAGGGCTGGACAACAAAACGGTATCGTCGTCAACTATCACAGGGATTTTCGTATGAAATCGACGGCATTTCTGAAGATCGAAAGACCCATTCCCTCTTCGGGAAGTTTTTCCCTCGTCCATCGGGGATGGTTCGTATAGTGAAGGTATGCCTCGGGATGCGGCATCAATCCGAAGAGCCGTCCCGTTTCATTGCAGATGCCGGCGATTGCATCAACCGAACCGTTCGGATTCTCGGGATAGTCCATGACGGCCTTTGTGCAGTCTCTGTCAGAATACTGGAGAACAATGTGATTTCCCCTGTGGAGCTCTTCCAGAACCTTCGGGTCTTTTGTGACGAATTTGCCCTCACCGTGTCGGACGGGAAAGTAAAGACCATCGATTCCCCTGGTGAAGACGCAGGGCGAATCGCTGTTTGTTTTCAGATAGACCCACCGGTCTTCAAACCTGCCCGAATCGTTGAAGGTCAGGGTAACCGTCTGGTCGGCATAGTCGTTACCGAATGCGGGGAGAAGTCCCAGTTTCACCATGAGCTGGAAACCGTTGCAGACACCGAGGATCAACTTCCCATCTTTTATAAAGCGGAGAAGCTGATCGTAGAGTTTTTCTTCCTTTCCTTCAATGCCGGCGTTGATAATCCTGTTTGCACCCGCCTTGGCTGAGCCGAGATCGTCGCCGTCGAGGAATCCCCCGGGCAGATTGAGGAAGTGATAGTCGTCAAGACGCTTCTTCCCGTAGAGGAGTTCACTGATGAAAACGATATCGACATCGTCGGAACCGGCGAGCCTGCAGGCGTGCGCCATCTCCATTTCACAGTTGGTTCCGTTTCCTGTAATCACAATCGATCGAACTTTTTTTGTCATCTCACCTTATCTCACCGTCTCAGAAATTCAGCGGTTCCTGCCAGGCCTTCTTGAGATCGTCGATATCTTTGCGTATTATTTCAATACCTTTCGTACCCAGTATACGAAAGGTTGTGTCTGACGTGACACTTCCCACCTCGGCCAGGATCGTTCCCTCCATTATTGTCTCGAATGCTTCCCTCTTCTCCGGTGACAGGGTGACGACGAACCTGCTCTGCGATTCGGAAAAGAGGAGGTAATCATCCCTTTCTATCCCCTCTGACGGAATGAGGGAGAGATCAATATCCATTCCGAAACCACCGGCGAAAGCAGTTTCCGCGAGGGCCACACCGAGGCCTCCATCGGAGCAGTCATGGCAGGATGAAACGATTCCTTTCCGTATCGAGAGGCTCAGCGCATCATACATCTTCTTTGCCCTTTGACCGTTGACTGTGGGAACACTGTTACCCCTAAAGCCGTGCATGTCGAACCACTCGGACCCGCCAAGCTCATTACGGGTCATGCCGAGGATATAGACGAGGTCACCCTCTTTCTTTGCATCCATGGTGACTGCTTTCCGCACGTCTTCTATTTTTCCCATAGTGGAAAAAAGAAGGGTCGGCGGGATCGATATCTTCGTGTCTCCAATGATGTAGTCATTTTTCATGCTGTCTTTGCCCGAAATACAGGGGACACCGAAGATTGTCGTGTAATCGTAAAGGGCCCTGTTTGCCCGTACGAGCTGGGCCAGTTTGTACCGCCCGTCGGGGGTCTTTTCTGATTCCACGGGATCGCACCAGCAGAAATTGTCAATGCCCGCTGTTCTCTCCAGGGATCCTCCCACGGCGATGGTATTTCGTATCGCTTCGTCAATCGCGCAGGCAGCCATATGATAGGTGTCGATGTCTCCGTAGCGGGGGCAGATTCCGTTTGCAACGACCACGCCCTCGAAGGAATCGAGTATGGGCCGTAGTACGGCGGCGTCACTGGGACCGTCATTTTCAGCTCCCACGAGTGGCTTTACAACACTTCCGCCCTGTACTTCGTGGTCATACTGTCTGACCACCGATTCCTTGCTGCAGATATTCAGCCGTGAGAGCATAGCTGTCAGGGCTGTGCCCATATCTTCCGGTTCGGGAAAATCAGGTTCCTCATACTTTGGGGGTTTCCACTCGGCATCGAGACGCATCTTTGGGACCCCGTCGTGCAGGAATTCCATAGCGAGATAGGCTGCCGTCCTGTCCCCGTATCTGATGTGGAATTTACCCGAGTCCGTAAAGGTGCCCAGGACCGTTGCCTCCACACCCATTTCCCTGGCGAGGGCGAGAAACTCATCGACCTTTTCGGGGGGGACGGCGAGGCTCATCCTCTCCTGGGCCTCCGAGATAAGAATTTCCCAGGGTTTGAGGCCGGCATACTTCAGGGGCGCCTTCTTCAGGTCCATGTCGCAGCCGCCGCAGAGGGTGGCCATTTCTCCTACTGACGAGGAGAGGCCGCCGGCGCCGTTATCGGTGATAGCACGGTACATATCGCTGTCTCTCGTGAGAAGGAGAAAGTCGGTCATCTTTTTCTGGGTGATCGGATCTCCTATCTGGACTGCCGTCACGGGCGAGCCCTCGTGGAGTTCCTCGGAAGAGAAGGTTGCACCGTGAATACCGTCTTTTCCAATCCTTCCCCCTGTCATAATAATTACGTCACCGGGAAGAATTTCCTTCGATTGGGTGGGTTTTCCATGGATAACTGAGGGCATGATTCCCCCCGTTCCGCAGTATACGAGAGGTTTTCCCAGATATCGCTCGTCAAAGACGATACAGCCGTTTACCGTGGGAATTCCGCTTTTGTTTCCGCCGTGTTCCACGCCTTCACGCACACCCTCATAGATGCGCCTCGGGTGGAGTATCCGCTTTGGAAGCTCCTCCGAATGGAAGGGGGAGGCAAAGCAGAAGATATCGGTATTGAAGATGAGTTTTGATCCCTTTCCCGTCCCGAAGGGGTCGCGGTTGACACCGACGATTCCCGTGAGGGCTCCGCCATAGGGATCGAGCGCCGAGGGTGAGTTGTGGGTTTCCACCTTGAAGACGAGGTTGAAGTCATCATTGAATTTAATGACGCCCGCATTGTCAACAAAGACGGAGAGGCACCAGTCCTCTTCGCCGAGGCCTTCCCTTATTCTTCTCGTCGATGCCTTGATGCAGCTGTCGAAGAGGGAATCGATGATCTCGGCCTTTCCCTCTTCATCCTTGTAGGTGATGATGCTGTTGAATATCTTGTGTTTGCAGTGTTCCGACCAGGTCTGGGCAAGGCATTCCATCTCCGCATCGGTGATTCCTGAGCCCAGCCCGACCTTTCTTCTCTCTTCAATTATCGATTCATCATTGAAATGGTCGCGGATCACCTTCATCTCGTCAACGGTGAGGGCGAGCACCCGCTCATTGCTTATGCTTTGGAGCCCTTCATCGTCGATGTTGAGGTCTATTTCCTCTATTTCAGGGTTGTCTTCGATGACGACGTTGGGGACGTAAGCCTTTATGCCTTTTCCAGGATCCCAGTCTTTACCCTCTATTATTTCAAATCGCTGAATGAGTTCGTTGGCAAGAAGCCCCGAGGCGATTCTGTCGGCATCGGCTCTCGTAAGAGAACCGGTGAGGAGATACTGCCTCGATGTAAAGACCCGTATGCCGCCATTTCGTTCGAGAAGAAGTTTTACCGCCTCCGTCGCGGTCCTTCCCACGTTGTCGGTCACACCGGGTTTGAACCCCACCTCGATAAGCCAGTCGAAGGATTCGGCGATTCCCCTGTCTATGACGTATCGCTGTATGGCCGGGTCCGAGAAGGGGCCGGAGGCGATCCTTTCCAGATCGTCTGAGGTCAGATCACCTTCTATCGTATAAACCTCCGCCGTCTTTACCTCTTCGACATGTATGCCGAAATGCTCGACGATCTTTTTCCTCATCGTCTCGCCGAGGGCGTCCCGTATATCCTTCTTGAATCCTATTTCTATTCTGTGAACCATAGCTGTTTTTTTTAATTTGGTGTGCTGTTCTATCCCAGAAGGCACGTTTCTGGATTTCTGAAAAACTGGAGATCTTCTAGCCGTTGCGAGGCTTTGCTGTCCCCAATATCCTCCACCTGAATGTTCCGCCGCTCGAGTTCGTCAACATGATCGATTATCTGGGCCGCGGCCTCTCTGTCGATAACATATATCATATCCCCGCCATTTTCTGAAAATGTCTGTCCGTATGAGATCGGTACCACAGGTGAGGGGTCTTTCAGTAACGATTCGGCGATGGGTCCGGCCTTCCGGCCTCCGTTTGCAAGAAGTATAACCTTCCGTGCCCTGTAGACCAGTTCTGCCCCCATGGAGATGGCATACTGCGGACTTTCTTCCCTCTTCGCGAAATGGCCGTCTTCCACGGCATTTGCAACAGTATTTTCATCGAGTTTGACAAGCAGCATCTCGTTCCCCTGGAAGGGGATGCCCGATTCGTGAAAGGCCACATGACCCCTCCCTCCGACTCCCACGATATGGCAATCAACCCCGCCCCTTTCCCGTATCTTTGCGGCATAGGCATCGAGAATATCGCTTCGAATCCATCGAAGGTACTCAGATTGTGCGTCGGCTTTGATAACGATTGCCTTTCCCTTATCAGTCCCCTGTTCATTCCAGTCTTCCGGATGTGCCGCCAGTTCCGCCGTCAGTTTTTCCTGGTCTATCAGTGTTCCCCAGGGGACATTTGCCTCCCTGAACTTCCTCTGCAGAAGACCGAAAAATTCCTGCACCATAAAATAGCTGTAGCTTTCGGGGTGCAGTACCCGCTGCTGTGCGTTCTCTCCCGGAAGGCCGACATACTCGTCGAGGTTGAAGGTCTCGATTTTTGAGCAATCATACTGTCCTGCGTTCGCCGCCTTGGCGAGGTGTTTGTAAAGACCTGTCGGCGAATTCCCCGTTGCAAGGCCGAGGATATACCCCTCTTTTTTTCCCGCTGCTTTACCTATGTCGTCGATGACAAGCCGTGCCGCCACTTCGCTCATATGATCGAAATCACGTGTAATTATTACTGTGAACATAGCGCCTCCTTTAGTAAAACAGGGTTTATGCCAGCTTTTCCTTTACCACGTCCGCGATCGTTTCGCAGAATCGTGCCGTTTCCTCGTCCGTCGGCCCCTCGACCATAACACGGCACATATTCTGGGTGCCGGAGTAGCGAACCAGGACCCTTCCCCTATCACCAAGCTTTTCTTCCACCCCTTCTATAACGCTTGCGATTTCAGGAATTGTCGATATGTCAGGCTTTGATTTTACATCGATATTTATCAGTTTCTGGGGGAAAACCCTCATGATCCCCGCAAGCTCGGAGAGGGGTTTCCCCTCATGCTTCATGGCTGCCAGTACCTGCAGTGCGGAGATAATGCCGTCACCCGTAGTATGATGGTTGAGAAAGATAATGTGTCCCGAATCTTCGCCACCTAAAGATGACCCCTTTTCTTTCATCATCTCGAGGACATACCTGTCGCCGACGGGTGCCGTTGCCTTTTCTATTCCCAGATCCTTGAGGGCAAGACCGAGACCGATATTGCTCATCACCGTGTCAACTACCAGGTTGTTCGTGAGGGTTCCTTCTTCCTTCATCACCTTGGCACAGATTGCGATAACCTGGTCCCCAGTAAGGACGCCCCCCTTTTCATCAACGGCGATAAGACGGTCACCGTCGCCGTCAAAGGCAAACCCTACATGGGCGCCCCGTTTGACGACCTCCTCCGCCAGTTTTTCCGGATGCTGGGAACCGCACTCATCATTGATGTTTTCACCGTTGGGATCCGAAAAGATGGAGTGTACCTCCGCACCCATTTCAAAGAAGGGCTTTGGTCCTATACGGTATGTAGCGCCGTTGGAGGTGTCCAGTACGATTTTCATTCCCTCCAGGGTGTATTCCTTGGGGAAGGTGTTTTTCAGAAAAACGATATAGCGTCCCCTGGCGCCCTCGATATTAAATGCCTTACCCAATTCCCTGGGGGAGGGATGTAGTTCTGTCATGGTGTCCGAAAGCACCATATCTTCTATTTCGAGTTCCTTTTCATCGGGAAGTTTATACCCGTCGCTTGAAAATATCTTGATTCCGTTATCCTGAAAGGGATTGTGGGAAGCTGATATAACGATGCCTGCATCGGCCCTCATGCTGTTGGTCAAAAAGGCGACTCCCGGTGTCGGCATGGGCCCCACCAGGTATGCATCCACACCCATGGAACAGATTCCCGAAACGAGGGCATGCTCTAACATATATCCCGAAATGCGGGTGTCCTTTCCTATGATGATTCTGGGCTGATGTCCACTCCTCTTGAAGAGATGTGCCGTTGCCATACCGATTTTCAGTGCCATCTCCGATGTCATCGGGTATTCGTTTGCAACGCCTCGCACCCCGTCTGTTCCAAATAGTTTACCCATGTCTTTACCCTCCCTGTTCTTTTTTGATAGTGGGTAGCCTCCCCCTCAAAAAGGTGTTTTTATATATTATTTGAAATGGTTTTACAATAGATAATAGCAGAGGTGCACCGTCCTTCTGACCGAGTTCAGCCTTTTATTCGCCGCGGGTGAGACGTATGACGGTAACCTCGGGCGGGGCAAAGATGCGGACGGGTGGTCCCCAGGTCCCCGAACCCCTGCTGACATAGAGGCAGGAAGACTTTTCGAGGGGATAGTAGCCTGAAATATAGGGAAATCGAATACGGGTTATGAGATTGAAGGGAAATATCTGTCCCTTGTGTGTATGACCGGAAAGCTGAAGATCAAAGAGACCGAGCGATTCTCTCGTCACATCCGGTTCGTGCTTTAAAAGAAGTGTGAAGAGATGTGCGGGAAGGTTTGCGAGAAGGTCTTCTTCCTTGATTTGTTTGCGCCGTCCGTAATACTCTCCCGCCGGGTCGTCAATACCCGCGATGTTAATAAGACTCGAAATGGTGAACGCCTCACCCCGCAGTATCCTGAACCCCGCTTTTTCCGTAAATTCGAGTGCCGGCGTGATGCCCGCAAAGTATTCGTGATTTCCCATTATGGCAAATTTTCCGTATCTGGGTTTGATTGTTTGAAAAGGTTCGGCGAGACCCGAAAGCTTATCGATCTGACCGTCAACGAGATCCCCCGTCGATATGAGAATATCGGGAGCCGCATCGGTCACTCTACGAAGGATTCGTGCGAGCCTCTTTTCCCTGACGATGAGGCCAAGGTGGATATCGGATATCTGGACAATCGTGAGTGTCCCAATATCTCTCGGTATCTTGGGTGACGTGATATGAAGTGTTTCTTTGTCGATTAGCATGGCCCTGAAGTATCCGTATACCATCCCGATGCAGGCGATCAGGAATGATGAGGCAAGGGTTACCCTGTCTTCGGGGACGATCGAGGAGAGGTCTCTCTGAAGGAGCATTCCCGCCGCGGTGACGAAAAGGTGATAAATATCGACGGCAAGCGAGAGGGAAAAGACCAGGAAGACGACGCCCAGCCACGAATATCCTGCGATGGCCAGAAGACATGCCGGTGATTCGTGCCCGTATCCTTCGAGAAAACGAACGATGATGGGCGCACCGATCATTAGCAACATGATAAGTGCGAGGAATACGGAAAATGGAGCACCGAGAGCAAATGCATTGACTGCCTTCAGGAAGATATAGCAATTGATGCCTCCGTAGATGGTAAAGAGTGCAAGGATAAAGACCAGAATTGCCCCCCGGGGCCTCTTGTTTTTCTTACTTTCCGGTTCTTCTTTCATATCGTGATATCTTTGATTAAAGGCAATAAGGATCTCTGCTCAAAGGATAAACTGCAGGGGATTTATCCCAGGATACCCAGAAATACGCCGCCTGCTATGGCGGCGCCGATGGCACCGGCCACATTCGGTCCCATGGCGTGCATAAGGAGAAAATTCTGGCGATTTTCCTTTTGCCCCATCACCTGGACTACCCTGGCCGACATAGGAACGGCGGAAACACCTGCGGCGCCTATCATCGGATTAATCTTTTCTGTAAGGAAGAGATTCATTATCTTGGCGAGAATGATGCCTGCCGCCGCTGCGCTTGCAAAGGCTATTACTCCGAGAAGCAAGATCAGGAGGGTCCGGGACTGAAGAAAGATTTCCGCCGACATCGTCGCCCCTATTGAGAGGGTCAGAAATATGGTGAGTATATCCACGAATGCCGTCTGCGACGTCGCGCTCAGTCGCTCGGTGACACCCGATTCTCTGAAGAGATTGCCGATCATGAAACAGCCGATGAGCGGGGCGGATGATGGAACGAACAGAATGATGATAATCGTGGCAATCAGGGGGAACAGTATCTTCTCCCTCTTTGAGACTTTTCTCAACTGCGGCTTCATGTATATGGAACGCTCCTTCCTTGTGGTGAGGAGTTTGATCACCGGGGGCAGAATAATGGGGACAAGGGCCATATAGGAGTAACATGCAACGGCAGTTGCTCCTATTATATGGGGTGCGAGTATCGACGTAACGTAAATAGTCGTCGGACCCTCGGCGCCACCGATGATTCCGATGGAACAGGCCTCGGGAAGTGTAAACCCAAAGAAAAGGGACAGGAAAAATGCGAAATAAACCCCAAACTGCGCCGCAGCGCCGAGGAGCAGGGTCTTGGGATTGGCCAGCATGGGACCAAAGTCGGTCAGTGCCCCGAGGCAGAGAAACATAAGCGGCGGCAGAATCTGCCACATGATGCCGAATTGGAATATGATGGAAAGAAGTCCTCTGGGCCTCGTGGGGATTTCAGACTGATCTGTCTGTTCCATGGTAATAACCGATGCAATTACATCTCCCGCCTTTACGGAGCTTCCCTTTGATACCCTCATTGAATCTATTCTTCCGAAGACCGGAACGGTCACCTCTCCGGAGTCGAGCGTGCAAATGATAGCTCCCCTTTTAAGCCTCTCACCTTCATGCTTGTGGGTCTCCATTACAATTCCGGCCTTGGGTGCCCTCACAAGAAGCTCATAATCCATCATGCCGCCCAGGGGGAGATTGACCAGCATAATGCCGAATCCGATAGGGACGAGGAGGAGGGGTTCCATTTTCCTCGCAATCCCCAGGTAGATGAGGCCGAGGCCGATGGCGATCATAAGGGCGTTCCCCCACCAGAAATAGTGAAAACCGCTTTCCAGCAATCCGAACAATTTCGTTCCTCCGACGATACTATGTAGTAATAAGGGGGTTACTTCTCAGGGTTATCACTACCAATGCGGTCGAGTATGAGCCTTGTTACCCATATCGAAAAAGAGAGTAGTGTCAGGAGCATAAATACGAGGCCAAAGCCGCCGCAGGCAATTGTGATCGCTAATCCCCAGTCCGTCATTATGGTGCTGTCCCTCCCGGCATGATTTATTGCGCCGTCCGTAAGACCTTGTAACATAGACTAATTCTTAAGTAAAGAACCGAAAAGATAAAAGGTTTTAATTGCCGCGACAAAATGATATATAACATCTGAAAGAAGCAGAGGAGGTGCGAGAATGGCCATAGAAATCCAGGCGCCGATGCCGGGGAGTATTGTTGAGATATTGGTGAACGTGGGAGACGAAGTCAGCGAAGATGATGAGCTTCTCATTCTCGAGGCGATGAAGATGGAAAATCCCATCTGTGCTCCGTCAGAGGGTGTCGTAAAGGAAATCAGAGTCAAAGAGAAGGATGTTGTAGAGGTCGATCAGGTGTTGGTCATTTTGGAGTAGTGCCGGGGTCTTATCGGTCAATGAAACAGCTGGTGTCCCTATTTCCGGGCCTGCCGCTGTTTTTTATTGGTTCTTCTCAATGCGAAATCCGGAGATTGAAGCGATCGATCCGCTGGTCTGTTTCAGGAGATCAATTGTGAAAGCCTACAAAGTGTAGTCGCTTAATATCCTGGTAATTTCCTTTCCGTAGTCGCGTACTTTTTGAGGGGAAAGTATTCCCGCCTCGTCGATCGATCCTGTATTGATAGTGGATATTTTCGAGAGGTCTATCAGGTTCTTGTCAGACAAAACCAGAAAGCGTGCCCTGTTCGTTTTTTTTGCCTTTTCGAATCGCCAGCGGAAAAGGGCCTTCAGCCGTACCCTCTGAAAACCGTTTAGGGTTTCACATCCTTTGACCTTGAGATATCCATCCGGATTCAGGGTCTTTTCGGTCCATCTCGCCGACAGCAGTTTATCAAAGGCTTCTCGCGCCTTCTCTTCCAGGCCGCGCCTTGTAAGTTCTTGCTTGAGCTTCAAATAGAGATCCATGAGGTAGTCAGTGTCATAGACCGCATAGGTTATCTGCTCTTCAGTCAGGGGTCGTTTGTCCCACAGGGACCGCTGGATACTTTTGGACTTTTCCAGTTCCACTCCCAGATATTCAAGGATAACTGAGGTCAGAGAGAGGGAAGTGCTGCCGAGGATCGATGCAGCCCTGTGCGTGTCGAAAATATTTTTGAATTTGAAACCGTAATCCCGGTTTAAAAGACGAATGTCGTTATCGCAGGCGTGCATTATCTTGAGGACGTTCTGATCAGCAAAAACCTTTCCAAGAAAGGTGATGTCGGTTGTGTCGAGTGGATCGAAAAGATAGGTGACAGGCCCCGCAGCTATCTGTATCAGACACAGCTTTTCCCTGAAGTATCTGAAGGAATCGTACTCTGTATCCATTCCTATGAGAGAGAGGGTGCCTATGTGGTTGCGCGCCTTTTCACGTTTCTTCTCAGTGTCGATCCAGATCCATTTGATGTTCATCGGCTTAGGCCTTGATAACGTTGGTTTTTTTCTTCAGCGAGAGAAACCGCCCCGCGTAGCTTCCCCCTATCAGGAAAATAGCCGAGAGGGGAAGGGTCACAAGCAACAGGTTATTATAGCCACCTGTTTTCAGATAGAGACCCAATCCGCCGCCTGCAATTACGGCTACTATTGCGCCAAGCGTATTTAGTTTCAACCTTTTTCTGTAAAATCCGAGAATAATGGGAACCACAAGTCCCGAGGAATATATGGTATACCCCACAAGGAGTGCGGCGATAATGCTCTGAATTTCCAGGGCAATCACAAGAGATAGGGTTCCGGCGACCATCACACACAGTCTTGATATCATAAGAAGTTTCTTTTCGCTCATCTTTGATCCGAAGAGGGGTTGTATGATGTCAGCCGAGATAATGATCCCTGTCGTCAGGAGGCACGTGTCGGCCGACGACATCATTGCTGCGAGGAGTGCTGCTATGACGAGGCCGCTCAACCCTGCAGGGATTATTTGCATGATAAGGGAGGGGAGGGCACTTTCAGGTGGAATTTCGGGGAGAAGCATCCTCGCCGTTATCCCTATGAAGGTTATTCCAAAGGCCAGAGGAACCATGACCAGTGCCGCAATCATCGTTGATTTTTGAGCCGTTTCCTTATTTTTGGCGCTGAATATCCGTGAGTATATGTCGGGGCCGACGAGAAATGTTGCGCCCACGAAAAGAAAATAATGTAAAAGTTCTCTCACGGTAAATTCAGGACTCGTGGGAAAAGAAAAAAAACCTTCCGGTAACTGACCGGGAGTCGCAGCGAGACCTTTCGTTGCGAAAATGCCTGCTACCAGACAGACCAGGATGCCGGAAATGATGATGATCGACTGGATGAGATCGGTCCTCAAAATGGAATACTGTCCTCCCAGCACGGTGTAGATGATAAAAACGGATGCAGAGATAATCATGAGAAGCGGTAACTGTCCGGGCCATAGAACCGACAGGATTTTACCTGCTGCAATAATCTGTGCCGAGATTATACCGAGCCATGCCGTTGCGATAAGGAAGGAGGCAACGATTTTAACCGTGCTTCCGCCGTACTGAGCCTCCAGGATTTCGGGAAGGGTGAAGACCTTAAATCCTCTCACTTTGGAGGCAAAAAAAATGGAGAGTACCATGAGACCGATGGCCCCCACAAGCATCCACCAGGCGCCCGCCAGGCCCTTCGAGTAGCCGAGACCCGCGAGGCCAATAGTACCCGAACCGCCGATTATGGTGGCAAGGAGGGACCCCGTTATCGCCGTCGTCGTGCCCCTTCGGTCCGCGACAAAGAAACCCGCCGTGTTTTTGACTGCCTTGAGGCTGAAGAGGCCGACGAGGATCATCACCCAGAAAAAAATACTTACGATTGCTATATCCATACATTACCTTCTATTGTTGATGAGGAAATATTTTGGTATCCGGGGGATCAACCATCTGAGATAGCTGAGATAGTGGCGCTTCAGTGTCTGGATTTCAAGGAATTTGTCGAATGATTCCGTGTTGTTTCTCATTACCCTGTAGATCAGGTTCGAAAAGCGGTGGGTGAGTTTTGCCGTCACGAGTGCGTATCTCAGATTTCTTTCAAATTCGTTTTCGCAGATCTTTTCATAGTCTTTCAGCGTCGAGAGTGCTTTTCCCTTCGCCGCTATTTCAGCGACTACCGCTCCGGCGATCTGCCCCGATCGAACAGCATAGGCAATCCCCTCTCCCGAGAAGGGATCGACGAATCCGGCAGCGTCACCGGTGAGGATCACACGCCTGCCCACATTCTTTCTTCGTATTCCCCCCGCTGGAATGAGGTGGCCCCTCACCCGGTATTTCCCTGTGAACCCGTTTTTTTCCAGAAAATCGGACATGAGCCGTTTCGTCTCCGGCCACTTCCTGGCAAAGGAACCAATTCCCACCGAGTAATATCCGTCATGGGGAAAGATCCACCCGTAGCCCATATGGATGAGACCGAAATGGATCTCCAGGATGCCCGGGAGAAAATCATCGATTTTTTCGTTATCCTCTTCGATGTCGGCGACAAGGCAGATCCCGTATTCCTTCGAACGGTCGCGCTTCCTGATTCGGTGTTTCAGTTTTCCCTGCGCCCCTTCCGAGACGATAAGGAATCGTGATCTGAATGTTTCGGCCTTGGTATGGACCTCGACATGATCCTCCCTCTCTTCAAAATCGGTGACCCTCTCCCCTGTTTGTATCTCGATTCCAGTCTCCGCCGCCTTTTCGAGAAGATAATTATCAAAGGATCTCCTGGTTATCATTGTTGCCAGGCGAAAATCCCTGGAACCCTCGATGATCTGGTCTCTGAAACGGAGCCGTGCCCCGAATATCTCCTTTTCGCAAATTTCCGGGGGAAGCTCAAAGTCGAGGTAAGAGCGAGCCTTTTCCGAGAGAGCTCCCCCGCAGGGCTTGCTTCGTGGAAATCGGTCCTTTTCGATCAGGAGGGTCTTCAACCCCTCTTTTCCGGCACATCTGCCTGCTTGGGAGCCTGAGGGACCCCCACCTATGATTATCAGATCATACATTTCATCTAATTCCTTGTAATCAGTATGATAGACATGATGGCCGTCGGCAAAACCGCTTCGGTAATCCTGATTATGATACCATAAGAGGATGTTGGGGTGAAAGGTTCATTTTGGCTTGCATTTAGAAGTGTTACAATTTATTAACAGTTTTATATGCACAGGGGAAAAGGGATTCTCGACCTCAGATCACTTTTTGGCAAGGAAGGTGAGGTGTGTATGGCACAACACAAGAAAATCGAGAGAAAAAAAGAGCTGGACAGGAAAAGAAGAAGGCGGAGAAAAAGACTCAAGGAAAAGATGAGGGGTCTTTTGGAAAAAAATAAGAAATAACAGCGGCATCCCGCCTCTATCAGTCAGAGTGAGGGCGGTTATTCGCTTCCGGATACATGCCCTTCATGCGCACAGGGAATACAATCAGAGAAGGATTCATAACCGGTATCAAGAAGGGTTGGCAGGGCTTCGTGTGGATGATGAAGATAATCATCCCCATTTCCTTCGTAACGGCACTCGTGGCGTGGACCGGCTGGATAGACAAAGTGGATGTCCTGATTGCACCCGCGATGGACGTGCTTAATCTTCCGTCGATGGCGGCTGTTCCCCTTCTTGTCGGAATGCTGACGGGGATATATGGCGGTATCGCCGCTATGGCAGTTCTCCCCTTCAGTACGGAGCAGATGACCATTATTGCTATCTTCCTTTTGATTTCCCATAACCTGGTTCAGGAAGGCATCATTCAGGGGAATTCCGGCATTAATCCCCTGAAGGCGACACTCTTTCGACTCGTGGCATCAATCATTACGGTACTGGTTGTGGCGCACTGTATCGATGTAAGCGGCACCGTCGATATCGCATCCGGAGGAGCCCTCCAGGGGGCGTCTCAGCCATTTTCGGCCATGCTACAAGAATGGGGCAGCACGATTCTGATGCTTGTCATCAAGATTTTTTTCATTATTATGGGTATATTGACTGCCCTCGAAATTTTTAAGAGCCTGGGGTGGATCACCCACGTGGTTGATTTTCTTTCGCCCCTTCTCAGGTTTATGGGACTGAGCCGCACGGTGGGGATACTCTGGATGACGGCAGTTGTGTTCGGACTTTCCTACGGTGGTGCAGTGATCGTAGAAGAGGCCAAGGAGAAACACCTGACAAAGAGAGATTTGGAGACACTCCACCTCTCCATCGGGATCAACCACTCGATGATAGAAGATCCCGTCCTTTTTCTTCCCCTCGGAGTGGGCGCATTCTGGCTCTGGGTTCCGCGTCTTGTAATGGCACTTATCGCCGTCCGCCTCCTTACAGTCTGGCAAAATCTCCGCCACACTTCTTCTCCTCTTTGAACTAAAATGTTGACAAAGTCTTGAGGGTTATAATAAATTCATGCTGCGGCGTTGTTTTTTTTCTTGTTAATGTAACTGCTACATAACCATACTAAATGAGGAGATGCCATGACAACTAAACCTACTTCCACCAGACTTGAACATCTCATTGAGGAACAGGCTCGCAAGTGGCAGCTGGCAATGAGTATGAGAAGAAAGAGGAGCGAGCCGCACCCCCCGGTCATTACCATTTCCAGGCAACCGGGGAGTGGCGATCACATATTTGCACATCGGATTGCAGAGGAGCTGAATCTCGATATCTTTGATGACAAAATCATTCACGAGATAGCCGAAAGCGCCAAGATGAGTGAAAAGGTTGTCTCCTCACTGGATGAGAAAATGAGGAGTACTCTGGACAATTGGATCCAGTTTCTGAGGACGACCAGGTTTTTCTTTTCCGATAAATACTTTCTGCACCTTACCAAGGTTATCGGCGCCACCGGTAGACATGGTGGAGCGTTGATTATTGGGAGGGGCGCAAATCTGATTCTTCCGGCCGAGGAAACCCTGAGGATACGACTTATCGCACCCATGGCGGTAAAGATTAAGAATCTGTCCGAGGGTCTCAATATATCTCCCGAAGTGGCCGAAGAAAGAATAATACGTATAGAGGCCGAGCGAAAGGCCTTTATTAAGAAACACTTCAAGGTCGATATCGACGATCCCATCAATTATGATATTGTGATAAACACACAGTTTATGGATGTCGATAAGATTATTAAACTGGTGAAATCTTCGTTAAAGTTCAAGAAACCGAAAGAGAGGCGAAGTACCGATAAAAAGGCGGCCTCAAAGAAATAGACCGTATTTAGCAGGTCTTTTTGCCACGTGCCGTTCTACTGGGAAGCGAGCATTTCCCGCAACTTTTCGGAGCAAAAGAAGAGATCCCGTTTATAGGGGATTGTGCGGGGAGCTTCAATATGGAGGAGTTGAGAAGTGATAATACAAAATTATGAAGATGTTGAAGCCCTGGAATTAATGGAAGGGGTTAAAAAGAGGGTGATTATCGGAGACAAGGAGGGTGCTCCCAATTTTATTATGAGGATATTTGATCTTGATCCGGGTAAATCGAGCCCCTTTCATGATCATTACTGGGAGCATGAGATATTTGTCCTGAAGGGAAAGGCGATGGTTAAAAACGCTGCCGAGGAAGAAACACCGGTTCGGGAAGGAGATGCTGTCCTGATACCTCCCCATGAAAAACATTGTCTGACCAACAAAGGAGAGGACACCTTTCGTTTTATATGCCTCATCCCTAAGGGAGCTGAATAAAAAAGATACATTGACCGGGGGCGCACCAGCAAGCCCCGCCCTGCCGGCGGGAAGCTTCACTTTCGATCGTACTCCATATCCATCACTTTAACGGAACGACGAATCGCTTTTCCTTTGCTCGTTTTTAAAGTGTGGTAGCCATGAGAGTTAAAAACATTCTGATTCCCACAGACGGTTCAGATTACAGCAGAACAGCGCAGGACTATGGAATCTATCTCGCCCGTAAGCTGGGTGCCAAGCTTACGGGCCTTTTTATCATGGATCTCAAGATAATTCAGGACCCGCTCTTCGACGATATCTCCGGATTCATGGGTCTTTCATCGACGAGGGAGATTTACCCCTTTATAGAAAAGGGTATGGAGGAGAGGGCAGACTTGATCCTGGGAGCTTTTGATGAGCGTTGCAAGAAGGAAGGAATTGATCCGGAACTGAAAAAGATGCGGGGTATCGTGGATGAGATGATCATTGAAGAGGGAGAGGAGGCCGACTGCATTATCCTGGCCCAGAGGGGGGAGCACTATTCCCTCACCGACGGGGGCCTTCTCGGCTCAACATCGGAATCCGTGGTTCGTAAGACGGGGAAACCCGTCCTCGTTACCCCCCTTGAGTTTAAGGAGATCAGAAAAGTGGGGCTGGCCTATGACGGAGGCCCTCATGCGGAACGGGCGCTGACAATTGCGGCGGAGCTCTCGGTAACCCTGGAATCGACACTCACGGTTCTGATTATTACCGGTGATGATGAACAGGCCCAAATCCTGGGCGAAAAAATCGAAACATTTCTCGATCCCTATGATGTTGTAATGTCCCTTGAGATACGGAGCGGAAAGGAGGAGCAGGAAATCGTCCGGTTTTCCGGCGAAGGTGTGGTGGATCTCCTTGTGATGGGTGCATACGGGCACAGCAGAATACGGAAATTTATACTCGGGAGCACCACGTCATACGTGATAAGAAAAAGCGAGATACCCGTATTATTGATACGTTAGGGAAATAATTTCTTCGCAGTTGTCTCCAGATAGGTCATCGATTCGTATCGCGTCAGGTCGTAGTGAATCGGTGTGACGGATATGAAGCCCTTCTTCAGGGCCGTGGCATCGGAGTTTTCCTTTTCCATATTGGGAAGTAATGTTTCTCCGGCAAGCCAGTAGTAAGTATTTTCCCTCGGGTCCACCCTCTTTTCAAAATCTTCCATAAGACGGGCAGTTCCCTGCTCCGTAACGGCAATCCCCTGTATCTCCTTTTCCGGAATGGCGGGGATGTTAACATTCAGGGTCATTCCCCGGGTGTGGTTACTTTTCGCTATAAAAAGGGCGATCTTTTTCGCGAAGCGGGCCGCAAATGAAAAATCAGCTTCCTCCGTCAGGTCGTCGAGCGAAACCGCAATGGAGGGGATCCCGAGTATGGTTCCCTCTGTGGCGGCCGATACCGTTCCGGAATAGATGACGTTGATACCCACGTTGGCACCCCGGTTGATTCCCGATACCACAAGGTCAAAGGGTTTTTCCGAAAGCTCCTTGACACCGAGCTTGACGCAGTCTGCCGGGGTTCCTTTGACTCCGTATCCCCAGAAATGCCCCTCCCGTTTCACCCTGCGAACCATCAATGGTTGTGAAAGAGTAATGGCGTGGCCAACAGCGCTCTGTTCAGTCTCCGGTGCCACTATCAGACACTCCGCCACCTGTGAGAGCTCCCTTTGAAGCGCCCGCAGACCCTCGGCATATATTCCGTCATCGTTGGTAAGGAGAAATCTCATCGGCCTTCCCCCCCCTTATTGTATCTGCTCAATTTCGTTGTCGCTCACCATGAGTATATACAAAGTTTTTTCCGCATCACCCGTTTCGGAAAAGGAGGTTATTCCCGTTATGCCCGGATAATCCTCAAGTAAGAGGAGGTTGTCCCTGAGATCACCCCTGACCTCGGTATGCATTTCAGTCATTACGGTAACAATAATGCGGGCGGCGTCGTAGGCAAGGGCCTCGAGGTTGCCGGGCTCCCGCCCCAGGGCAGTATAAAAACGGTCGATAAACTCCCTCACCAATGGTGAATCGCTTTCCAGAAAGAAACCGTCCGTAAATATGGCCCCCTCGATGTTCTTGCTGTCGATGTCAAGGAGCTCGGGAGAGTTCCATCTGCTCGTTCCGAGAAGCTGAATATTCGTGACGTCATAGAAGGCCAGCTGGGGTGCGATCATCAGAATTCGTGAGGCTGAATCGGGAATAAAGAGAGCGTCGAAGTCGATAAAGGGTTCCGCCTCTTCCGAATTCTCCTCAGTTTCCTGGGAATCGAGATGCACGATCGACTTAATCTCCTTACCAAAGTCTGTCTGTGCGGTGTCGTAGAATTCGACGCCCCTGATCTCTCCGCCGTAGTTTACAACCTCGTCCCAGAAAAGATTCATCATTTCGGTGCCGTAACTGTCGTCGGGATAAAGAATAGCAAAGCTTGTGAGCCCCAGGTTTTCGAAGGTGTATTTGACCAGCGACTTTATCTGCATCGTGCTGGTCAGAAAATTGCGGAACACGTAATCACCTGTTTCGGTGATACCCTCTTTCTGGGTCAGCGTGAGGATCGGGATGCCGATTCTCTGTGCCTCTTTCGCAGCCTCAATGGACGTGGTACTCCCGAGGGGACCTACTATACCTATCACATTGTCTTCCTTGGCGAGCTTTTCGACTGCCTTCCGGGCAGCGATAGGATCACTTTTGGAGTCTTCGATTATAAGCTTGACAGGGATTTCGCCCCGGGAATCGAAAACGCCGACGGCAAGGATGATTGCATCCAGTGCCCGCTCGCCGTAAACGGAATATCTTCCAGTGAGAGGGAGGATGCACCCGATGGCATAACGGTCGGTTGTTCCTATCTCCGATATTCTCTGTCGAAGGTCTCTCCCCCGTTCGGCGAGGGGGTGTCCGAAGTGATAGAGGAGAAATTTATTGAGGCTGCTTGCGGACTCTTCAAAGTTTCCCCTTTCGTACTGGATTCGTGCCAGTCTGTAGAGGATGTATCCCGAGGGGTATCGTATTCGGGACATCTTTGCCGCATCCTCAAGCTCATCGAGGGTGAGGCGGTCCTCTATGATAGTCTCTATCCGCTTTTTTACCGATGATTCACGATCTTTCCCGGGACCCTCACGGAGCGATTTTAGATAGAAAAGGAGTGCGTCATAATTCTTTCCCCTGACTGCCAGATTGTCACCATAAAGAGAAAATATCTGTGCCCTGAGACGTGAAGATATGTCCTCCTTCGCGAGTCTCTTGATGATCTCCTCCGATTTGTCGTACATCACGAGGCCGTGATAGGAGGCGGCAATCGTGTACTGTGCTTCGTAATAAAGGGGATCTCCCCGGAACCTCTCCGGGACAGCGTGAAGTTCTTCCAAGGACTCCCTGTATCGTTCATCTCTCAGTAATAGTTCTCCCCGTCTCAGATGTGCCCAGGAGGCCACCTTTCCCTGGGGCACTCTTTCCAGGATCTCTCCAAAGAGGGTCAATGCCCGGTCGTTTTGGCCTCCCTTAAATGCCTCTTCTGCGTTTCTGAAGGTGAGACTGACTTCGCGGGGTATCTCGTCGGGCAGGATCTGTAAGATTTCTTCCCTCTTCATGTATATCCCGGCACAGCCTTCCAAGATCAAGACGAGGGCGATAAAGGCGGTAAATACTATCTTCTGCAATCGAATCATGGTCTCATTTGTCCTCTTATCTGCCCAGTTCATTAACGTAATCCAGGGCCTCTCTGGCCATCTCATGCGAATCGATCACGAATGAAAGCTCATGGTTATATTTCAAGGCAGAACTTGTCAGGTTATGACTTCCGAGGAACACGTATCTTCTGTCTATTACTGCCACTTTGGTATGGGTTGTGGTCTTCGGGGAGTCGAAGATCACCTCGATACCTCCCCTTCGCAACCTCTCTGCCGTTTCCCTGTTATTCCTATTTATCATTGAGTTCGGATTTGTATCACGTTCGAGTATTATTTTCACCCTCACACCCCTTTTGACTGCCGCAATCAGACGACTGAGTAGTATGTCGGGGTAACTGCTCGTGTATCCATTTGTCTTGAAAAGAAAGCAGGACATTACGATCTCGCTTTGTGCCCCCTCGAGAGCCTCTTTGATGACCTTGAAATACTCATCGTCGGCGAGAAGGCGCCCTCGGCAGATATTCGTCTCAAATTCCCGGGAGGGTGATGAGGATGAGGCGGTCGAAGGCGGAAAAGAGATACCAAGAGAGGTGAAGACGAAAAGAATCGATATAATGAAGGTCTTGGCAAAGCCTCTATTCATGATTTTCTAACCGAAATAGTATATGCGCCTCATGCTACATAATTTGCAATAGGAAGTCGATATAAAAAATTAGAGTACCACTACATACCATAGGTGAGAAGATCTTTCGAGCGCGGCACCCATTTTATTAGATCAGTAGATGTAGTCCCCTTTGACATGCCAGCGGGATAACTTCTGCAGATCGAGCCCTTTTCGTTGACAAAAGGGTTTTTTTGGAATAATGACTCGGCGCGAGTTTAATATTCAAAGGAAATTGAATTTATTATGAAGGATTATAATGTGGCAAGTTGGGAAAGCAGGATTGTTACCCCTGAAAAGATAATCAAAAAGCTCAAACCGGGAATGAAGATATTTCTGGGGACCGGTGCAGCGGAACCTCGAACGCTGATTAAACATATCATTGAATCCGATGATACAAATCTGAGGGATCTTGAATTTATTCAACTTCTGAGCCTCGGCGACGCCCTCCCCGTTGACAAGGAGCACTCCTATAAATACAGGCTCAAGACCTTCTTCTCCGGGTGGCTGGCAAGCGAGGCCATCGAAGCAGGGAGAATAGATTTTATTCCGAGTTACTTTTCCAAGATTCCTTTACTGGTGAGTGCCGGTATCATAGAGGTCGATGTGGCCTTCGTACAGATTACTCCCCCCGATAAAAACGGATTCTGCAGTCTCGGTGTGGCGGTGGATATGGCGAGGCGCGCCATGGAACGGGCCTCCCTTGTGGTGGGGGAAATCAACAACGATACCCCCTTTACAATGGGTGACACTTTTTTACATGTCAACGATTTTGACTATCTTGTCCGCTCCACGGAAAAACCGATCTACTTTCCCCGCTTGCCTGCGGCGGATGTTCATGAGCGGTTGGCGTCGAACATAGCGTCGGTGATTGAGGATGGCAGTTGTATCTCTTTTTCCATCGGACCCCTCTTTGAGGCCCTTCTGAAGTATCTTGCGCACAAGAAAGATCTGGGTGTTCACTCTCTTATGATGACCGATGCCCTTATGGATCTGATAAAAAGTGGTGCCGTGACGAACAAAAACAAGCGGATATTCAGGAATAAGAGCGTTACCTCCTATGCACAGGGGACGCAGGAGCTCTTTGAATGGCTGGACAGGAATCCCCTGATCGAGTTTCAGGGGATAGAGGTGGTCACCAACCCGAGGGTTATAGGGGAAAACGAAAAGTTTATAAAAATACTCCCGGCGCGAAAGGTGGACCTGAGTGGCGGCATCGCACTGCAGTTCGGAAAAGGTAATGTCACCCTCGATCCTAACGAGGTGCAGGAGATCTATTCGGGAGTGGAGCTTTCCAAGGGGGGACGATCGATTTTTGCCCTTCCGAGCCGCAACCTGAAGGGTGAATCGAATATCGTGCTTTCCGTGAAGGATTTTCCCGGCCAGTTAACCAATATGGAGTCCCTGGACTTGATTGTGACGGAATTCGGCCTCGCGTCACTCAGGGGGCGAACCATGCGTGAGCGTGCCCTCGCCCTGATCGATATTGCGCATCCCGATGACAGAAACGATCTGGTTCAGAGGGCAAAGAAATCCAATATCCTCTATCCAGATCAGATCTATATGGCGGAATCGGGACATCTTTATCCCGATGATGTGGCAAACACCCATACATTTCGGAATAACATTACCATTCGATTCCGTGCCATAAAACCCTCCGACGAAGATGACATGCGAAGGCTTTTCTACCGGTTTTCGGACAAGAGTATCTATTACCGATACTTCAGTCCCATCAAGATGATGCCCCACATGAAGATGCAGGAATATGTGAATGTCGACTACAAGAGGGTCATGTCGATCGTGGGGCTTATTGAGGAAGCGGGGGCGGAGCGCGTCATTGCCGAGGGGAGATACACGCGTTACAAGGATACTCCTCATGCGGATGTAGCCTTCGTCGTTGATGAAACGCTTCAGGGAACGGGAGTCGGGACCTATCTTTTTGAAAAGCTGATCAGGATAGCCAAAAAGCGGGGCATCGAAGGTTTCAAGGCCGATATTATTGCCGACAACAAGCCGATGCTTAGGATCTTTGAAAAATCGGCCTATCGCACCCATGCATTTGTCCAGAGAGGCGTATACGAGCTTACCATGCCCTTTACGGAGGAAGAAGGTTCGTTACCACAGAAGAAAAAGTAGGGTCCTGAAGTGAGTAAGTGCTGAATACATCTTCCCGGAGCCTTACTTCGGGAACCGTCAATTCAAAAAAAAAGGGGACATGCCATCTATGCTGGCTGTCCCCTTAAAAAATTGAAATTGTTTCGTTTTTACTCTTTATTGACCTCTTCGAAATCTGCGTCTACCACATCATCATCGGGAGCCCCCGCCTGTCCTCCTTCGGCTGCACCCGCTTCTGCTCCGGCACCCCCTTCTTTTGCTGTTGCCTTCGCATACATTGCCTCAGCCAGTTTGTGGGATGCTGTGGTAAGTTCCTCCTGGGCAGACTTGATCGCCTCGAGATCGTCACCTTCCATGGCCTTTTTGACCTTTTCGAGTGATGTTTCTATATTCGATTTCTCGGTGGCATCTATCTGATCGCCCATCTCTTTGAGGTTCTTCTCGACGCTGTAAACGAGGGTATCGGCCTGATTTCGTGCCTCGATCAACGCCTTCTTCTTCTTGTCTTCCTCTGCGTGTGCCTCGGCATCCTTGACAAGCTTGTCTATCTCTTCCTCTGAAAGGCCGCTTGAAGAGGTGATCTTGATACTCTGTTCCTTACCCGTGCCGAGATCCTTGGCCGAAACGTGCACAATACCGTTTGCGTCGATATCAAAGGCGACTTCGATCTGGGGAAGGCCTCGGGGTGCCGGAGGAATTCCCGTGAGTTCAAACCTGCCGAGGGTTCTGTTATCCGCAGCCATGGGACGCTCTCCCTGAAGCACGTGGATGCTGACCGCCGGCTGATTGTCCGCCGCCGTCGAGAATATCTGGCTTTTCTTCGTGGGTATCGTCGTATTCTTCTCAATGAGTGTCGTCATGACGCCGCCCAGCGTTTCGATGCCCAGTGAAAGAGGGGTTACATCCAGAAGGAGCACGTCTTTCACGTCACCGGCTAGGACACCTGCCTGAATTGCCGCACCGATCGCAACCACCTCGTCGGGATTTACGCCCCTGTTAGGTTCTTTTCCGAAGATTTCCTTTACCTTTTCCTGCACACGCGGCATCCGGGTCATGCCCCCAACAAGAATGACCTCATTGATATCTTTCTGTGAAAGACCTGCATCCTTGAGTGCGGTTCTGCACGGGGCTTCGAGTTTTGCGATAAGGTCCTCGACGAGCATCTCGAGTTTTGCCCTGGTAAGTTTCATGTTCAGATGCTTTGGTCCCGAGGCGTCAGCCGTGATAAAGGGCAGATTGATATCGGTTTCCATCGATGTGGAAAGCTCCATCTTCGCCTTTTCCGCCGCTTCCTTAATTCTCTGAAGGGCCATCTTGTCGCTTCGAAGATCAATGCCCTGGTCCTTTTTAAATTCATCGGCAATATAGCCTATCAGGTTCTGATCGAAGTCTTCACCACCAAGATGGGTGTTGCCGTTTGTGGATTTTACCTCAAAAACACCATCGCCGAGCTCAAGTATGGAGATATCAAAGGTTCCCCCGCCCAGGTCAAAGACGGCGATCTTCTCATCCTTCTTCTTATCAAGACCATAGGCAAGCGATGCCGCCGTGGGCTCGTTGATAATCCGGAGGACATTCAGTCCTGCAATCTTTCCCGCGTCTTTCGTGGCCTGTCGCTGCGAATCATTGAAGTAGGCAGGCACCGTAATAACCGCATCGGTTACCTTTTCGCCCAGGTAGTCCTCCGCCGTCTGCTTCATCTTTGCGAGTACCATCGACGATATCTCGGCAGGGCTGTAATTTTTCCCCTTTATGGATATCTGTGCATCGCCGTTTGAGGCCTCGGTTATCTTGAAGGGACTGATGGTGACATCGTGCTTTACCTCGGCTGATGAAAACCTCCTCCCTATGAGCCTCTTTATTGCGTATACGGTGTTTTCGGGGTTGGTGACGGCCTGCCGCTTGGCGACCTGGCCGACTAACCGTTCGTTGCTGTCAGTAAAGGCAATCACCGACGGTGTCGTCCTGTTCCCCTCCTGATTTGTTATGACGACCGGATCACTGCCTTCCATAACAGCAACACAGGAATTTGTCGTTCCCAAGTCAATACCTATGATTTTCCCCATTTTATATAAACCTCCTTACCTGTATAAATATTCTATTTTTTCTTTTTTCCTTTTTTTACATGCTGCGCGATTGATACCTTTGACGGCCTCAGGAGTCGTCCATTTAAGAGATAGCCCTTTTCGAATTCTTCCACTATTTTATTATCGGCGATCTCATCGCTTTCCACCTTCATCATTGCCTCATGAAAGTTGGGATCAAATTCCTGGCCGATCGCTGCTATGCTTTCAACGCCATGTTTTTTTAACGAGACCAGGAGTTGCTCGTATATCAGTTTCAATCCCTCCACAAAGGCATCGATGTCCTCCGCGTTCGAGAGATGACTCAATGCCCGTTCCATGCTGTCAATAATCGGTAATAATTCCTTTATAAGCCTCTCATTTCCATAATTTAAGAGGTCTGTACGGTCTTTCTGGACCCGTTTTTTGTAGTTATCGAATTCAGCGCTTATCCTTAAGTACCTGTCGTAATTTTCGAGGGCCTCTTTTTTTGCCTCTTCCAACTCAGTGAGCGGTTCCTCCGGTTCGGTTGCTGGCGTCGTCTCTACCGTTTCCTCTCCTGATATCTGTGTGCCCTCAGCGCTCTTGTCTTTTGTCTCTTCGGCTGGTTTTCCAAACATTACGAATAATCAACTCCTTCTCGATTCTTTTTATCCCACTGCCACGACAAAACCGAATCTGCCTCTATTCTTCCGGTTTCTTGAAAAGCTTGTAGTCTATCATTTCGCAGATAACGTGCCCCACGGTAATATGAACCTCCTGAATGCGGGGGACACTATTCGAAGCGACATTGAGGTGATAGTCTGCGATGCTGGCCATCTTTCCCCCGTCTCTCCCGGTAAGGGCGATGGTAATCATGCCCCGCTTCTTGGCAACTTCCAGGGCCTTTACAACGTTTGGAGACGAGCCGCTGGTGCTTATTCCCCACGCGATGTCGCCCTCGTGGCCTAAGGCACGTATCTGTTTTTCGAAGACATCGGAGAAATCGTAATCGTTGGCAATGCTCGTTAATACCGAGGTGTCGGTGCTGAGCGCGATTGCCGGAAGGGGTGGCCTCTCTATGGTAAATCTGTTGATAAATTCCGCTGCCAGATGTTGTGCGTCCGCCGCGCTTCCGCCGTTTCCGAAGATGAGTATCTTCTTTTCGCCCTTCAGTGCCTCGGTGATTGCCTCGACGATCCTGACAATCCTTACGAGATTTTCGTTAACAAAAACCTCTTTGACGTGGCTGCTTTCCTTAAAGGTACGTATTATGATGTCTTCAATATCTTCCATCTTCACAAAGGACCGATCAATTTTGAAAATAATATATTTATCGATCTTTCAGATGTCAAGGAAGGTGAGGATAATTAATTGATTATGAAAAATTGAGGTCTCTTTGAGGTTGGCCATAAAGGATGTGGGCGATCGTTACAAGCATGTCACGTGTCGTTGCATCTTCTTGGATTTCGTGAATGATTTTTAGCTTATGATCGGCGCCTGCAATAAGGCGGTCCCTCCATTGGATCTGGTGTTCCCGCTTTTTTCTCAGAAATTCGCTCTCAGCGCATACATCTTCGGAAAATATTCTGTTCAGTATGTAGCCCTTTATCTCGACACCGAAGCCGGAGAGAGACTTCCCTATGGAGAGTGCCTGTTCGACGGGAAGCCTCTCGGGATTCGCAACAATCCATGTTGAGGTGTCCCGGGAGAGCATGCCGAGTATGTCCTCGGTGAGCTTTCTCCATCTGGCAATAAGTTCCAGGGGTTCCTCTCCCGAGCCCCCCTTGAGCCGGGACAGTACGCCCCTCATCTTGAGATAGAGTTTCTGGGCCTCGCCGAGGTGAGAATAAAAGAGGTTCTGAATGTTGAGAAGATTCAGTGTCGATGACGTGGGGGCCGTATCCCAGATGATATGGTCATAGTTTTTCAATCGCTTCGCTTCGAGCACATAGTCGAGCATAAATTCCTCATCCAGGGCGGGTACCCCCTCGATATAGTCGAGAATGCCTCGATCGACGGGGAGAAGCGACGAGATCACCCTGTAGACATCCTCACCGAACTTTTCCCTCCACAGATTGAGGATGATTGGCCGGGTAAGCTCGATTGCATCGAGATTTCTTTCAATACTGACGACGGTATCGTGAAATGCCTTATTAAAGATGCTCGAGAGCGAACCGGAGGGGTCGGTGGAAAGAAGGAGAACACTCCTTTCTCGCGCGAGATGTAAGGCCGTGGCAACAGACATGGTCGTCTTCCCAACCCCGCCTTTTCCGGTAAACATGATAATCTTTCTCATAACGAAGTGACCGATGCGGACGAAGGATCATCCCCTGTCCGAAAAACCGCCCCCCTTTTTTCTATCCCTCAGCTCTCCTATTTTCCCCCGGTTCCAGTGAGATACCCTCGAAAAATAACCGGCAATTCGGGTGATTTCCTCAACGTTATCGGATCCGCAGTGAGGACAGAGGTTTCTCAGACCCTTCACCGTTCTGTTGCAGTCGAGGCAGGTGGTAAACTCCGGTGTAAATGCCAGGTGCTTTCCTTCGCTTTCCCTCAGTGCTTGCGTTACAAAATCCGCCAACGCTCCGGGCGAAGCGTTCTCCTCGGCAATGCGGATATATGTTACGGCATCGCCCTCGATAAGGGGATGCAATGCCCCTTCAACTTTTACCCTTTCCATGGGGTCTATCGATGCTGAGACCGCACAGTGTGTCGAGTTTGTATAGTATATCTCTCCCTTTGCGATGTCTCCCTTCACAAAGTGGCCGGCCGTCGGTGAAAAGTGTTTCATGTCCAGCCTGGCAAACCGGTATGCCGTCGTCTCCGCGGGTGACTGCTCGAGCATGATCCCTATGCCGTGCTTTGTACTCAACTTATCGGCCATTTCCTTCATATGTGTAATGATTTTGAGACCGAATTTACGGGCCCCTGCCGATTCGTGCAGCTCATCTCCCGTCTGGATCTTGACAAGTTCGTTCAATCCCACCATTCCCACCAGGTATGATGAGAGGTCCGCTCTGATATAGGGGGCTCCGTCGCAGTCCATGGCGAGAAGCGAAAGGGGACCTTCACTTCCCAGCGAAAGCAGGCCTTCGATAAAGCGCTTCTTTTCAATATGGGCCTGGGCCGTTATTTCCATTGTCCGGGATATGAGAGAAAAGAGATCCTTATCCTCTCTCTTCGCCCGGTATCCGAGCCTTGGAAGATTTATCGACACATTCTGAATCGCCGCATGTCTCATTTCCCAGGGCTTTTCGACAGGGAGGATTCCGCCCGTTTCGTTTTCGAAACAGACAGTACCGCACTCTGAGAGGAAGACACACTTTCCCCTGTCGAAGACGAAATGGGTATTTCCCTTCTCGAGTGCCACCCGGCAAATCTGATTGAGAAAATCCTCATGGCCCGGTGTCTGAAAGAATTGTTCCGTTATGTGTACCATGGGTCGGGGAAATACGAAGGGTCGTCCCGTGGCATCTCCCTTTTCGTATACCTCGAAGAGCGCCGTGGCGAATCTCCTCGAATCGTCTCCGTATTCTCCATAGGTTGTGCCCGTATAGTCGCCGCCCGGTCCTATGGCGGGGGTGTTTTTGAAGTGGTCCGGCATCTCCCAGTAAAGGTGAATGTCGGTGAATATCGTCTGCCCCCCTCTCCCGACTGCCTGCTGGGCAAATTCATAGACGAGCATCTGTGCAAGCTGTCTCACCTCATCATCGCTGAGATTCACAAGGTAGGGGGCGAAAAAGATATTGACGCCATCCCATCCAACAGCACCCGCGAAGTTTCCCTGGAGGGCCGCGGCAAATCGTATGATATGAGCCAGGAGCGTTTCCGCATGCTTTGCCGGGGACGTCACGGCAATGGAATTGGGAAGGTTAAGTCCGAATTTTTTTATAAATTCGATTGACTGACAGGAGCAGTAGGGCCTGTCTACATATCCCAGGTTATGGATATGAATGTCCCCCCCGGCATGGGCAAATCCGACGTCATCGGAGAAGACCTTGAGGAGGGCATATTCCCTTTTTATCCCCTCGGCGAGCGTGAGATTCGTTCCCTCCGGACTGTGTGGTATATTGGCATTTTCCTTGTTGCTGTAGAAAATCAACTGTTCTACGTCGAAGAGGGGAAGACCGAGGCGTGCGTGCATTTTTGATGCCTTTCCAAGCCCGCGCTCGATGAGCTTTGCATCAACCATCTCGCGAATAAGGGGCGCCGTGAGAAAGTCGATCCCCGATGCCGATATCTGGCGTTCAACCTCTCTGCTTATCTCCTGGGCCGTTTCGATATCGATAGTGGTTTCACGAATCAAGGCATCGACAATACGCTGTCTGTTCCATCCCGTGATATCTTCCTTCGATGATCGTACGAAGAGCGTAAGATCGGTTGTCTCATGGTAAGCCATATGAAAACTCCTGATAAAAAAAATCAGAAATATGATGCATGAATTCCGGACTGAAGGTCCCGGCCCGGCTTTTTGCATCTTTTCTGAACTGCAAAACGAGCATTCTCAGCTCATTACGGCGGGAATCTATACTATCAGATATTTGTCTTTACCACTTCTCCTATGGAGCCGAGGGCCTTCTCCGCCGCCGCTGTCAGTTCTTCATCGTGCTCGTGATTTATGGAGAAAACCCTGAAGTGTACGACCCGTGCCGGAATAAAACGGTAGATATCTTGCAGGGGTTCCGGAGACGTTGTCTCGGTCGAGGGATTGAAAACGTTAATTCTCTTTTCCCTCTCCGTTATCGGGTTTATCGGTCGCGGGTCCTGCGTCGCGAGATCGACGCGAAATTTTATTCCCCTCAGCGACCGCGGAAGGCAGGCCCGTATCTCAGCCTCATAATTCTCTGCCCGGGCGAATTTGACCCCCTTTTGGATCTGATCAACGAAAAGTTCCGCCGAAAAGGACATCTTCCATTTGACCTGTCTCAGGAAAAGCTTTTCCCATTCCCCGGCCAGTTTCTTTTTCATCCCTCCTGTTTCTTTCAACCAGGATTTTACTCCATTGTAGAGGCTCCACTCATCCAGGCCCAGATATTCCTCCAGATTTTCACGGGGATTTGTGGGCATTATCAGGTTCATCGTATCCCTGAATATCTCCTGAAGGTGGAGATCGAGAGCTCGTGTTGTCCGATGAAAATAGACATTCGCATAGAGGCTCAGCCTGGCGTTCAGGAATCTGCCGAGGGCGGAATTTCCCGCCTGGTGGAGCGTAAGGCCCTCTTTCGTAAAGAATGTATAGAAACAGAGTCTCTTGATATCGATGATATCGATGGAGAAGCCCGTCATGTAAGCGTCCCTCTGGACATAATCAAGATTATCCACCGTATAGATCCCTGAAAAGAGCTGCCGTAAGAGGATGAGCCACGGGGGATACACTTCCCTTTCCTCTTCAGGTTTTTTGATAAGAAAGGCGATGTGCCGTGGATCTATCGTTTCGCCTTTTTCGAATGCTCCCGAGGGACTCCGTTTGATCTTTCGTAGAGATCCCGCTAGTTTCTTGACGATAATCTCCTGTCCGAGTATTTCGTGGGTCAGATCGTACTGGTCCAGGAAGTTGTCATCGAGGAAATGACCGTAGGGACCGTGCCCAACGTCGTGGAGGAGTCCCGTCAGCCTGAGGAGTTCCTCTATGAAATTTATCGATGGGATATCGGGAACGACTTCCCTGAGACTCGGATAGAGGTAGCGTCCGAAATCACCGGCCATGTGCATGGTTCCCAGAGAATGCTGAAATCTGGTGTGTTCCGCCGCGGGATATACCCAACGTGCGCTCTGGAGTTGATGAATTCTCCTCAACCTCTGCATCCAGGGTGAATCGATGATATCCTTTTCGGTCTTCTCAGGGGTGTCGTTGAAGGGGACGGTAAACCAGATATACTGGTATATCGGATCGGCGATCAGTGCCTTCCCCCGGTAGGTATGTGCGATTTTTTCGTTTCCCCGCTTCATGAGATGACAATTACAAGACTTTGATTTAAATAGCAATATAATCTTAAATTTGTTTGAAAATAGTAAGAAAACTCGGCACGTTTATGGGTGATACTATTTTCCGAGGGACCTTCCCGTTACGGTGTGGCGGAGACACCCTCCCCATGCATCAATCGAGATCAAAGATTTTTCCCGGATTCAGAATCGAGAGTGGATCAAAGATTCGTTTGATCTCCTTCTGGAGGCGGATACTCTCGCCGGAAAGCTCCATCGAAAGGAAGGGTTTTTTCGCGATTCCGATGCCGTGCTCGCCCGATATGGTCCCGCCCATGGCAATAACCTTGTGAAGGAGGAGCCGGACCCCTTCTTCCACCTTTTGCCTCTCCTTCTCGCTTTCGGCGGTGATGTTGAGATGGATATTCCCGTCGCCGGCGTGGCCGAAGGAAAAGATCTTCATGGCAAAATCCCTTTCGAATTCGGGAAAACAGGCGACAAACTCCGCGATCTTTCCTATGGGAACGACCACATCTTCGGGTATGTAGACCGGGGAATGGTCTTCTACCCGGAGGGCCACCTCCCTTCGTATCTCCCACATCCTGGACCGCTTGATCGAATCGGGTGCCATGATGACGTTGAGAGCCCCGGACTCCATGCATATTGTTCCCATCTCCTCTATCTCCCGTCCTATGACGTCGGGCGCGCCGTCCGCCTCGACGAGGAGAAAGACCCCCGTCTCTTTTTTTTCACCGTAGGGGAGAAGGTCACCGACCAGATCGAGGCATCGTCGGTCCAGATATTCTATGGCGCAGGGGATGTGGCCGCGAACCAGTATGTTGGTAACCCCTTCCATTGCCGAGGTGAGGCGGGAAAAGAGGGCGACCATTGTCGTTATTGCCGGGGGGTTGGGGATGAGTTTCAGGATAAGTTTGGTAATAACCCCCAGTGTTCCTTCGGATCCGACAATGAGATGGAGGAGGTCGTAGCCCACCACTCCCTTTCTGGTCTGGACTCCCGCGTTGATTTTTTTGCCTGAGGGAAGCACGGCTTCGATACCGAGCACATAGTCCTTCGTCGTTCCGTACTTTACACAGGAAGGACCCCCTGCATTGGTTGCCGCATTACCGCCGATGGAACAGGTGTCAAGGCTGGCGGGATCGGGTGGATAGAAGAGCCCTTCTTTTTGAACGGCATTTTTCAGATCCAGATTGAGAAGGCCCGGTTCGACCGTGGCTGTGAGGTTTTCCCGTTCGATGGAAATGATGCGGTTCATCTTTGCCAGCGACAGGACCACCCCACCGAAAAGTGGAACGGCACCGCCTGCAACACCGGTACCCAATCCCCGGGGAGTGACGGGAAAGCGATATTTGTTTGCCAGGCGCAAAAGCTCCGCTATCTGCTCCACCGAGGTCGCCTCAATGACAAGCTCGGCTCCATGATGCAAGTCGCTCGCGTCTTTTTCAAAGTCCCTTATTTTTTCGGGATCTTCAATCAGACATCCGCTGCCGAGTTTCTCTCGGACTTCCTGTATGATTTCGGGGGTGAGAGATGTGTATTCGGGCATATTCTCAAAAAATGATCAGGCCTTGTAGTGTTCGAAGCCGGGGAGGAGAAGGCTGTTTTCCACCCTGTGCAGAATCCAGCTGGCTATTGTTGTTAGCAAGAGATAGATGGCTCCGATTATCATAAATATTTCGGTGTACTTAAATGTCTCGGATGCTATGATTTTTCCCTGACCGGTAAGCTCGATGCAGGTAATCATATAGGCCAGGGATGAATACTTGATAAGATAAATGATTTCGTTTCCGCAGCCCGGGAGGGCCCTTCGGAATGCCTGGGGAAGGGTTATGAAGCGTATCATCTGAAGCTTTGAAAAACCGAGAGCCTTCGCTCCCATGGTCTGACCCGTTTTAACCGACAGAAAGGCACCCCGGACGTATTCCGAGTGATAGGCGCTGCTGCAGAGGGAAAAGCCGACAATCGAGGCAACCATGGGGGAAAGATAGATCCCTATGTGGGGGAGTCCGAAGTACCAGATAAAGAGCTGGACGACGAGGGGAAATCCTCTGAAAATCAAGACATATGTGTCAGCAGCCTTTTTCAGAATGGTGCTCCCGTAGACCCGGAGGGCCCCGATGATTATTCCTATAAAGAGGCCGAAAAAGGCGGATGGTACGATGAGCTTGATACTCACCACGAGGCCCTTAAGAAGGGCAGGCAGGACCTCGAATCTGATAAAAAGGAGTTCTTCCATATTAGAACGAATTTCCGTAGAGTTCGGTTATCTTGGAACAAAATTCCCTGGTTCTTTCACAGTCCGCGTCGGAGAGCATTTTCTTGGGTGGCCCCGTCTCCAAAATGTTCCCGTCCTCGAGAAACACCAGTTCATCGGCCAATTCGCTTGCAAATCCGATCTGGTGTGTCGACATGATCATGGTCATGCCGTGTAATCTCAGATTTATGATAACGTCCAGGACCTCCGATATAAGCTCGGGATCGAGGGCGGAGGTGGGTTCGTCGAGGAGCATTACTTTGGGGTCCATTGCCAGGGCCCGTGCGATTGAAACCCGCTGTTTCTGGCCGCCGGAAAGTTGCGCCGGATATTTTTTGATATGATCCCCCAGTCCCACCCGTTCCAGTTCATTAATCGCTCTTGTACGGGCCTGCTCCTTGGTCTTTTTTTTCACCTTCACGAGCGCGATCTGAACATTCTGGAGCGCCGTAAGGTGATCGAAGAGGTTGAAATCCTGGAAGATCATGCCGACTTTCTGCCGGTAGGCATAGAGCTCCTTTTTCCGGGAATGTATGATCTCTTCCCCGTCCAGCCAGATACGTCCTTTGTCCGGCTTGACCAGAAAGTTGACACACTGAAGGAGCGTACTTTTGCCTCCGCCCGAAGGGCCGATCAATATCTTCAGCTCTCCCTCCTTGAGAGAAAGGGAGGCGTTTTTCAGGACCGTTTTCGACCCGTATCGTTTCGTCATGTCTTCGATTCTGAGAATTGTTTTTCTATGTGCCATGTAAACTAATCCTTATCTGGAGTATCCGGGAATCCGTACCTTTTCTTCCAGAACTCGGAGTCCCTTGGTCCCCAGATATGTAAGTATAAGAAAAATAAGGCCGGCCGAAAAATAGAGCGGCAGGTGTTCGTATGTCCTTGATGCGACGAAATGAGCACGCGCCATCATTTCCATAACTCCGAGCGCATAGGCAACGGCAGAATCTTTGAGAACGATGGAATACTCATTCGACCATCCCGGTATGGAGAGCCGGAGTGCCTGAGGAAGAATGATCAAAACGATGGCCTTCCTGTCACTCATGCCGAGTGCCCGTGCTGCTTTGAGCTGTCCTTCCGGCAGCGACAGGATCGCTCCTCTGAAAATCTGGGACTGGTATGCGGCAGTAATGAGTCCCAAGACGATTATGGCTACCGTAAAGGCGGAGAGGTTGATTCCGAGCAGTGAAAAAAGGCCGAAATAGAAGAGGAAGAGGAGTACCAGAAGGGGCACCCCTCGAAAAAACCATATATAAATTCCGATAGCCTTACGCAACCACCTGTTGCCATAGACCTGACCCACGGCAAGGTTGACACCGACGACAAGACCGAGGCCCATTGCTCCTGCAACTAAGGCAATCGTGACGAGAGTCCCCCGAAAAAGATAGGGGAGCGCTCCATAGAGTACGGTAAGACTTTCTATCATTCAGCTTCCAACGGTATAAAATATTGAAAGGCATCGGGGATACGACATCCGATGCCTTTCTGAAATAATTCTATAAATTACCGGCAACTCTCTGTTAGGGCTCGTATTTCTCTATCAATTCTTCCCAGTAGGGAGATGCCATCAGGCGCTTCAGTCCTTCATCGATTGTGCTGAGCAGTTCGGTATCTTCCTTGCGGATGGCGTATCCGAAATCCTCACTTGCCATGCCGAAGCCACCAACTATTTTGACCGGTTTCTTTCTCGCGGCGTCTTTTGCAGGGGCATCGTCCATGGCGGCCGCCACAATACGGCCATTTACCACATCCTCAACGGAGAGCGGTGCTGAGTCATATTCTACCAGGCTGAAATCCTTGCCTTTTTTGATGAGATTATCCTTCATCCATTTGGCTTCGGATGTTCCCCTCTGGACACCAATCTTGTTGCCATTCGAGAGGATCTGGTCCACCGACAGGCCGCAGTCGTTCTTGGCAACCAGTACCTGTGCAATTTTCCAGTAGGGGATACTGAAATTGACCTGTTCGGCCCTTTTTTCCGTAATGCTCATCCCGGAGGCGATTATGTCGATCTTTTTCGCCATGAGGCTGGGGATAATGCCGTCCCAGTCCATCGGTTTATGCGTTACCTTGAACCCCATTTCATTGGCGATCCAGTCCAAGGCCTTGACGTCAAAGCCATCGGGATTTCCGTTCTTGTCAACATACGCGAAGGGTGGAAAATTTGCATCGATGCCGTTCACATAGACCTTATCCGCTGCCTGTACTCCTGTCACAAGAGTAAAAGACAATAACAAAATCAAAACCCAAAGAATTCGTTTACCCATGAAAAAGACCTCCTTTTTCGCTAAATCCGTTTTTTTTAGCTATCCCGTATAATACAGCGCGCTGAAAAATACCAGTCACGGAGCATAGAAGAAATCCCTCTCTATGTCAAGCGTAAAGCAAGGGATTAGAATGACATATAATACGTGTACGAGAGTATTATTGCTTGACTTCACTTTCCCTGTCAATTAATACCCTTAATGCATTGTAATAGAACAAGCCATATCAGAAAAAGGAGGGTTTTTGGTTATGAGCGTTGGAGAAATCTTCAAACTTACAAAAGATGATGGAATAGGCATTGTAACCTTTGACATGGTCGGTGACGCGATGAATACGTGGACCGACAAAGCCATAATGGAATTTAACGAACTCGTCGGGCTTCTGGAAAAGGATGAATCGTTGGCGGGCGTGATCTTCATTTCCGGAAAACCGAACAATTTTTTTGCCGGTGCCAACCTCAAGATGATCGCCGAGATAGAATCGGAAGAGGAGGCACGAAAAGCGCTTGATTACCTGCACGATCCCTTTAACAGGCTGAGTGAGTTGAAAATCCCCTCTCTGGCAGCGATTCACGGACACTGTCTTGGCGGCGGGCTGGAATTTGCCCTTGCCTGTACGGCACGAATAGCAAAGGAATCGGCCGCAACATTGATAGGACTTCCGGAATGTAATGTGGGCCTCTTCCCCGGCGGAGGAGGTACGCAAAGACTTCCCCGCTTGATCGGCTATGGTGCAATTGAACTCATTTTACGGGGTAAGATGCTGCCGGCCCCCAAGGCCCTTGAAAACGGCATCATTGATCGGCTGCTGCCACAAGACGCGGATCTCCTCGCAGAGGCAAAATCCTTTCTCGCAGCGATAATCGAGGGAACGGCCGACCTGAAGAGACCGAAACAGGATTTCTCCCAGATCGACGAGATAATGGAAATGGCCCGCCAGGGGGTTCTCAAGGCAACGAAGGGACGTGAGATTCCCGGGCCGATGCTGGCGATAAAATCGATTCAGGAAGGCGTCAAACTTCCGCTCAGTGAAGGATTGGAACTGGAGAAGGAAAACTTTGTAAAGGTTGCCCTTTCGAATGAGGCGAAGGGTAGTATTAATACCTTTTTCATCAAGACACTGACGGACAAAGCGAAGTCGATGATGACGAAGGGCTTTGAACCGAAACCGCTCAAGAAGGCGGCTGTCCTCGGATTCGGCACTATGGGGAGGGGCATCGTCATCGAGATACTGAGAAGAATGCAGGTACCCGTTATTGTGAAGGATATTCCCGAGGCACTGGAGCCGGGGAAGGAATTCGTCCGCAAAATCCTGGAGGGTATGGTCGAGAAAAAACGCCTCAAGGTTCCCGTGGACGATCTCATGAACCTGATCACCACAACCTCCGAGTATGTCGATGAATTCAAGGACGTCGATATCGTCATCGAAGCCGTCTTCGAGGACATCAAAATAAAGGAACAGGTCTATAAGGAACTGTGTCCGGCCGTTTCCGATGATTGTATCATCGCGAGCAACACCTCCTCGATTCCGATCACCAGCATGTCCCAATACGTAGCGAAACCGGAGCGATTTGGCGGGCTCCATTTCTTCTCCCCCGTCTGGAAGATGCAACTGGTCGAGGTCATCCGGGGAGACGAGACGGGTCAGGAAACCGTCGACAACCTCCTGAACTTCGTTGCCTCCATCAGGAAGCGCCCCATTGTCTGCAGGGACAATCCGGGATTCGTGGTGAACGCGCTGCTCTTCCCCTATCTGACCAACGCGATAACCTATGTGGAAGAGGGAAATCCGATCGAAAAGGTGGATGGAGCCATGACCAGCTTCGGTATGCCACTGGGGCCGATCCGTCTCACCGACGAGGTAGGCATCGATGTTATCCACAAAGTTCTGGTGGGAATGGATGTGGAGCAGAAAACGCTCTCGGCCGTGGTGAACGACGGGCGATGGGGCCTGAAGAAATCGGGAAAGGGATTCTTCCTGAAGGACGGGAGTGTCGACCCCGATGTCCTTCCCCTTATTGACTCGAAAGGCGTAAAGGAAAAAACGGAGGAAGAAATCCAGCTCGGTCTTTTTAAGGCCATGCTCGAGGTGGGGAAAGACCTCCTCGACAGGCATATCGTCGACGATCCCCGGATGATCGACGTGGGGATGATCTGGGGCACGGGATTTCCCCCCGATAAGGGCGGTCCCATGAAGTGGGCTGATCTTACCGGTCTCTCGGAGGAGATGTTCGGGAAGAAATTTTATTAGATCGAAAAAAGTCAGTTTCTGACGTAAACGGGAAGGGATGGCGTGATGACGGAAACCCTGTCATTATACCGTCCCTTCTTTTTTGCTACGAAAAGATGGCGTTTTTCTTCTCTTCGAGATAGAGCCCGAGGAGATAGGGTTTCTGGGACATGAAGGCCATGGCCTGTTTGCGGACCTCCTCCTCGGCGTAGTCGATGCTGTACCGGCAGGTCTGATAGTCAAAGGTAATACTCCTGGCGAAATAGAGCGGTTTCAGGGCATTCACGATATCCATCTTTACCGCTTCCGTCGCCCCGTCGAAGATAAAGAGGAAGTTGTACACGATCTGAGACCAGAGCATGATATCCACATCGAAATAATCCATTTCGTACATATCCTGAATCCTCTCGTAGCCGTAGGGACTCAGGTAGCGTTTCACCAGGTCTTGATAGGTTTCGTATTCTTTTCGGCACTTTCTCTTGAGGTCGAGAATATCGATGGTAAGTTTCTGGGCCTCATTCATTCTCTGTAAACCGCAGAGTTCGACTTCCCTGACGCCTGTCTGCCATGATGTTGTGTCGCCCTTCTCGAGCCAGATGCTCACCCATTGTGACCTGTGGGCGATGAGGAGCGAAAAGAGGGTGTAGACCACCTCTTCGAACATGGTCCCCAGCTTTGGCGCACTCGCGTTGTGCACTTTATTGCCCAGTCCCGTCTGGCAGATGCGGAAGTTGCCGAAGAGTGCCGAGAGTGACATAAATACATCGATCCCGTATTGCAGGACCTTGTCGTTCCAGTCCTCCTCGAGCCAGTAGGAGCAGAGTTTTGGGGAAAAGGCAAATTCACCGCCGATCGGCTGGCGGATATCGACGCCCGTTAAGGAAAAGACGAGAGGATAGCAGAGATGGTTGGTAATTGTGCCGTCAAACTGGTGTCGTGAGTAGAGCGGTGTTACCAGGTCGTGACCCGCTTCGATCGGTTTTCCCAGATATTTGATCCACCTCGGGGTAATTGACCGGAGGTCGGCATCGACCACGATGGTTATCTTTGCGCCCGATTTCTGACAGAACTGAAAGAGGTTACGGAAGTTGTTTCCCTTCCCCTTCACCCCCGCGGGAGTGGGCAGATATTTCTTCTCTATGGTTTCGGGGATAGGCGCACCGAGAAAGGCCTCATTCGTGCCGTCGGGGCTCCTGTTGTCGCAATTGACGATGATGCAGCGCCTGTCGCCGAAGTAATCGTAGAGACCCTCGGCCGCCATCTTTGTGACGTATCCGATCGTATCCACTTCGTTGTAAGAAGGGATGCCGACAACGACATCGTAGTTCTCCGCCATGGATGGATACCTGTCCCTCTTCGATCGTTAGCTACCGAAATAAGTATATATTTTTATTCTTCCTCGGTTAATCAATCTCGTGCGTTCTTTACTGAAGGTCGGATGCGAAACAGGTGTGTGGCAGCGTGTGGAAGAGGTAACAGATGGTATTGTATGAACACTAGTCTCGGTTTCTGCCGGATATCGTGAGAGTGAGAAGCGTGTCTGAAAAGTGTTGAGATAATAAATGGTGGAGATGAGGGGGATCGAACCCCTGACCTCGGCATTGCGAACGCCGCGCTCTCCCAGCTGAGCTACATCCCCACATTCGTTATATGAAGGTGTGCTTTACCCAAACTTATCGCCTCTGTCAAGCACTTGTTGCGAAAGTGCCGAAAGGAAAGGGCAATCGTTCAGGAAAAAACATTCAGCGATTGTGCCTTTGCATAAAACTCCCGTGCCTTTTCGTCGAGTCCCTCTGCCGCGCATAATTCTATCAGACTCAGGTAGTAAAAGGGATTCAGGGGATCCTCTGCGATTGCTTCTTCAAATGCCGCAATGGCCACGAGATGAAGCCCCTCTTTCGCAAGGGCCTTCCCCATCCTGTTGCAATAGACGCCTCCTGATGATCCGTCGATTCCTGCGGCATTGCTGTAAGAGTCCCTCGCTTCGTCCAGCCTGCCCATTTTTATGAAAACATCACCCAGCTCGCAGTGACAGAGGGGCTGGTCAGGACACTGGGCAAGCGATTTTTTAAATATCAACTCCGCCCGCTCATACTGCCCGGCCCTGTGGTAACCGGCACCCAGCCTGTTGTAAAAAGAACATGCCTCCGAAGGTTCGATTACCACTGCCCTTTCGTAGGCATCCTCGGCCTCGTCGAAATTTCCCGCCATGATATGGGCATTTCCCAGATCACAGAAGGGGACAGGTGAATCCGGTTCCATCCCTGTCAGCATCTCGACGACCTCGATGGCCCGCTCGATCTTTCCTCCCCTCAAGGAGGAATCCCCCAGCGTTTTAAGGAGGGCCGCATCATCCGGCTGGGCTTTCGCTGCCCGTTCGCAGATGTCAACGAGACGTCCGTAATTTTCCTGTTCCCTGTAGATTTTCACAAGCTCATCAAAGGCGAAACCGGTAAAGACCTTTCTTCTCAGTTCCTTTTCTAAAAGTCCTTCAAGGCTCTCGATAGCCTTCTCTGTTTTTCCACTGTCGTTGTAGGCCCAGGCAAGGGACATGGTGAGCGATTCATCACCGGGATTCATCTCTATCAGTTTCAGGTAAAGTTCGATCGCCTCGTCGAAATTGCCTTCCTCTGAATACCTGTCGGCGAGATTCCTGAGATTACCCGGATTGTTCTCTCTGTTCATTCGATTACTCTGCCTTTCCTCTTTTTAAGATTCGAGGTGGTAATTTCGTATATTGAAAACCCCTTGTCAACATAATTTAAGGTGTTACCGTTGTATTGCATTTACTTCAACGATTCCTGTAATGAAAAAATTGTATATGTGTGGTATTCTTTTCATAATTCTTCGATAGTGGGAGAGAGTGCTCCGGAGAAAGCGCCTGAAAATAAAGGAGGGAAACGATGGACATTTACGTTGAAAACCCCGACCGTGTTCGAAGCGCAGAGATTATCGTAGGCATTCCTTCGTACAATGAGGCAGATTCCATTTCCTATCCTACCACGATTGCCGCCGAGGGACTGCGTCGGTATTTCCCCGACAAAAACGCCGTGATTATCAATGTGGACAACAATTCCCCCGACAATACGAAAGATGCCTTTATGAATACCCCCGCTGAGGTGCCGAGGATTTATATCTCCACGCCCGAGGGGGTGAAGGGAAAGGGGAATAATATCAGGAATCTTTTCGAGGCGGCCGTCGAACTTCAGGCAAAGGCTGTGGTGGTGGTCGATGCGGACCTCAAAAGCATCACTCCCCAGTGGATTCAATATCTCGGGGAGCCCCTTTTCAGGGGTTTCAATTATGTCACGCCGATCTATGTGCGCCATAAGTATGACGGGTCGATTACCAACCATATCGCCTATCCCATGCTGCGGACCCTCTTTGGTCTCAGGGTCAGGCAGCCCATCGGCGGTGATTTCGGATTTTCCGGCAGGATTGCCAGGGCCTTTTTATCGGAAAAGCTCTGGAACGAGCGGATTGCCAATTTCGGTATCGATGTCTGGATGACATCGATTGCCATCGCGCGCCGTTTCAATGTATGCCAGACTTTTTTGGGTTCTCCGAAGAGCCACAGGGCAAAGGACCCGGCAAAGGACCTGGGCCCGATGTTTACCCAGGTTATTATGACCCTCTTTGATCTCATGATCGATTTCGAATATTTCTGGAAGGATACGAAGGAGAGCTGGCCAAGCAGTATCTTCGGCTTTGGCCTCGGCGTAGACGAGAAACCTCCCATTGTCGATGTCAACACCGATGCCCTGTATGAGAGTTTTGTGTCCGGCTTCGATACCTATGGAGAGCTCTGGGAAAAGATTGTCCCCGGGCCGGAGTTGGCAGAGGTGAGCAAAACGAAGGATTCGCCGAAAGACAAATTCTATTACACGAGCGATCTCTGGGCGCGGATTCTCTTCGGTTTTGCCATTGCTTATAGGAATAACTCGATTCCCCGGGAGGATATCATCGAGTCAATGATCCCCTTTTATCACTCAAGGATACTTTCCTTCGTCAACAAGACGATCGATATGGGTACGAAGGAATGTGAGGAGTATTTTGAGAGCATCAACAGGATATTCGAGAATGAAAAAGATTATCTGATCCAGCGCTGGGACGAGGATCAGCTAAAGCTGGGACACAAGCTTTTTAACTATTGAGAAAAGATACATTCAGGGGGAAGCCTTGAAAGACAAGGGGTTGTCATTATATGAATGACAGCCCCTCATTTTTTTCTATGGTGCCGGAGCTCGGAATCGAACCGAGACGG
>JAFGBH010000039.1 GCA_016933215.1 Deltaproteobacteria bacterium | reverse complement strand
TCGTGGACAGGCTGAAGGACATGGTCATCGTTTCGGGATTCAAGGTTTTCACCCGCCCGTTGGATGATGAACTGATGGAACACCCCGATATTGATTCGGCTGCAACTATCGGTCTTCCTAACCCCGAAAGACCGGGATCGGAAATAGTGGCCACGGCCATTGTGCTGAAACCGGGTATAGAAAAGAGCGAAGAGACGAAGGAGAAGATATTACAATATCTCAAGGAAAGAGTAGCTCCCTACAAGATTCCCAAGAGAATTGATTTAATGGATGAACTCCCCACCAGTGCTGTGGGCAAGGTTCTGAAGAGGGAGTTAAGGAAAATGATGGGATAGTTATGATTTATGCTCGTGTGGCAGTTTGCCCGATTTATGGGCATGAAGGTGATAATGTGGCACCAGCTCTTCGTCTGTGAAGATCCTCCCCTCCGCTATCGTGTAGATCTTTTCAGTGGTACTGAAGAGGAGTTCCATATTGTGTGATATGATAACGAAGGTAAGTTTCAGTTTCTTTAACACCTCGGTTATTTTCTCTTCCGTTTCGTCATCGAGACCATTCGTCGGTTCATCGAGGAGAAGGACCTCCGGTTCCATGGCAAGAACAGTGGCAAGAGAAACAAGCCTCTTTTCGCCCCCTGAAAGCCGGTAGGTTATCCTGTTTTCAAAACCGGTAAGGCCGAGCATTGCCAGGGTTGCGAGGGCGATCTCCTTTGCCTCTGCCGGAGATTTTCCCAGATTCAGGGGCCCGAATGCCACATCTTCGAGAACGGTGGGACTGAAGAGCTGATCATCGGCATCCTGGAAGAGAAGCCCTACTCTCCTTCTGACAGACCTAAAATCCCCTTCGTCCTCCACCGGTTTACCGAAGAGCTCCATCCTCCCCGATGAAGGCTTCAAAAGACCCATGATAAGATGGAAAAGCGTCGTCTTCCCGCTGCCGTTCGGTCCCACCAGCCCTATACGATCGCCCTCATGAAGGTCGAAATTCAGACGGTCAATCACCTTCTTTCCTTCAGTATAGGAAAAGGAGAGATCGGTCAGACTGATTATCATATTGTTAGAACCCATTGCATCCATACCAGACCCAGAATCGCAATCAGCATTCCCGAGAGATACAGGATGTCTCCCCGTCCGACTGAAAATCGATTCAGCGAGTAGTACCTTCCGTTGAAACCCCTCAAAAGCATCGCCCGGTGTATCCTCTCCGCCCTGTCATAACTCCTGACGAGAAGCATCCCCACGAGATAGGCATAACTCCTGTAGGTATGCATATCCGAGCGGGGCACAAAACCACGCACCTTCATGGCATTCGTAAGCCTCATATACTCCTGAAAAATGACATGAATGTATCGATAGGTAAAGAGAAAAAGGTGGACTATCTTCCCGGGGACATAAAGCTCTCTCATTGCATGACCGAGATTAAAAACGGGGGTGGTTGAAAGCGTGGCCATCATGGCGAGGACGATAGTATTGCACTTAAGGGTAATTCGAAGCGCATAAATCACCCCTTCCCTCGAAAGCGAAAGGGGTCCCAGCACAAGCAATGTCTCCCCGTTATAAGTAAGCGGCAGAAAAACCCAGAGAAAGACGATCAATCCATTGGCGAGAAGAAGCCTCTTCCCCACATGAGAAATTGAAAGCCTGGCACTGGCAACAAGAAAAATGGACAGGAAAAGGGCAGTCGTGAGGGCTGAAAAGTTGCATGAAACGGCCACCACCACGGAAAAGAGAAGGGTAACAACAATCTTAATCCTCGGGTCCAGGCCGTGTATAAAAGAGGTTCCCTCCGAAAATTCCTCTTCAACCATTATTCTTGCCCCTGCTTTTAAAGTAGAGGGCGACGCCCATGAGGCCGAAGATATAGCCTATACCACCGAGTATCTCAGTCACCGAAGGCCCCTTCTCCTCCATTTCGGCGAGTCTTCTTGCGATCGGTCTCAGTTTTGTGTCCAGAGAATCCTCGACAATCTGTTTCACTTCCTCCCTGCCGAGAAGCGTGGGTCCCTCGGGAGACGACTCCACGGGTTTTACACTCCCCGGCATCACGTCAACATCTCCCCTCAACTCTGCCTCGGGGATACGCCATTCGGCCCGGTGTCCCATTCCCGCGTCGAGAACAATTTGCAAGTCCGTCATTTCGGGTATCTTGAATGAGAATTCTCCCCTGTCATCGGTCCTTCCCTTCAGAATTTCCTCGCCTTTGCTGTTAAAAACGCGGACCTCCGAATTCACCAACCTTTTACCGCCGCTGAATTTACTCTCCGTCAGAACGGTATCCCCCTCGACCCAGCCAAATATGGTCGCCCGGTGGGCCAGGGCAGAGCTATTAACCGCTACAACAGAAAACAGAGCAAGGATAAGCGGAAAGATGTAATTATTGCGGATTCGTTCCATTGACATACTCCAGAAGTTCGGGCCGTACCTTTTTTAAAAAGAGGAGGCAAAAGAGTGTCATGATCCCCTCGATCACCATAATCGGAAGGTGGGCCACGACAATCAGTTTCGCCACCGTCATAAAGGACTTTTCCGTCGAAATGAGGGCCGCGGCAACAAGAATACAGGAGAGGAAAACGGAAAGGGCGCCGCAGGAAAAGGCCGAGGCGTAAAAGAGAAATCCATTATCCCTCCTGACATACACCCGGAAGAGATAAAAGCATATCACTGCCGGGAGAGCCATGACAACGGTATTGACCCCCAGTGTCGTAATCCCTCCAAACTGAAACAGTATCGCCTGAAGCGTCAGGGCTATAAAAATTGATGGAAAGGAGAGCCATCCGAGAAGAATACCGCTTATTCCGTTCAGTATGAGGTGAACACTGGCAGGACCGAGCGGGACGTGAATGAGTGAGGCAACAAAAAACGCCGATGAAAGGACTGCTACCTTGGGAATATTATCGGTATCCATTCTCCTGAGGCCGACCGATATCCCGGCCACGGCAACCGCCGCTCCGGCGACCAGAACGGGTGCGGATAATACTCCCTCTGAAATATGCATCTATCGTACCCACACGGTCCGGTTAAGTGTCACTCGACCCCGGCAATAAAGAATCGTTACTTCCATTCGTGAAATCTGACCCATATCACGGCACCGATTTCAACGTCCTTATCATTCATCTTTTCTTCAAGTGCATTCAAAGCGGCAAATCCCCACCATCCAGCCCTGGGCGCGCTATAGGTAAAGACGCCGTTTGCATCCGCCTTGATGGTCTGTGTAATCATATAATCTGTCGGCGCCTTCGCCTTCCCATCAGCGTTATAGTATTCCACCTCGACTTCTGAGAAGGGAACGGGCTTTCCGTCCAGTTTCACAATACCCTGAAATACGTTTCCTTTATAGAGACCATAAGGCTTCGAGAGGGGGACGATCTCGGTCTTGAGGCCTACTTCTTCATCCCATCCCTCATCATCTCCAAAGGCCGTGACGACCGTTTTCGTGTAATGTACGATATAGCAGTCTTCTGCCGGTTCCCAATATGGTTCGGGCTCCATGTAGAACATATAGACGCCGGGCCGCTTGAAACTGTAAAGACTCTCCCATGCGGTATGCCCCATAACCTTTGTTTCCTTCAACGTATCGAGAAGCCCCTGTTTCTCGCCCTGTGCCATGACACCGAAGACAGCCGGTTTTGCGAGCTCCATGCCGGCCCCTTCAAAGGGATGGGAAAAGGAAAGTTTCAGGGTAACCGTACGGTTCTCATCGGGCATCACCATGGAATCAGATGGTATGAGCATTCCGAAGTGCGCCGCCGAGGGCCCCGAAAATGCAAAGAAAAATAAAGCCGACAGAAGAAATAAGAAATACTTTTTCATTGTTTCCCCCTTATTCGGTAATCAATTTTGACACCCGATGATGATGGTTAACAGAAAAAGCTTCCTAAATCAATTCTCCCGAACGTTTTATCGCCGAAAAAATCCAGCAATTAAGGGAAACAGTCCTGACAAAGAAAAGGTACTCTATAGGGGGATGACTCGTCGAAAAAGGGATGTTTAGATAACCAGAGGTATCGTCGTGCCTATGCCATTCTCGGCGCTTCGATCTGCTTATCGGGCGAATACTTCAGTTCCAGACGTCTCGCCACATCGCTCATGCCGTAGCAGCAGATGAAATATAAAACGGCGATAGTGGTATAAATCTCAAAGGGATAAATCATCAGCCTGTTATTGACGGTCTGTGCCACCGTCGTCAGCTCAAAGACACCGATAATGTATGCCAAAGAGGTATCCTTGAAAAGTGCGATGAATTGTCCCACAATGGCGGGTATCATGATTTTCAGTGCCTGCGGCAGGACAATAAATCGCATCGTTTTAAAGTAACTGAGGCCCGAGGCCGTCGCCGCCTCACTCTGACCACTGGGTATGGCACTGACACCGGCACGGACAATCTCCGCCAGATAGGCGCCGGAAAAGATAGTAAAGGCGATAAGCGCGCTCCAGAAGACATCTATCTGCATCCCCGTCAGAATCGGCGAGAAGAAATAGACCCAGAATATAACCATAATAAGGGGATTACCGCGTATCAATTCGATATAGAGTACACTTGGCGTACTGATAAAAGGACTTCTGCTGAGCCTTCCCAGGCCGGCCAGAAGGCCGAAGATGAAACTGACGGTGAGTGAAATAAGGGCAAGCAGGACGCTGAGAGATAGCCCTCCCAGTCCGTGGAATATCTCCCCCCCGCCGCCGTGCGGAAATGTCCATATCAGCAGTGCCTGGAAGTTCTTAAATATTACATCCCAGTTAAAGCCCCAGAGTCCATATCCGACGACACCCAGAAATGCGACAAAGAAGAGAATGAAGGCGCCCTTCCCCGAGACGATCAATATCCTGAGGAGATTTTCTGCCCACCGTGCACTGCTCGAGAGATACAGTTCCTCGACCTGATCCGCCTTCCGTCTCCTTTCCCCCAAAAAAAACGTCACCGCACCAATCACCCTAAGGATGAGGGCGCCAAGCATAAAGAGGGGCCTCACGAGGAGTGCAAGGATTTTGTCGACGATATTCAGGTCTTTTTTCCCGATCTTGAGATGATGATTCACGCTGTTCATCAGCATGCTGATGATAAGTGAGAGACTGAGGTATATCACCGTTGCCGCTGTCGTTGCTTCAAAACCGCGGAACGTAAATGATTCTATTTGCTGTGCCTGCCAGCACAGGTCGGCCACACCGATAACCATGGCAAGCGATGAGTTCTTCATATTATTGAGAAGTTCGCTTCCCAGCGGGGGAATGATGATTCGAAACGCCTGAGGAAGTATGACAAAACGGAGAGCCTGTATCCTGCTCAGGCCTGAAGATGCCGCCGCCTCCAGATGCCCCCGTGGAATAGCCTGGATTCCCGCGCGTACCACCTCGGCAATAAATGCGGAGGTATAAATACTCAAACCACCCGTAGCCGCCCACAATTCAAAATTATGATCGTAGAGAAATTCCCTGACCGTTTCCGGTAATCCGAGGGGAAAGGCGAAATACCAGAAAAAAAGCTGAACCAGAAGCGGTGTATTCCTGAAAAATTCCACATAGGCCGTGGAAAAGTAATAGAGCGGTTTAAACTGAGAGAGACGCGCGATCCCGAAAAGTGTTCCCAGAATAAGAGAAACAATGGTGCTTATCAGCGTGATTTCAAGGGTGAGTATGAGGCCACGCAGCAGCCAGATGCCAAAAACCTCCTCATAGGTGGGATTCATCTCCCAGATGACGGCCCAATGAAAATCGTACCCGAAATCGACATGTGTAAAAAAGAGGACAATGGCAACGACAATGGCAGCGACAACTGCCATCTGTTGTAATAAATATTTCCAGGAATTCATTGTTAAGACAACTTCTACCCTACATCACACTTTCAGTGATAATTATGAAGAAACTGCGACCCGGGCCTCCAGGTCGCAGTTTCTGTTCCTATCAGTCTAAGCAGTAAACGTATTCGTCGAATACTACGGCCACATCTCGATCTTTTCGGTCATGGGGAAGTAGTAAAGTGTATCAGGACCATACCATTTGTTGTAAATATTCATATAGGTCCCGTCATTCCACATGTCCTGAATGGCAAAATTGACGGCGTCGCGCCAGTCACTGTCATTTTCGGGAAGACCGATTCCGTAAGGCTCATCACTGAAGAAATCCCCGACCAGCTCATATTTTCCGGGCTCCTTGGCGGCATAGCCGAGAAGGATCGTGCTGTCGGTACTCCAGCCGGCCACTTTACCCTGCTGCAGTGCCAGGAAGCATGACGGCTCATCCTGGAAGCTTATGACGTTCGGATTTGTGTCTCCCAGTGATTTCAAGAGATTGATGGCATTTTTCTCACTCGTGGTACCCTGCATGGATGCCATCTTCTTGCCGACAAAGTCTTTATGGCTTGTGTATTTCCCCTTCTTGGCCAGAATCTTCTGTCCATCGAAGAAGTAGGTGATTGAAAAGTCGATTGTCTTGTCACGTTCACGCTTGTGGGTCATATTCGCGGTACTCATATCGATACGACCGGACGTAAGGAAGGAGATACGGGTCTTGTTATTAACCTTGACCTTCTCCATTTTAAGATCCTTACCCATCTGCTGTCCGATTCTCTTGACAACCTCGGTTGCGATGTCAACGTCGAACCCGACCCATTCGTTGCTCTCGTTAAAATATGCCGCCGGGATACTGTTATACATCAGACCTGCCTGAACAACACCCTCTGCTTGTACCTTGTCATACGTTGGTCCGGCAAAGCAAAGCGCCGGGACAAGCAATACGACAGCCAGAACTACTACAGAATGTCTCAATAAATGCCTTTTCATCAGAAACCTCCTTTATTAAGTAGTACAAAATTATTGATGCCTCCGACGCTTAGAATAGAGGCGCCGAGGGGGACCAAAAAAACCACTAATGCGTTAAAATCTTGCTAAGAAAAAGCTTGGTACGATCACTCTGCGGATGATAGAAAAAGTCATCCGGTGTTGCCTCTTCGATAATCATCCCCTCATCCATAAAGGAAACCCGGTCGGCCACCTCACGGGCAAATCCCATCTCGTGGGTGACGACCACCATGGTCATTCCCTCACGGGCCAGATCCTTCATAACGTCCAGAACCTCGTTGATCATCTCCGGATCCAGGGCCGATGTAGGCTCGTCAAATAGCATAATCTTCGGCTTCATCGCAAGACCGCGTGCGATGGCAACCCTTTGCTGCTGCCCGCCGGAAAGCTGTGCGGGATAGGCGTGGGCCTTTTCTTCTATACCTACCTTTTTAAGAAGCTGCATACCCAGAATTTCGGCCTCATCGGGTTTCGTCTTACGGACATTTATGGGTGCAAGGGTTATATTCTGAAGGGCAGTCATATGGGGATAGAGATTGAACTGCTGAAAGACAAAACCGATCTCTGCCCTGAGATGGGTAAGATTGATGCGGTGATCGTGAATGGGAATACTATCTACAACGATTTCACCTTCCTGAATCGGTTCAAGCTTGTTAATACATCGTATCAGTGTGCTTTTCCCCGAACCGCTCGGGCCGCACACCACAACCACTTCCCCGGAATTAACTTGAAAATCAACATTATTTAAGACATGGAGTTTTCCAAACCACTTATTAACTCTTTTAAAGGTAATCACAAAGAAAATAGCCTTTCCGCTACTATTAGTATAACGCTCCGCTTATACTTCCTCGGCTATTCATTGTCAACATCGAATTTAGGCTTTTTATTCCATTCCATGTTGACAAGCTATCGCGATCGGGCTATCTTCGTCGCTGAGAAAAGTAGAACATTTATAAGAACAGGGTTATTTATAACTGATATGAACGATTTAAACCCATCAAAAATAGCAATTATCGGGCCCGGAAGGCTGGGTACGTCCTTTGCCTATAAATTTGGACGCGACAATAAAGAGATAACCATCTACTACCACGATGCGGAACTGTGCAGAGCAATCAATGAATCCCACCTCAATCCCAAGCATCTCACACAGGACCTTGCAAAGATATTTGGCGGAGAAGACAACGTTCCCCTTCTATCATCAAAGGTTACGGCAACCCATGATCTTCAGAGGGTCGTGGAGGAAAACGATTTTATTATCCTTTCCGTCACCATGAACAGACTCCCCGAGATATTGAACTACATAAAGCCGCTTATAGCTAAAAAAACGGGGCCGACATGTCTTATATCTCCCATCAAGGGACTCGCCTCGGATGAAAAAAAGAGGGAACTTATCACCCCCTCCCAGATGATAACAAATCACTTTTTCGACATACCCCATAAATTTGAGATCGTATGTATCGGAGGACCCTTCTTTGATGTCGACCTGGCAACGGGGAGACCCGTATGTGTGAGCGTTTCGGGAAAAAAGGGGATCGCCAAAAGAGTCAGGAAAGAATTCTTTAAACTGAACAGAAGGGAACTTAACTCCTATTACAACTTCGATACCATCGGAACCGAGGCCTGCGGCGCCCTCAAGAATATTGTGGCGAACATAAAGGGTGTCACCGATTGCCTCGATCTCGGAGATTCTCTGCCGGGCACCATATTCGCGAGGTCCGGTGTCGAGATACGGTCCCTTTCAAAGATACTGGGAGGAGGGTTTCAGGCCTTTCAAAGCCAGGCCGGAGTGGGCGATATGTACGTCACCGTCTCTTCTATTGCCAGTAAAAATTACCGATACGGCAAGTTTTTCTATGAGATGTATAACGGAAATCCCATCGAGACGAACATAAAGGTGCTCGAAAGGATCGATGGAACACCGGAGGGTCCCAATTCCATCAAGAACGTCCATCGATACCTCGAGAGGAAGAACATGTACAGCCCTCTCTTTGACGCCGCTTATGAGATATGCAACGAGGGGGGAACGAGGGAGGAGATAAAAGAGAAGATCATACAGGCCTGCCAGTTCGACAAAAGGGACAGGGAATATATCGGCCCCTTTTCGAGAATAATATATCGCCTTCTCCCCAATTTCTGGTACAGGAGACAGAAAGGAATCCTTACGAAGCTCGGTTTCTGAGATTGTTTTTCAATGAATCCAATCGCTCACGATACTTGTCTCTGTACTCCAATCCTCCGTATGTGCTGACATCATCTAAAAGATAATTAATCACGGGGAGAATATCAAAGCCGTAGCGGTTCAGATTTTCCCTGTCAGCCTCGTCAATAATAAGGACAGAGTAATATATGGAAAGTATCCGTGTTTTTGAATCCCTCCTCATCAGATATGCCTTTCCCGCTATCGTGTTGAGGAAGAAGGCGGCATACTCGTAAAGCCCCTCCAGGGATAGTTCGATCTCCCCGCTTTCGGCATTTATCTCTGCAAGCATCCATTCATACAGGAGTTCCGTTGTCGGTTCAATGATATCCTTTTCATGAGAAAGTATATCTTTGAAGAGAACGATGTTCTTTTTCCCTGTCACACGACAAAAATGGGCCATATTTTGCATCAACAGAGATATATCCTTCATCTCTCCCGATACGACGGGCGGATTTGAGGATAGCTTTGAAAGGAGTTGGAGAAAGTGCGCGTACGTCCCCTTTTCAAGCGCATAGGCCTTTATATAGTCCTGCCGGTCCAGATAGGCGAAAAACTTCTTCACTTCCTCCCTCTTTTCCAACGCCAGCTCTCCAGGATCGAGCGTTTCCTCAGGGGCGACAGGCTGGCTGATCTTTTTTCTGACTACCGTCGTGGTCTCAGGTTTAACCTTTTTTTCCTGAACGATCGCCGGTGTCTCTTCTACCGCTTCTTTTACCGCTTCCTCTTTCGGGGTGGCAACCTTCCCCCGTTCATGGAAAATAAAAGCGGCAACAATAACAAGCGCGGCACAGGCAAGGAAAAGTGTGAGCCAAGTAGTTTTTTTCATCGTCGATACCTCACTTCCCTTTTTCGCATACAACCTATAAGTAATCCAGGATCTGCAGCAGATCAGTTATCACAATATCGGGGTCAATTCCTTCACACCGTGCATCATTTTCCCTCAGATTCAGAGATCGCGCATCTCCTGCAAAAAGGGCTGCTTGGAAACCAGCCTCCTTGGCGGGACATATATCCTTCCGCATATCATTCCCCACGTAAAGCGCCTTATCTCTCGGGACCCCTTCTCTTTCAAGCTCCCTTGCAGCACTCTCGAATACATCGATTGAAGGTTTTCCATACCCCAACCGGTAAGAAAAAAACAACAAATCATTTTTAAATCCGAGATCCTCGAGCGTTCCATCGAGGAGGGCCGAGAAGAGATGGGGTGTGTAGAACTGTGCATTCGATATGATTCCCATAAGGACTTGCCTCCTCCTGCAGCCTGAAAGCATTTCCTTCAAATTCGGCATGGGGTAGACGGGATTCACGATGAGTTCGTATTCTACCGCAAGACACCTCATTTTTTCCCCGTCATTTATCTTCAGCACCTTCTCCCATATATCCTCGATCACCACCTCGGGGTATTCGACACCTTTTTTCCTGAGCCTATCCTTCTCACCTTGTATCTCGTCAAAGAATTTTTCAAGGACTGAGCGAGCGTCCTCTTTCACGCCATACCTTTGAAATAAAGCGGCAATCTCTTTCATGCTCGTGTCAGCCTCTTGTTTCGCCACACCGATATCACCCGCCTTGCTTATGAAGAGTGTACCGTAGATATCGAAAAGAACTGCCCTCGCCCCGAAACCGGGCTTTCCCTTCCGGGTACAAGTAGTCGGCACCGCATCGAGCGGTTTTGAAAATCTCTGAATCAGCGCCTCGAAAGACATTGCTCCCCCCGATCAATAAAAGATAAGTGATTTACAATAGAAAAAGAAGAGATGCTTGTCAAGGCTGACCTATTTTCATTGACACACTTCTCATTTTCTGAGTAAACAATCCATCGGAAAAAACTCCTGCCGAGGACTCACATGGAAATAAAAAATCTGATGGTAACCGGTGGCTCCGGTTTCATAGGAAGCAACTTCATTCGATACCTCCTGAAGCGAAACGATTTTACCGGCAGAATCATCAATGCCGACAAGCTCACCTATGCGGGAAATCCCGACAACCTCAAGGATATAGAAAAGAACTGTCCTGAACGATACCGCTTTGAGAGGGCCGACATCTGTGATTTCCAGCAGATGGAGGAACTATACCGACGGCATGATATCGATTCAATCTGCCACTTCGCCGCCGAATCGCACGTCGACCGGTCGATAAAAAGACCCGATGCCTTTATCAATACAAACATCATCGGCACCTTTAACCTGCTGGAGATCGCTCGCGCCAATCAGAACACCTTTCGTCTTTTTCACCACATAAGCACGGATGAGGTATACGGGAGCCTTGGAAAAGAGGGCCTCTTCAGTGAAACGACCCCCTACAGGCCGAACAGCCCCTACTCCGCATCGAAGGCCTCCTCGGACCATCTGGTCAGGGCCTACAACAAAACCTATGGACTCCCGACGACGATCTCAAACTGTTCAAATAACTACGGACCCTATCAGTTTCCGGAAAAACTGATTCCTCTCATAATCCTGAATGCCTCTGGTGGTGAAGACCTTCCCGTTTATGGCGACGGGAAAAACGTCAGGGACTGGTTATATGTGGAAGATCACTGCGACGCAATCTGGACCATCATGAAGGGTGGAAACCGGGGGGAAACATACAATATCGGCGGCAACAGGGAAATGGAAAATCTTGCCATCGTCGAGATGGTCTGCGACATGCTTGACGAAATCCTCGAAGTTGACGCACAAGGCCCGCGAAGAAACCTGATTACCTTCGTAAAAGACAGACCGGGTCATGACAGGAGATATGCAATCGATTTTTCAAAGCTGCGGTCTGAATTAGACTGGGTTCCGGAAGAATCCTTTGAATCGGGCCTCAGAAAAACGGTCCGCTGGTATCTGGAAAACAGTGAGTGGGTTGCCAGGGTAAAAAGTAAAGAATACCAGTCATGGATTGACGAACACTACGGAAGCTGACCGGGGGGGGCGGCATCTTTATAAGGAGAATGAAAAAATTATGGTAGATCTCGAATATATGAACAATATCAAGCTCAGGGCAATTCCTCATTTTCAGCAATTTATCGGTCATTTCTTCCTGGGACCAAATTACAGATTCTTTGCAAACGTCGATATCCAATTTGAAGGCATAGAGAATATACCGACGGATGAAAACATCATATTTGCCATGAACCATACGGACAGGTTCAACTACTGGCCTTTTCAGTATAAGTTATGGACCTTAAAGAAGTATCCCTTTACCACCGTCTGGGTAAAGGGTAAGTACTACAGGAATGACACACTGGCAAAACTTCTCAACTGGTGTAACCTGATACCAGTCCCCTCCATGGGGTATCTCATAGAAGAATTTTTCGCGAAGAAGTTCGGAAGGCGTATCGAGAAAGATGAGTACCGGGCTATAAAAGATGCCATAGACGTGAGCGGTGAGCAGAAACATTCAATGACGAAAAGGGGTCGGGAATTAGCGGCCCAGATCGAGGAAAATTTCATAGAATTCATCTCCCCTTACTACCAATCCATAATGGAACGAGTTGCCGAACTTAGTAAAATAGCCCTCCTGGAAAAGAATCTCAATATTATTATCTTTCCCGAGGGAACGCGCTCGACGAAGCTGGGCGAAGGCAGAACGGGGCTGGCGCAACTGGCCCTCAATACAGAAACGACCATTGTACCTGTGGGGTGTAATAATTCCGACCAGATTTATCCCGGCAGCTCCCCCATCGCAAAGAGCGGGCATGTCATCTACCGTGTGGGAGAACCCCTCTCTTTTGATCGAAGACTGAAAGATTTCAGGATCACCGAGGGATTTAAACTCTTTTCTCCCGAATCAAGGATAAAATATAAGGAGAAGTTTGAAGAGGTAACCAGGATTGTCATGGAAAACATCAACAACCTGGTAGATGAGCGATACAGAACATAGCGGTTCACCGTACCTTCTTCCAGACTAATCAGTAAAAAAACAAAGTCCCAGCAACGATAATTTTTATAATAAAATACTTGACAACATAGATTGAGGGCGTCCAGTTTTACTACGCAAGCCTTTCGGAGCCCGAATAGACTTCTTCCACTCTCAATGCTGCAGCGGCATTCCCCGGATGCTGTGTGGGGTTCCATTTCTTCATATCCTCAAAGATAATCCCTTCCGTGTGGTATTCAATGATCCCCTTGAGTTGAAAGGCCTCGTCCTCATCGGTAATGAAAAGAACAGAACCCCTGCTCCCAGCGACAATATTTTTCCGTGTCTTGTCAAAGAAATTATCGGCAATCACTATTGTATTTTCATCATACTTACTCACACATGTCGCATAGATAGCATTGGGAACGCCACCTCCATCAACGGTGGTAAATATAACAGGTCCTTTTCGCTCATCCCACGCTTTACTCACTTTTTCCGGCAATACTGACATCTTTCCTCCTTTGGTATAATATCGGATACCAGCCGCTGCTTTGAAGCGGCGGGCTGCAAGGCACTTCTAAAAACCGCGCCCCGCAGAATTCCCATAACACCTTCATCACATCCTTATCAATAACTTTTCCGTTAATAACACCTGCAAATCTTCGGAAAATTACCAAGGTGAAAACCAAGGATTACAAGCAGGAATGCTTGATGATTTAACGAAAAGCTGAGTGGGCGCCAGCATGAATATCTCGGACCGACTGATTAAAAGAGTAGCCGTATTTTTTTTGCGCTCCACTCAAGCGGAATGTTAGACAATTCAAATAACCCATTAATGCCTCAAATATTTTTCAAACCAATCGAATATTTTTCTGTTCCTTTCTGAACGGTGTGTATCCAATCCATGATCACCTTTGGGGAATATGACTAATTCATAAACTTTTCCTGCGTTTTTAAGCTTTTCAGAAAGATTTTTGACTTGGCTTGGTTTTGTTCTCCAATCATCTTCACCTTGAAGAATTAGAACCGGAATATTGATGAGATTTGGCCAATAAACTGCTGACCGTTTTTCCCATTCAGATTTATTCGCCCCGACCAATTCTCTAATGACATCTTTCATGCCTTCTTCTCTTTCATTATACATTTGGCCTAAATCTGTTAATCCACCAACAACTGCAGCTGCTTTAATTTCAGCACCATGCTTTATTGCCAAGTATGTCATCATTCCGCCTCTAGAATAACCCAACATTACAATTTTTGATGGATCTACAAACGGAAGGCTCTTTGCTAACTTTATTATGTTTAAAACGTCATTGATATCTTTGCCACCAAATTCTTCCCTGCCTTGGCCTCCGTCATTTCCCCTGTATTGAGATGCCAAAATTACGTAGCCGTTTGATGATAAATATGATAGGTATCTTAAAGTTCCCTCATTTATTTTACCGTATTCGCGGTTGCCTCCTCTATTGTATACGATTACTGGAAATTTTGGACCGTTCGTTTTAGGTCTAACTACAAAGCCGACAACCTTTAAGCCATCGCTTAAATATTTAATTTTATAACATTCAGTTTTATCTGACCATTTAGATTTTACATTGATATGTCGTGATTCGACAATTTTACCATTTGAATTGCTAAGAGATTTCAAATCCTGAGTTATCAGCGGCAATTGATTTTGTTTTGAGGAACCTACATCTGTCGTCTTGCACGCGGTTATAACCAAAAAAATAAATATAACAAAAAGTGATATGCGGCTGACCCCAATAGCTTTTACAACGATCATAACATATGCCCTCCTTGTCTAACGGCGAGTGCGAAAGCGCAAATCGCCGAACAATCGCGCGCAGCGCGGCCGTACGAAAAGCTCACCGGGAGCGGGCCGCAGGCACGCGATCCGGTGGAGCGACTGGTTGACAATTAAATAGAACAGTCCCCATTCATTCCGTTTATTCAAAACTTTCGAATTTCTTAACTGCTCGTGTTCCTATAGTAAAATCGGATATGATATTAATTAATGAATAGAACCAAAGTAGATGAAGTTTGCTCACATCAATGAATAACAAGCATATAGATACAACTAGGATGATTGATGCAACGAATGGTTGCGAAGCCATTGCTATCAACTCTCCTGCATTTATTGATTTTCCATTTACAAATGATCTATAAATAGAAAAACTTTTGAATAAAGCAAATATATTCCATAAAACTAGCCATATCAGTACCACCCAACCAGCGGCACTAGATTAAACCGCAAAATAAACGATTATTGAAACTATTAGAAGTGGAACAATTACTATAATAAATCCCATTTTCAAATTATCCTTTTTTATTAATTCTTACTTCATCGATAGCAAACTAAAACCATTTGGATCTTTCGTTCCTTCTGTCAACAATCAATATACTTGGTGGGTTTTTGCCGAAATCCAGCTAAACCATACTTCATGTAATTTAAAAAGGAAAGAGGAGATACATCATAAAATCAGCATGTTTGAACTTTTGCCATT
>JAFGBH010000038.1 GCA_016933215.1 Deltaproteobacteria bacterium | reverse complement strand
TCGAACACCAGGCCCGTATCTGACACTCCGCTACTGTTGCGGCTCTGGCAGAGTCGTTCGGACGCGGTGCGATGACCAATCACTGGAATGATATCGAAAACAGTGATTGCATATTAATCATGGGAAGCAATGCTGCTTCCAACCATCCAATTTCATTCAAGTATGTAACAAAGGCAAAAGATCACGGCGCAAAGCTGATAAATGTCGATCCCCGGTTCACCCAGACCTCTTCAAAGGCTGATATTTACGCTTCCCTGAGATCGGGTACCGATATTGCCTTTCTGGGAGGTATGATAAAATACATACTGGACAACAATCTGATTCAGGAAAAATATGTCAAGCATTACACGAATGCACCTTTCCTGATAAATCCTGCCTTCAAGATGCCCGGTGATAATGATGGCGTATTTTCCGGTCTTGGCGATGCCAAATATGACAAATCGACCTGGTCCTTCCAGACCGATGCCGACGGCGTCGTAAAGAAGGATATGACCCTCTCGAACCCCAATTGTGTCTTCCAGCTTCTGAAAAAGCACTACTCACGCTACAATCCCGACCTCGTATCCAAGATTACCGGTACGCCGAAGGAAGATCTCCTTACCGTCTACAAGGAATACACCAAAACCGGTGAAATTGGGAAAGCGGGAACTATCATGTACGCCATGGGATGGACCCAGCATACGGTTGGCGTTCAGAACATCAGGACGATGGCCATGATCCAGCTGCTCCTCGGGAATATGGGCGTAGCCGGTGGCGGCGTCAACGCCCTCAGGGGTGAGTCAAATGTACAGGGGTCCACAGATCACTGCCTGCTTTTCCATATTATTCCCGGATACCTGAAGACTCCAGTAGCATCGCTCCCCACACTGGCTGAATACAACGCAAAGTATACGCCTGGAACCAAAGAACCGAAGAGTCTGAACTGGTGGAAGAACTATCCGAAGTACGTTGCCAGTCTTCTCCGAGCGCACTATGGCATGAATGCCACACTTGACGAGGCATACAACTATCTCCCCAAACTTGATGACGGAGCAAACTACTCCTGGCTGACGCTCTTTGACGAAATGTACAAGGAGAAATTCAGCGGATTTTTCGCGTGGGGCCAGAACCCCGCCTGTAGCGGCGCCAGTTCCAATAAAACGAGAGAGGCAATGACCAAGCTCGACTGGATGGTCAATGTCAATATCTTCGACAGCGAGACCGGCTCCTTCTGGAAGGGCCCCGGCATGGATCCAAAGAAGATAAAGACTGAGGTCTTCATGCTCCCCTGTGCTGCATCCATAGAAAAGGAAGGAAGCATCACCAACAGCGGCAGGTGGATGCAGTGGCGGTACAAAGCGGTCAATCCTCCGGGAGAGGCCACACCTGATGGCGAAATCATCACCGAACTTTTCTATAAAGTCAGAGAACTTTATGAAAAGGAAGGCGGTCCGTTCAAGGAAGCCATCACAAAACTGACCTGGGATTACGGCCCGAAGAAGGCCGACGGAAAGGTTCGGCATCTCGACACACATGCCATCGCCAAAGAGATCAACGGTTACTTCCTCGAAGACAAGGAAATCAACGGAACGCTCTACAAAAAAGGCACCCTCGTTCCGAGCTTTGCCTTCCTCCAGGATGACGGGTCCACTTCATCCGGAAACTGGCTCTACTGTAATTCCTATACGGAAAAGGGAAATATGGCGGCACGTCGCGGCAAGAAGGACGCCTCCGGTGTGGGACTTTATTCCGACTGGTCGTGGTGCTGGCCGGTAAACAGAAGGATCATCTACAACGGCGCCTCGGTTGATCCCGACACCGGGCAACCCTGGGACAAAGAACATCCCGTTATCATGTGGAACGGCGGCAAATGGGTTGGAGATGTCCCGGACGGTGTCGCGGCACCCGGTTCCGGACGACCACCTTTTATCATGAAACAGCACGGCGTCGGGAGCATCTTTGGTCCCGGGCTCGCTGAAGGACCATTCCCGGAGCATTACGAACCGCTGGAATGTCCCGTCGAGAAAAATTACATGTCTCCACAGATGGTCAATCCGGTCATAAAAAGATGGGACAAAGAAGGTTCGGGAACGAACGTGGATGGAAGGGCAACCTGCGATCCCCGTTTCCCCTTCATCTGTTCAACCTACCGCGTGAGCGAGCACTGGCAGACAGGTCTCATGACCAGGTGGTGCCCCTGGCTCGCCGAAATGCAGCCCAGCATGTTCGTTGAGATGAGCGTTGAGCTTGCAAAGATGAAGGGAATCAAAAACGGTGAGATCGTCGCGGTAAAATCACTGCGGGGTCAGGTTGATGCGGTAGCTATCGTGACGGAGCGGTTTAAACCCTTCAATATAAATGGAAATGTCGTACACCAGGTTGGTATCCCATGGCACTACGGATGGGTAACGACGAAAATGAGAGAGTACGTCCATGGTGACAAGAAACCGGAGGTATTCACCTTCGGTGACTCGGCAAATATCGTCACACCGTTCATCGGAGACGCCAATACCATGATACCGGAGAGCAAGGCCTTCATGGTAAATGTTGAAAGGAAGGGGGTGTAATCAATGTCCGAGAAAGCAAAATTATATGACGCGACAAAATGTACCGGTTGCAGAGGATGTCAGCTTGCATGCAAGCAGTGGAATCAGCTTCCGGCGAAACAGACCGAAAACAGAGGGACATACCAGAACCCGCCCGATCTTCAGCCCAATACCTGGTTACTTATGAGGTTCCAGGAAATTTCCAACGGAAATGGTGGCGTCAAGTGGCTTTTCAGGAAGGATGCATGTATGCACTGTACCGATGCTGCCTGTGTCAAGGTATGCCCCAGTGGTGCACTTCATCACACTAAGTATGGTACTGTTGCCCTTGACCAGTCGAAATGCATCGGCTGCAAGGAATGCATTAATGCCTGTCCCTTTGATGTACCCAGATATGACCCCGCGACCGATAAGATTGCAAAATGTGACATGTGTTTTTCGAGAATAGATAATGCAATGGACCCGGCGTGTGTCAAGGCATGCCCCACCGGTGCCCTCCAGTTCGGCGACAAAGACGAGATGATCAAACTTGCCCACCAGAGAGTCAAGGACCTTGGAGGTAATGCCTACGTATACGGGGACAAATTCGTCGGTGGAACACATATGATCTACGTGCTTCCCGAAAAGCCAGCCGTTTACGATGCCCTCCCGGAAAATCCGAGGGTTCCGCTCTCCGTCATTGTCTGGAAAGACTGGCTCAAGCCATTCAGTCTCCTGGCAACGGGTGGTGTCATAGCAGGAGCTTTCCTGCACTACCTCATCCACGGGCCGAAAGACACAAGCGGCGATAAGGCAAGCGAAGGAGGAGGTGAATAAGATGATACCAAAAAAAGGAATGATCAAAGCATCAGACGCATTTGAGAGGATTATACACTGGTGGCTGGCCATAACCTGCCTCCTTCTGATAATCACAGGCCTTGGAATGATGTTTCACTCCTTTAATTTCCTCGGTATTCCCGTTGGGGGATTGAAGAATCTGAAACTCATACACAATTTCACGGGGATCCTCTTTATTCCGGCGCTCATCTTCGCCATTCTTATCTGGTGGAAAGAGGCCGGCATATTCAAGTTCCCCGAGGATCTGGAATGGATCAAGTGTGCGGGAGGTTACCTCTGGCATGTGGAAAATCCGCCGGAGACGGGCAAATATAACCCCGGGCAGAAGGCGTTTTTCCTGGCCGTGGCAGGATTCGGTGTCCTTATGGTTATAAGCGGGCTCATCATGTGGTTCCCGCTCAGCCTGCCCCGGGCACTCGTGAGTTGGATGTATCCGCTCCATGCCCTGGGACTCCTGGTCATCTTCCCATTTTTCTTTATCCATCTCTATCTGGGAACAATAGGCGTACCCGGTTCGGCGCAGGCGATTTTCACCGGCTACGTGACGAGATCCTGGGCGGAGAAACAGTGTCCAAAATGGCTGAAGGAAATGGAAGAATCGGGAAAGCTCGAAGTTTTCGGTGAAGAAAAAGGGGCTTCCCACTAACAGTAAACTGATTTCTCTATAGAAAATAAAAAGACCCGCTCTTTCAGAGCGGGTCTTTTTTTGGCATAAAGTATTTCTTGAAGTTGGAAGGAAAAGCATATATAGAGAGGTCCACATATGTTAGAAAGAGAACGACAGAGGAAAAAAATGGCAACAATTCTGAAGGAAACATTAAAAACAATAGAACGCTATAAAAACATGAACCCCCACTATGTGGAACTGCTCGATATACTTGAGGAGATATTGATACTGCGAGAAGAAGCCCGTCGCAGGATGAGGGATGACATATTCAATGTTGATGAAGCCTTGGTCCAAAAGAAGCTCGACGGAGGGTTCCCCCTCATAGATTTTACGAAAAACACCTTTGATCTCAGCGAACCCAAAAAGTATTTCATTTCCCTTCTCAAGGTAGCGGAGAAAAGGACACCCGAGGAAACAAAGGAAATTATCGAAAGGCTGGAAGACGGAACCATTGACTATGCCACAATGATATGTGATTCTTTCGGCACCCCATCAGCCGATGAAGCCGAGGATGACGATGAAGAGAATGTCTTTGATCTTCTCGGTTTTCTCATCGAAGAAAGTCTTCGTCCCGCCCTTGAAGTGGTTTCAGAAAAATACGGTAAACTTATCGACGCATCCGAGTGGTCCGAGGGATACTGTCCGATCTGCAGTCGGGAACCAAAGATTGGAGAACTCAAGGATGAAGAGGGCAGGCGGTATCTCTTCTGCAGTCAGTGCGGTCTCGAATGGCGCTACAAACGCGTCAAGTGCCCCTTCTGCGGAAACGAAGATCAGCAGGCACTCGCCTATTTCACCATAGAAGATGAGGAAAAATACCGGGTTGATGTCTGCAACGAGTGCAAGCGATATATCAAAACGGTTGATCTCAGAAATACAAAGGGAGAGGTTAACCTCGACATCGAAGATATTGCCACGCTGCACCTCGATATCCTGGCCAATGACGAAGGCTACGAATAACTGCACATCGGATCAATGAGAAACGAGCACATTGCCACAGTTATTCATCTTCTCAGAGACGAACTGGAGAAGGGAAAATATCCGATCGTTACCGACCTGGCTGAGAGAGAAAAAAACCCCTTTCATATACTGATATCCACCCTCCTCAGTCTTCGGACAAAGGATGAAGTCACCGAGGTGGCAACGGAACGGTTATTACAACTGGCCGCTACCCCCGAGGAGATGCTGCAACTTACCGAAGATGAGATTATCGCCGCAATCTACCCGGTGGGTTTTTACAGAAATAAGGCCGAAACCATTATTCGAGTCTCCGGGGAACTCGTGGAGAACTACAAATCGAGGGTTCCCGACACCATCGATGAACTACTCAAGCTCAAGGGCGTGGGGAGAAAAACGGCAAACCTCGTCGTTACTCTCGGATACGGCACAGAAGGCATCTGTGTCGACACACACGTTCATAGAATTTCAAACCGTCTCGGCTACGTAAAGACCACAAAAGCGGAGGAAACGGAATATGCACTCCGCGAGAAACTCCCGAAAAAGTACTGGATCGACTTTAATACCCTTCTGGTGGCATTCGGCAGGAGAATATGCCGTCCGGTATCTCCGCTCTGCAGTGTATGCCCCATCTCACCTTACTGTGAAAAGGTGGGCGTCACACGAAGCAGGTAGCAACTCTCTACCAAGGACCCCAACACACGTTCCCCATAAAAAATCCTTGACACAAAGGTAATACAAAGTAATACTACTGCCATCCTGGCCGGAGGAGTCGTGTCATATGAAGAAAGAGGAAATTATCACATTCAAGGTGGATAAAGATCTGCACGAGATTATCAAAACAATACCGAACCGTTCCGAATTTATTCGAAGGGCGATAACCGTCGCCCTCGAAAGTACCTGTCCGCTCTGCAGGGGCAGTGGAAAGTTGAATGAAGATCAGAAACGTCACTGGGATAGATTTACCAACGATCATTTCTTTGAAAAATGCGATACCTGCCATGAACGTATCCTGATTTGTGGCAACAGTCGCTGAAGGAGTTTCGGAAAGGGAGCCATGAAAGTGAGACATGTTTTTTTTCCTCAAGGAGGGACTGGAAGGACGAAATGCTTCTTTGGCTTCGCTGTCATAGCGGCGATAGTTCTCTTTTCCGGGAAGGCGCAATTGCTCGCAGATACCCAGGAGAAGATCCCTGTCTTTGTCAGTATCATACCGCACGCATATTTCGTCGAACGCATCGGGGGTTCCCTTGTCGAAGCGAATGTCCTTGTCGGCGAGGGGCAATCCCCCGCAACCTATGAACCCACTCCGCGGCAGATGGCAGGACTGGGAAGGTCGAGGATATATTTCCGCGCGGGAACTCCCTTTGAGAAGGGATTTATTGACACGGTTCGCCGTAACTTCGAAACTCTCAATATTTTCGATCTTCGCTCGGGCATCCCGCTCCGTTATTTCAAAAGCGAGGAGAAAGGAAAAGAAATTTCGGCAGATCCCCATATATGGCTTAATCCGCAATATACGAAGATACAGGCCGTTACCATCTGCAATGCGCTTTCTGAAGTCTATCCGGAGAATTCAACGCGGTTTGTTGCAAACCTCCAGGGCCTTCTGGAAGACCTCGACGAGCTGGACACAAGAATCGCGACGATACTGAAACCATTTAAAGGGAAAAATGTCTATGTCTTTCATCCCGCCTTCGGATATTTCTGTGATGCCTATGGTCTCACACAGGTTGCCATAGAGACTGAGGGGAAGGAACCCGCACCCAGAGAGATGGTTTCCTTTATTAGAATGGCCAAAAGAGATAAGGTAACGACCATTTTCGTGCAGCCTCAATATACAAAAAGAGAGGCAGAGGAAGTCGCCAGGGCGATAGGCGGCTCGGTCGTACCGATAAATCCTCTCCCGCTTCATTATATAAAGAACATGGAAGAGATGGCGAATACCATCGGGCAATCTTTTAAACGCCCGAATTAAAAAGACGAAACACCTCACCCTGAGGAGGAGAAATGACGGAAAAAGAGGTCATACAATTTGATAACGTTTCCTATTCCTACGATAGGTTTCCCGTTCTGGAAAATGTTTCTTTCCGTGTCGTCGAGCGGGATTTCCTCTCTATCGTCGGGCCAAATGCGGGGGGCAAAACGACCCTGCTCCGGCTCATGCTGGGTTTACTGAAACCGACCGGGGGAACCGTCAGCGTCTTCGGCGATACACCGGAACGGGCCCGCTCCCGCATAGGATATATGCCCCAGCACACATCGCTTGATCCGCTCTTTCCCGTAACAGTTATGGATGTGGTTCTCATGGGACGTCTTGGCGATTCGAAACGGCTCGGATTTTACAAGAAAAGTGACCGGGAAGCAGCGGCAGGAGTGCTCGACAAACTTGAAGTATGCAATGTCCGCAACCGTCACTTCTCAGACCTTTCGGGAGGGCAAAGGCAGCGAGTACTCGTCGCGAGGGCCCTTGTCTCAAATCCCGAGCTTCTCCTCCTTGATGAACCGACCTCCAATATCGATGTTGCCATCGAAACGGAACTCTTCGAGGTTTTGCACGATCTCAACAAGGAAATTACCATCGTCCTCGTAACGCATGATCTGGGCTTTGTCTCACAGTACGTAAAAAATGTGGCCTGTGTAAACCGCCGCGTCGTCGTTCACGAAACCAGTGAAATTACCGGCGAGATGATACATGAGATTTATGGAACGGACGTACGCATGGTACGTCACGACACCTTCAGTGGGGGAGGAACCGACTGTGTCTGAATTTATCACTGACCTGTCGCAACAGACCTTTCTTCAGCACGCTCTCCTGACCGGATTTCTGGCAAGCATTGCCTGCGGAATCATCGGAAGTTATGTGGTAACACGCCGGATCACCTATATTGCCGGTAGCATTGCCCACAGCGCTCTGGCAGGCCTCGGTGCAGCCCGATTTTTTCAGGTCGTCTTCCACTATGACTGGTTTCACCCACTTTACGGTGCCGTCATTGCGGCACTTCTCGCGGCACTCGTAATAGGCGTCGTGACCCTTAAGGTAAAAGAGCGCGAAGATACCATTATCGGAGCGGTATGGGCAATCGGTATGGCCTTGGGAATCCTCTTTATATTCAAGACACCGG
>JAFGBH010000037.1 GCA_016933215.1 Deltaproteobacteria bacterium | reverse complement strand
TATCCTGGTGATTCATAAGCTATCCTTGTTATTCACGCCCTCCCCCTTGATTGAATTGGTTATCCAGGGGAATTCCCTCGACAAGCTGCATGAAATCCTCAAGCGTGTCGATTGCAACGCCGCACTTCCCGCATTCCCCGCGGGCCTTCGGATCACCCGTGTCATATCCCATGAGAGTGGGGAAATCAAAGGCGGTACTGAGTCCGGTTTGCCCATGTTTCAGAAGCATATGCCAGCGCTCGTTGGTGTCTTTTGCACTCCCCATCCCGGCAAACATTCGGAAGGTCCAGTATCTGCCGCGGTAGCCGGTGACCTGATTTCCCCGAAGGTAGGGAAATTGACCGGGATATCCGATGTCCCGTGCGAAATCCATGTCTTTTATGTCTTCGGGTCCATAGATTCGGTTGATTTCAAGGTCCGACACCGTCGACCATCGCTCTTTCTGGTCCGACGATGTGGCGACGGTCTTTTTTACTTCATCCTCCCATTTTTTCCTCAACTCGCTTGATTGTGTGAGCAGATCCTTGTCGAAATACACCCCGTCCCCTCCTTTCTGCCGACTCTATCAAAATCTTCTTGCTATAAGGTTTCTTTTTGATATCATTCAGTATTCCCCCCCGATCAACCGGACAGATTTACCTTAAAACCATCCAATCCTTCAACCAAAACCGACTTTAGTTAACAACTTTTTCACATTGTGGCAAGATAAGATTTTCTACACCCTTTTTAACAAAACACAAGCGCTTCCGTCTTTAACGGGATAAAAAACGCTTGACTCATTAATCATTGTCAAATATCCATTCATGTGAAGTTTTTCTGCAAAAAAGGAGGGGTTTGATGAAAAACGAGAATGACGTAGTATTGCTCAGCGCCTGCAGAACACCCTTAGGCGTATTTCAGGGGGGTGTCAGCAAACTCCCCGCAACCGATCTCGGCGCAATCGTAATCAAAGAAGCTATTAAACGGGCAGGCCTTCGGCCGGAAGATGTGGATGATGTCATAATGGGAATGGTACTTCCCTGCGGATACGGGCAGAATCCTGCAAGGCAGGCCTCCATAAAGAGCAATATCCCTGTAGAGAAAGGAGCCCTCACGGTAAACAAGGTATGCGGCTCCGGACTTATCTCCCTTGTTATCGCGGCTCAGTATGTGACAACGGGTTTCGCAGATATTGCTGTCGCCGGGGGCATGGAAAATATGAGTGCCGCTCCACATTATCTCCCGAATTCAAGACTCGGCATACGGATGGGAACGGGAGAACTTCTGGATCATATGGTACACGATGGCCTCTGGGATGTGATCAATGATTTCCATATGGGAATTAGCAACGACCTTATCTCGGAGAAATGGGGCGTAAGCAGGGAAGAACAGGACGCCTTTGCCTGTATGTCATATGAGAGGGCGGTAACCTCGATACAAGAGGGTCGGTTTGTGGAAGAGATTATACCCGTTGATATACCCGACAGGAAAAGGGGCACCGTAACAATAGATACCGACGAAGGACCACGGCCGACAAGTATGGCGGCACTCTCAGCCATGAAACCGGCCTTTCAAAAAAACGGTTACGCAACTGCCGGGAATTCATCAATTATAAGCGATGGGGCTTCGGCCCTCGCAGTAACATCGAGGAAAAAGGCCCGGGGAATGGGGCTTCCCGTCCTCGCAAAAATCGTAGCGTCCGCCTCTGCAGGAATCGATCTCAAATACGTCCTCATGGCACCGATATATTCGATCCCGAAGGCCCTGAAAAGAGCGGGCATGGATATTTCCGATATTCAGCTGCACGAGGTTAATGAGGCCTTTGCAGGGTCTACCTTCGCCGTAAGAAGGGAACTCGGCATCGACGAGGAAAAGCTCAACGTCAACGGCGGTTCCATAGCTCTCGGTCATCCCATCGGTGCATCGGGAGCCCGCGTCCTGACAACACTCATGTATGAAATGGAAAGGCGTAAGGCGGAGATCGGACAGGCATCACTCTGCCTGGGGGGCGGAGAATCCGTAACCATGATCATAGAGAGGGAGGGATAGATGGCAAAAAAACCGGTTAAAAAATGGAAATCCTTCGGTCAGAGAATACGGTCCATACGGGAAGAAAAAGGTCTCAGCCTGGAAGACCTCGCCCACGAAACGGGATATTCCTTTGAAATCCTTAAGAAAGTCGAAGAAGACAAGACGGTACCCCCCGTATCGCTTGTCCTCCAACTCAGCCGGACTTTCAAGGTAGACATTTCCCAGATCGAATCGGAAGAGGAAAAAAAGGCATCAAAGCAACGGGTCAAAAGTCATAAAAAGAGAGTGGATTCCTATGCATACACCTCATTGACCCGGCATGGCCTGGACAAGCATTTAAGGTCCTATCTCGTGACCATAGATCCAAAGACAAAGCATAAAGGTGTCGAATACCACCACGAGGGAGAGGAATTTATATACGTATTGAAGGGTGGTCTCACCATACAGGTGGGGGAAAACCTGACAAAACTGAAACCGGGGGAAAGCATCCATTTCAATTCCGCCCTTCACCATAAACTCAGCAACCCGACGGGGGAAACCACTGAACTCCTCGTCGTTGTCTACACACCATAGGGGAGGACATAACATTGTTCCACATCACCAGTGAGCAGGAAATGGTCAGATTGATGGCCAGGGATTTCGCGAAAAGGGAACTCGAACCCTATGCGGGCGAGAGAGATGAAAAAGAGATCTTCCCCGAAGAGGTGATAAAAAAGATGGGCCAGCTCGGCCTCATGGGAATGATGATCCCTCCGGAATACGGAGGTACCGGTGCCGGCGCCGTCAGCTACTGCCTGGCCTTGCAGGAAATCGCCTATGCGTGCGCATCCTCGGCGGTAACTATGTCGGTGGCAAATCTCTCTGCCGAACCCCTCTTAAAATACGGAAGCGAAGAGCAGAAAACCAAATATTTACCACTCCTGGCGAGCGGAGAGATACTCGGGGCCTTTGCAGTGACGGAACCGGGGGCGGGTTCGGATCCGGGAAGCATGACAACAAAAGCGGAAGACAGGGGCGACTATTACCTCATTAACGGGTCAAAGAACTTTATCACCAACGGCGGATATGCCGGCCTGATCAATCTCATCGCACGGACGGACAGCAAAAAGGGAAACCGGGGGTTGTCCGCCTTCATCGTCGAGGAGGGACTCCCCGGTTTCATTGTAGGGAAGAAAGAGAAAAAGATGGGGTTGAAGGCGTCGAATACGGTCGAGCTTATCTTCGATGACTGCAGAATTCCCAAGGAGAATCTCCTGGGGAGAGAAGGACAGGGGTTCAAGGTTGCCATGACGGCGCTCGACAGCGGCCGCATCGGGATTGCTTCCCAGTCACTGGGCATCGCCCGTGCCTGTTTGGATGAGGCCGTCAGCTACGCAAATACACGGAAACAGTTCGGGAGAAATATCGGCTCATTCCAGGCAATTCAATGGATGGTTGCCGATATGGCCACCGAGATCGAGGCGGCGAGTCTTCTTGCTCTCTCTGCCGCCCATCGAAAGGATAAGGGAATTCCCTTTACAAAGGAAGCCTCCATGGCAAAGCTTTTTGCCTCGGAGCTCGCAAACAGAGCGGCCTACAAGTCTCTCCAGGTTCACGGCGGCTATGGTTATATGACGGATTTCAAGATTGAACGCCTTTACAGGGATGCAAGGGTCACCGCCATATACGAGGGAACGTCCGAAATCCAGAGGGTTGTCATCGCACGCGACGTTATGGGAGTATAAGAGTACACGACGCTTCATACAAGGGTTTCGGAGTGTGTGTGAATCTCCCCGCCCACAGGGCGAGGCTTGCGGGTGCACCCCCGGTCAACTATCTGTTTTCAGTATATCAACTCTCGAATTCCCCTCTCAGCCGGGATATGTCCTCCAGGACTTCCCGGGATCCCGCTTCCATTGATTTCAATATTTCGACGGCCTTTTCCTTGGCTGATTGCTCTGCATCCACCAATCCCGCCATCTCCGACATATCGGTGGTAAACACATTGAAGCGATCGAGCAGGGTTTCCAGAAGATTTTCCGAGACACTATCGACAAGCTTGTACAAATACTGAAACTTCAGGTTTTCTTTGTAGTCTTTCAAATGGAAGGCGATAGAATTTTCCGTTTCCTGCTTTATCCTCTTCACCCCGTCTTTCAGCGCAAAAATCTCCCCCTCCTGTTCGTTTTGAATCGGTTTCTTCATCAGCTTTTTCAGGACCTTAACAACATTATAAAATCCGCGGCGCATGATAGCTTCCGTTCGGATCTTGGCCGTGTAGCGAAAGGTGGAAACAAGAGGGGGAGCACTGAGGGCATTGCGCCTCTTTAGACCCTCCATGTCAACGGAATGCATTTCAGCCGCCCTGTAACTCCTCGATGAGATGCCGAGGCCTTTCAGGGTTTCTTCATGCTTTTGCAGAACGTCCCTCACCAGGGCGTCATATGAATTGACCGTTGTATCGAGTAGGTCCCTGAACTTCCCCTCCTCCTTTTTTATAAACTCTATCAATCGAGGATTTATCGTCTCCGCCATATAACGATCGAGTGCCCGCTTGAAATCCTGAAATATCATATACAGTGTCGTTGAGAATCCCATCTCCTCAATATCACTCTCATTTTTGCTATAATCAACCGTATATTTCTTTACAAATCCGTTGATATCCTTGGCCAGATCGCCATAACGGACGTCAAGAAATCTGTCCACATCCCTGCCGAGTTCACGCTTCGCCTTTTGTGAGGTCCCGTCGAGCGTGTTTTTTATCAGCGATTTCTGCTGATTCAATTTTTCCCTCGCCGTCTCTATCCTCGTTAAAACCTCCTTTGCACCCTCCGTGTTTTTCCTCAGGATATCATTGTTGATCTCTGTCCAGTCATGGAGACCGGCCGCGATGATCCCCACACGCTCCACATGATTTTTCAAAAGGAGAGTAAATCGGTCGCGGGTGAGCTTCTCAAAAAATGTAGACAGGAATCGTGCCCTTTCGCTATGGGAAAAATCGGAGAATTCCTTTTCGTTTTGCCATTGCTCCATCCGTACACGGTCTCGCCGGGTTATGGTATCGTCGAGCCCGTCGAGGAGATGAAAGAGGGTGGAAAAGGTAAAGAGTTTCGGCCCCGGTTTTACCACTGATATTTCTTCTCTTATCCTTGCAACAACCGCCTTGAGGCCGTCGATGTCTTCATGTTCGTTAAAATCGCAATTCACCACAAAGAAGATATTTTCCATAAGACCCATTTTCCTGATTATGGAGAGGAATCGCATATCGGCCTGACGTATTCCCGTCCTGCTGCTCAAAATATAAATGATCAGGTGGGCCCGAAGGAGGTAATCCTGAATCATCGCAAGGTGGAGAGGGTTGAGGGAATCAATTCCCTGGCAATCGGCAATTTCAATGTTTTCTCCGAGAATCTCCCCGCCCGGGATCCCCAGTTCCAGGTCTTTCAGATAGACGGCGAGTGAATCATCACCGACGAAATCCTTGTGCCGGGAAAAATTCGATTTTTCAAATTTCTGTAATTCACTGCTCCGGCCGATCATTTCTCTTACACGTCCATACCCCTTTAGATACGACGTCAGCAATACACCGTTTACATCGAGTGTTTCCTTCGAAATGAGCTTTTCAACACTTACTGAATCGAGGGCCTTTCCCAACTCGCGGCGATCCTCCTCACGACGTATGTCAAATCCGCCGCCATCGGGACGCCAGTTCAGAGACGGAAAGAGAATCATTGCCTGCTGCATGTCTGTATTGACGTCATCCCAGGTTTTAAAGTCGAGAGACGCCGTCAGTTGGGAGCTTTTTCGGATTCGCGTCACGATGGAGGTAACAACGCCGGCTCCCCGTTTCAGGTAGTCTCCCCCCAAGAGGGAGTTGACAAAGGTACTCTTTCCGGATTTTATGGCACCGACGACGGCGACCCTCAGTATATCGTCATGGATCTGTTCCTCAATGCTGTGCCCCACCTTTTCCCATCCGTCGAAGGGAAATTTGGACATACCCGGGATCGTCCTGGCCTTCTCAAAGAGGGCCAGAATTTCCGTGTTTACCTGAAGAAGATCGCCCTTTATCACATCAAAATCATGTATATCCGTGTTCATTGCATGCTACTCCGGCTTCACGAGAGACAGATTTCAGAAATACGATTGATTCTTCTCTCATATTCATAAATAATTTGACAGGCAGGGGACAGGGGAATGCCTCTGTCACGAGGGCCGCTCCCGTTTAACCAATTATAATATCGTCGAGGTCCCTTTTCGGGACGTGATGCACTTTATTGCTGTCCCTCCAGTATTGTATGCTGTCGGCAGGACCAATGGTTTCAATTACCGCCTTCTCTCTCGGTTTCCCAAGGGCAAGAACAAGAAGGATATCGTACCCTTCGGGAATTCCAAGCGCATCACGAAGCATCTCCCGTTTTATCGAAGCGATCATGCATCCCCGCAGGCCCTTTTCGGCTGCACCGAGCATCATGCTCTGGGCAGCGATACCGCAGTCACATCCCAATGACATGGTTGTTTCCTTGTCATCGAGGATCACGATATATGCAGCGGGCCGTTCCCCTTCGGGCGGACCGGGCCAGTCTTCAAAATAGGCCGCCCAGGCAAGTGTTTGAAATATCTTATCGTTCTTTTCAGGGTCATTAGAAACAATGTACCTGAGCGATTGCACATTACCGGCAGATCCGCTCAACCGGGCACAATCAACCAGGTCTTTCAGTATATCGATTCCGATCACATAATCCTGAAAAAATCGACGACAACTCCTGTTTTTTTTCACCAATTCCTTCAGCATTTTCACTCCTCCTCACTTATGGTGATACCTTCAGGATTAAGCCGCAGGCAAAAACTGCACCGTCACCATTTCTTTAACGTAATGAAATAACATCGAACTGAGCAGCGAGCGCATTCCCCGCTGCTTTCTGCGGGATTAGCAAGCGAAGAAAGAAAATATTTTTCCTGAACAGTCGGAGCTTCCCCGCAACCTGTCGGAGCAAAAGCAGAGATATCGCTTATACGGGATTGCGGGGAGTTTCAATAGTACCGGGACAGAAGAACCAAAGAACAGTGAAATAATGTTAAACCGGGATGTACATAATTTCAATATATTTTACGAAAATATGTTAATGTTTGAAAAGAAAGGGCCCATCTGATAGATAAATGCCCTTGGAAAGTATTTTTTTAGGGGAACCAGATGGCCAGAAAATTATTCGCAGTTGTATCGCTGCTGCTTATCATGTTTCTCCTTCTGTCATGCAGTGTGCCATCGGATGAAAGGGCATCGAAATCTTCTTTTAGCCCTCGGAATGAGGCAACGGTCAAGCACCTCATAACTCTCGGAAATCATAGTTTTGAAAAGGCACAGTATGAAGCTGCCGCTCTTTATTATGGAACCGCAATAAAGCTCCTTCAAGGCCACGGGGATTCTAACCTGATTAATGCACACTATAACAGGGGTCTTGCCTATCTCAAAAGGGGCAGTTACAAAAGTGCAATCGGGGATTTCACCCGTGTTATTCAGATGAACCCGAATGACGGCCGCGCCTATTACAACCGAGGGAATGCCCTGGCCCTGATAAACTTTCACGAAAAGGCAATCGACGATTACTCACGAGCCATCGAACTGAGCCCTGAAAAGGCCTATCTCTATTACAGCCGGGGGCTTGCCTACCAGGAGACAGAAGAATATTACGACAGGGCAATTGATGACTTTAAAAAGGCCATAACACTCAACCCTGAAGACAAGAAGGCTTACTGCTTTTTGGGTATAACCCATTATAAGAAGAAGGATTACCGAGAGGCACAAAAATATTTCGGCGTGGCACTCTCCATCGATCCCGCCTACGCCGAAGCTATAACGGGTCGCGGCCAGGCGTATTTGAGATCGGGAAAGATAGAAAAGGCCCTCTCGGACTTTAAAAAGGCCTGCGATATGGGTGACGATACGGGCTGTACAATGCTGGAGTTGCTCACCCAAAAAAAGACTGAGCTTCAAACTCAACTGAAAGTGAGGGAATAGGCAAATGGAAAAGCGGCGTTCAACACAAATTGTCGTTGGGGTTTTTATCTGTCTTATCGTCTATACACTAGTCGGGTTTCTTCTCCTTCCCCTTATCGTCAAACCAATTCTGACGGATAAGCTCTCCCAGTTCCTCCAGCGAGAAGTGGCCATTGAAACGGTACGGATAAACCCCTACAGTCTTTCTCTCACCATCAGAGACCTCGAGGTCAAAACAGAGGAAAAATCGGAGATTCTCGCCTCGTGGTCGGAGTTCTATGTAAATCTCCAGAGCCTATCATCACTCGTTAATCGCGCCCTCGTAATAAAGGAACTTTACTTGAGGGAACCATTCCTGCGAATCGAAAGAGACTCCAACGGAGATCTAAACGTTTTGTCCCTTTTTCCAAAGACCGAAGGGGAGAATTCGCACAGGGACAACAACTCGAAACCCAATGTTCAAGAAGAGGGGCGTAACGAAAAGGGACTGGCCGTAAGGATGGATTTGGTAGAAATGGTTGGGGGGGGAATGCTCTTTTTCGACAATTCAAGACCGGAGCCCTTTCAGACAGAGATTCGTCCCATATCACTGTCTTTAATAAATCTAAACACCACAGGAGATGGTGTGGCTGACTTCAGCCTGTCCCTGAAAAGTGAAATCGAGGAAGAAATAGCCGTAAAGGGGAAACTCTCCCTCAATCCCTTTATTTCCAGAGGAAATGCGGCAATAAAAGGGCTATCCGCCAAAAAATACGCACCCTATTATCGAGATGCCATCGCCTTCGATATCGAGAAGGGGACTCTCACCGTCAGTACAGACTATGACTATGATGGAAGTAATGATCAAGCAGCAGTGAGCCTTGACAATCTCAGTCTCTCCCTGAGAGACATGCTCCTTCGAAAGGAAAGTATGGATTTTCTCACGGTTGATACCTTTACCATTGAAGAGACGGGCATCAACTTCAATGAAAAAACGATCGATATCGGGATGATATCAACGTCAGAGGGAACGCTCAGCCTGGTCCGTGATAGCGACGGAACGCTGAACGTGAGCACCCTCGTCCCGCCTGCCGATGGTGAGGAGAACGTTGAGAAGGAAGGAGACAGCGAGTCCCCCTGGATCGTCACGGTAAAAACCCTTTCAACTGATGGATATACCGTGACATTTGAAGATCGATCAACGAGCCAGCCTGCACTGGTGAAGTTTGAGAATATATCGATTGAAGGCGAAAATATTTCGACTGCAGAAGAGAGCCGGGGCTCTCTGCGGCTCGACCTTCAGGAAGAGATGGGGGGTGGCTTCTCGACTGAGGGAACGATAGGCGTGAACCCGCTCTATGTCGATCTCTCGTTAAAACTATCGGATTTTCACATCACCCCCTTTCAGCCCTATGTATCTGAGGCGGCAGATCTGATTATACAGAAAGGAAGCGTCTCGACGGAAGGAACCCTGACCGTCGAAGAGGGAGAAGACGCCTTCTCCCTTACCCTCAAGACCGATGTCGCACTCTCCGATTTTTCATCGGCAGATTCAGCGAAGGGGGAGGATTTTTTCAACTTTGCCTCGCTGAGCGTCGACAATCTGAACCTCCGCTACAATCCCAATAGCCTTGCAATGGGTGAGATATCCCTTTCGGATTTTTATGCCAAAATAATAATAAATCCCGACGAGACGCTCAACGTAGGCGAGATATTCAGGGGCGAGAAGGACGAAAGCGAGCCCCCTGCAGTACAAGAGGCAGGGGGAAAGGACGACCCCTTCTTTGAAAGGATGGACCTGGGAACGGTTCGTCTCAAAAAGGGACGCATAAATTTCACCGACCGTTTAATTAAACCCAATTACACAGCGGATCTCTACGAGATAGAAGGGAGCATATCAGGGCTTACCTCTGAAGAAGCGGCCCGTGCCGATGTCGATCTCACGGGCAAACTCGACAAAACGATCCCCTTAACAATAAAAGGAACCACTAACCCGCTGAAGGAGGATTTCTTTGCAGACCTGACAATAGAATTTAAAAATATAGAACTCGGTCCCCTGACTCCTTACTCACAGAAACACCTTGGCTATCCCATCGACAAGGGGAAGCTGTTTCTCAATCTCGAATATATAATTGATAAACGGTCGATTTCCTCCGAAAACAAGATCTTCATCGACCAGTTTACCCTCGGTGAGCCCGTTGAAAGCCCCGATGCTATCAATCTCCCCGTCAAGCTCGCGATTTCCCTTCTCCAGAACAGAAAGGGAGAAATAGACCTCGATGTCCCCGTTTCGGGAAGTCTCGACGATCCGGAGTTCAGTGTTGGTTATTTTATCGTTAAAATCATCGGCAACATCATTGAAAAAGCGGTAACGTCGCCTTTTGCCCTCATCGGCGGTCTTGCAGGGGGCGGCGAAGAGCTCGGTTACGCGGAATTTGACTACGGAAGTGCGACAATCACCGACGAAGTAGCGGAAAAACTGGATAAGCTCGATGAGGCACTCTACAGCAGGCCCCTTCTCAAGCTTGAAATAGAAGGACACGCCGATACGCTGGGCGATGGGACTATACTCAAGAAGGCCCTCCTCGACAACAAAATAAAGTCAGCCAAACTCAGGGATGACGCACGCAAGGGCTTGCCCTCCATTTCTCTGGAAGAAATCGTCATAGTGCCCGAAGAATATGAAACCTATCTCGCCATGGCCTATAAAGAAGAGGGACTCCCCGAACCGGAAGGGGATAAAAAAGTCGAAGAAATGGAAAAAGGGTTGTCAGACACAATAACGGTTACCGATGACGATCTTAGACAGCTCGCATACCAGCGCGCCTCAGTGATACGGGATTATATTATCGCCTCCGGAAAGGTTGAGAAGGAAAGGATATTCCTTTTGGAGCCGAAATCGCTGATGCCGGAGAATCGGGAAAATATTAAGGACAGTCGTGTCGATTTCCAACTGAAATGAAAATTCTCGGAATTGGAGTATAGAAATGACAAACGGAAAGGAAAACGACCTTCACATCTTTTTGACGCCGACAGATGCTATAGACTGCGATACGCCCGATGTGATCGAATTTGCGAGAGCATCTGCCGAGGGGACACAAAATGACAGGGAAAAGGCGGTAAAACTCTTTTACGCCGTTCGCGACGGCATCAAATACAATCCCTATCAGGTAACGATCTCACCGGAGGAGTTCAGGGCAAGCAGGGTCCTGAAAAAAAAAGAGGGATGGTGCGTGGAGAAGGCCATCCTCCTCGCCGCGGCAGCACGGGCCCTGAAAATCCCGAGCAGGCTCGGTTGTGCAAATATCCGAAATCACCTCGTCTCAGAATCCCTGAAAGAGGCAATGAAAACCGATCTCTTTGTTTTTCACGGCTTTACCGAGTTTTATCTCGATGGAAGATGGATAAAGGCAACACCCGCCTTTGATATAAAAATGTGCAGAGAGATCGATATTGATCCCATTGAATTTGACGGCAGGACGGACGCCATTTTTAACAAATACGACAGGAGGGGAAGCCTGTACATTGAATATGTGGATGATCTCGGGAGCTTTGCCGATCTTCCTCTGGAACAGATTATTACGGCATTCAAGAAATACTATCCTCACTTTTTCGATGAGTCTGCCCCGGTAAAATGGTAACGAAAACGGAAAAAGATAATATAAAACCATATATTACGAAAGACGGATCCTCTATACGGGAGCTCATGCACCCGGAGAAGAACGGAAATTCGGGGCAGAGTCTGGCAGAGGCCCTTGTACCCGCCGGAGCAGAAACCCTTCTTCATAAGCATATGAAAACGGAAGAGATCTATCATATCGAGGAGGGGAGAGGGTTAATGACCGTAGGAGGAGAGGTATTTACCGTCACGGCGGGCGATTCCGTCTATATACCGCCCGAGACGCCTCACAGGATCAAAAATATGGGGAATACCATACTGAGGCTACTCTGCTGCTGCGTGCCCCCCTATTCCCATGAAAACACCCTCTTGGTGATTGACGAATAAGTCGATTTCGGCTATTTTATCCATATAATCTATTCCCCTCATGAGCGAGGTCGTTATGAATGCTCTTCTTCGCGGTGCAAAGATTGTCTGGGTTTGCTTCTGGATGAGTTTCGCCTCGATCCTGCTTTTCCTCCCCATCACGATATCAGCATTTCTGAGCAGCACGGGGAATCTCCCCTTCACCATATCAAAGGCGTGGGCCTGGATAATGCTCAAGGTAACCTGGGTTCATCCCGAAATAAAGGGAAAGGAATATATCCGGAAAAATCAGTCGTATATCATCATCTCAAATCATCAGTCCCATTTCGACATTCTTGCCCTCGTGACAAAACTGGGCATGCAGTTTCGCTGGATAATCAAAAAGGAGCTTCGTAAGATACCTCTTTTCGGATACGCACTCTACAAATCAAGAAACATATACATTGACAGATCAAACAGGGAAAAGGCCGTGGAGAGTATCCACAATGGAGTTTCAAGGCTTCCCGAAGGTGCGAGCATCATGTTCTTTGCAGAGGGAACGAGATCACCCGACGGAAAAATCCATCCCTTCAAAAAGGGCGGTTTCATGACGGCACTGGAAACGGGATTTCCAATTCTCCCCGTTACCGTGAACGGAAGCAGAAAAATCCTGCCCAAAAAAAGCGTGGAGTTTCATCCCGGACCAATCGAGGTGATAGTGAATAAACCAATAAATACGAATGGATACACTCCAGAGAAAATAGACGAGCTTATTGACAGAACACGGAGCGTCATTACGTCCCACTTTAATCCCGATTATCCTGAGAGAGGAGGGAATGCGAGGTAGCGAACCGTCACCGGCGTATCTATGTTAACGCCGTATTTCCTATTCCTGAAGCATGCCCCGTTTCACCGCATCGTTAATAAGATGAGATGTATAGTCCCACAGAAGAGGGGCACCTTTCTGAACTGCCCTGTTTCTATCCCTCACCTGATTGCTTTGTATCCCGTTTAACTTCCACATTTCTCCCCCTGTATTGTAATTATTGATAATTGGCTGAACCCTGTCCAGTGCGGCCGCAAACTGTGCCTCCGGCGTCTCGCCCCTCTCAAATTCCCTCCACAAGCCAAGGAGTTCTTCTTCCTGATCGGCAGGCAACAAGCCGAAGATACGGCCGGCAGCTCTCTCCTCGCGCTCCCGCTGATCCAGGGTCCCTTTCTCGTCATAACAGTATGTATCGCCCGCATCGATCTCAACCAGATCATGAATTAAGGCCATTTTTATGACCCTCAGGATATCGACATCGCTTTTTCGTGCGTATTCGGAGAGAAGAATTGCAAGTACCGCAATATGCCAGGAGTGTTCCGCCGAATTTTCTTTTCTGGTTCTGTCGATCAGAATGGTCTGCCTGTGAACGCTTTTCAGTTTATCTATTTCCACGACAAACGCTATCTGCCGTTCCAACCTTTCATCCGTCATACCCTCTACCCCTTTAGATGTTCTCTGCAATACAGCTCTTTGATGGCCTACTATAACCGCAAACCCCTTTTATTTCAAACAACATACGAAAGGGAGTTCATAGAACTGTTGACTGATTACGCTACTTAATGATAATCCATCGGCCGTTGGTGTGATTTTCCCTGCACCACGAGGCAAAAGGCATAACAATATGATATCATTACAAAACATTTCGAAACAGTTCGGGGGGAGATACCTTTTCAGGAATCTTTCCCTTCATATTGGCGACAAAACGCGGATGGCCATCGTGGGACCGAACGGTGCGGGAAAGTCCACATTGATGAAGATTATCACGGGCCTCATTGACGCAGATTCCGGACAGATTCAGAGATCCCGATTTGATAGCTCTGGATACCTTCCCCAGGATAATGTCTACCATAGCGGCCTTACTCTCTATAAAGAGACGGCACAGGCCTTTGAAGAACTGAATCGCCTCCACAGACGGCATGAAGAAATAAGCACTATAATCAGCGATATTTCGTCTGAGGACGGTGCCGGGGCGTCAGATCTCAGGAGACGTGTCGCCGAGCTTGCGGAAATTCAGGAGGCCCTTGATCATCGTGATGGATACAATACGGAATCGAAAATCAAAAAGGTCCTTTTCGGTTTAGGCTTCCAGGAAAAGGACATGGATCGAATGACGGAAGAGTTCAGCGGCGGATGGCAGATGAGGATAGAACTCGCAAAGCTTCTCCTGCAGGAACCCTCGGTCCTTCTCCTCGATGAACCTACGAACCACCTCGACATCGAATCCCTGGAGTGGATTGAACAGTATCTCCTCTCCTACGGCGGATCGATCATCCTCGTATCTCACGACAGCAGATTTCTCGACAACCTCGTTGAAAAGGTCGTGGAGATATCGATGGGAAAGGCTACCGAATACACGGGCACGTATTCCTCCTATCTCGAGCAGAAGGAACAGCGCCTCGAAATCCTGCATGCAACCTATCAGAATCAAAAGAAGATGATTGAAAAGACATCGCGTTTTATCGAGCGTTTCCGCTATAAAAACACGAAGGCAAAGCAGGTGCAGAGCCGTGTCAAGATGCTCGAAAAGATGGATCGCCTCTCAATAGGAAACAACGAAAAGGATATATCCTTCAAATTCCCCGAACCGCCCCGGGCCGGACGCATCGTGATGGAGCTTGAAACCATTCGGAAAGCCTACGGATCGAACACCGTATTTGATAATATATCTCTACAGATAGAGAGGGGTGACAGGATTGCCCTTCTCGGAGTAAACGGATCGGGAAAATCCACCCTTGCCCGCATCATCGCCGGAACGGAATTGTTCCAGAAGGGCGAGAGAAAACCCGGTCACAATGCCGAGATATCCTACTATGCCCAGAACATGGCGGAAGAACTCGACGAAGCGAAGACCGTTATTCGGACACTGGATGATACCGCAACCCTGAAATCCCCCGGTGAACTGAGGACGCTGCTCGGATCCTTTCTTTTCACCGATGAAGATGTCTTCAAGCCCGTTGCCGTCCTTTCAGGCGGTGAAAAGAGCCGACTTGCCCTCGCAAAAATGCTCCTGAAACCGGCAAACCTGCTCATCATGGATGAGCCGACAAACCACCTCGATATCAGATCGAAGGTCATCCTGCAGGAGAGCCTGGAGGCCTATACCGGCACCTATGTCATTGTCTCTCACGACAGGGACTTTCTTGCCCCCCTCATAAACAAAGTCGTGGTCCTGGGGGAGGGTGGTCTCGATCTCTATCACGGAAATGTTGATGACTACCTGGAAAAACATCACAGAGAACAAGAAATGAAAGCGTTAAAGGGGAAGGAACGTGATATATCTCCCACCTCTCGAGAAAGAGACAGGCGGAGAGAGGAGGCGCAATTACGACAGGAACGATACAGAAAACTGAAGCCCCTTCGTGACACCCTCTTAATGATAGAGTCGGAAATTGAAGCCGCCGAGAAGAAAAAACACGAAATGGAAGAATCCTTTGCCCGTCAGGAAACTTACAGTGATGATACTCTCATCCAGTCGCTCAGCACCACATACAGAAAAACAAAAGAGCACCTGGAGATCCTCTACGATAAGTGGTCTAAAACAGAAGAAAAAATTGAAGAAATCATGAAACGCTACGGGGATACAGACTCATGCTAATACCCCTACCCTGAGAAGGATGTTTCGACCTCGTTCCTCAGCCAGTCCACCCATGTATTGATTCCCTCGCCCGTCTTGCAGGAAACCTCAATAATCCGTATATCGGGATTCAGGGCCCTCACCCTCTGCTTCAATGCCCCGAGATCAAAATCCTCACTTGCGAGATAATCTATCTTATTCACGAGCAAGACGTGACAGATGGAAAACATGAGGGGGTACTTGAGGGGCTTGTCATCCCCTTCGGGAACACTCAATATCATTGCGTTTTTGGTGGCACCTGTGTCAAACTCGGCGGGGCAGACAAGATTGCCTACGTTTTCTATGATAACAAGGTCCAGTGAGTCTAAATCCAGTGCATCGAGGCCCTGCGTCACCATGGCGGCATCGAGATGACAGAACCCTCCCGTTCTCAGCTGTATGGCGGTGGTGCCGCTCTCTTCCATAACTTTCTCCGCGTCCACCGTCGAATCGATATCGGCCTCAATGACACCAACCCGTATATCATGCTTTATTTTTTCCAGCGTCCTGAGAATCAGGCTTGTCTTACCTGCCCCCGGCGATGACATGAGATTCAGAAGATAGGCCTTTTTTTTCCTCATCCTTTCCCGTACCTCTGACGCCATGTTTTCGTTGTCGGAAAGAATATCCTCCTTGACTTCTATGAGCCGTACCTTATCCATTACTGAACCTCCATATCTTTCACGTAATACTCCCTTCCCGATATGAGTGTGAAGTTTTTGGTGCTTCCGCATTCGGGACAGGCTATCTCCTTTTTCTCCTTTATCTTTGCCTCAAAGGAATGAGAGCAGCCGTTACATCTCATGATAACAGGCGCCCTTTCTATCTTCAGTATTGCCTTATCGGCAATGGTATCCTTGCTCAGATAATCGAAATATCGCTGGATCCATTCATCTTCAAGGTCGCTCAATTCTCCGATTCTCAGAGTAATGGAGAGGACTCTTTTTACATTGTTGGTAACAGCATGTTTGACCACAATATCAAGTATGCTCTGCGTTATCGGCAGTTCATGCATATCAGAACTCCACAGCATGTAGTGGGAGAAGAGGCCTTTCCCCGCTTAATCCTGGAGGACCTCTTCATCGTTATCCATAATGGGCGTATTGCTTACAATGCTTTTTCTCAAATGTCCACAGATTTCCGTACGTCTTGACTCTCTCCCCTTTATTCACTATAAAGAACCCCTCGGGAGACCCCGACGTGCAAAGAAAGGCGTATCGATGAAAAGAATACTAACATTCGAGACCAGGGAGAGAGAAGATCTTGTCGATATCACCGAGGAGGTGAGGGCCATTGTCTCCGAATATGGAGTGGGCTGCGATCTTTGCGCGCTCTATGCCCTGGGCGCCACGGCGGCCATTATGATTCAGGAAAACTGGGACCCCAACATAAAGAAAGACGTCCTTGACTGCCTGAGAATCATTGTTCCGAAGGGGCAATGGATTCATGACAGAATTGACGGAAACGGCGATGCACACATAAAGGCGGGGATTATTGGCCCCTCGGAAGTCATTCCCGTCCAGGAAGGGAAACTTCTCCTCAGCACCTGGCAGAATGTCTTCTTCTGCGAGTTTGACGGTCCCCGTTCCTCACGAAAAGTGGTCGTCACACTTATTTGAGTAACATGCCCCGTCGGCGGAGATGTTTCACGTGAAACATTTTTCCGCATCTGCATTACCCTGCATCGTGCTCGGTTATTATTGGGGAGGGAGCCCTGGACCTCTTTGCTGCCGGCGAATCTTGCAGTTTTACGACGGTTATATTTCTTTCAGTGGACATTCTTTGCACCGGGGCTCCGGCCTGCAGAACTGTTTTCCCGTGTTTACAAGAAGGGCATGATATTGATTATAGAGCGTAATATCGGGAGCAAGATGCGTCATGAAAAGATCCTGTATCTCGCCATAGCTATAATCGTCGTCAATTATTCCGTGTCGTGCAAGGATCCTTCTCGTATAGGCATCGACGACAAAAACGGGTTTGCCCCCTCCGTAGAGGAGTATGCTGTCCGCCGTTTCCTCACCGATACCCTTTACTCTCAGCAATTTTTCCCTGAGTGCCGGTAGCTCCTCTTCGAACATCCTTGCAATGATTCCTCCATACTCGCTTGTCAGGAACCCAAGAAAGGCCTTGAGTCTCCTCGTCTTTACATTGTAATACCCTGAAGGCCGTATGAGCCTGCTCACGGTATCATCCTTTTCCTTCAGGAGCCTTCCGGGAGAGAGGAGATTCGCCGATTTCAGGTTTGTGATAGCCTTCTCTACGTTTATCCAGTTCGTATTCTGTGTCAGGATCGCCCCAACGGCAATTTCAAAGGGTGATTCACCGGGCCACCAGTTGAGATCCCCGAAATAGTCGTTCAGGATTTCATACATTGACAGCAACCGGTTGGCGATTTTTCTGGATTTCTTCATTTCTGATTTGAACTGGTAAGTGAGCGCTATCCCCGCTGCTTGCGGCGGGGATAGCGAGTGCATAGAATCAGAGGGGGGGGGCGTTTTCCTCCTCCCCCCGGTACGTTACTGTCGAATCACAACGTAGAACTGCGACCTGCCCCGTTTGATCAGGACGAGGACGCTTTTACTGGAGCTTACCTTTGACATCACATCGGTATAGCTTGTCAGATCGGAGATTCTTGCCTTATTGACCTGCAGAACAATATCGTTTTCCTGTATCCCTGCCTGCTTCGCCGGTCCATCCGCTTTTACTTCCGTTACGATAACACCCGTCGTTCCCGGCAGGCCAAGATGTTCGGCTATCTCCGGAGTTATTTCCTGAACGGTCATTCCAAAATACTCCTCACCTTTTGTCGCCTTGGCAAGGGTCTTTTCTTCCGTTCGTTCCGTTACCGCTACAACAAAGTTTTTCTTGTCGCCGTTTCGGAGGACCCGTACCGTAATTTTCTTACCCACGGGAATGCCTGCAACGGCCCGCAGCAATTCATGCGTGTCTTTTATTTCTTTGCCGTCTATCTCCACGATCACGTCGCCCGTTTTTATTCCCGCCTTCTCCGCGGGATCACCCTCGAAGACATCCGACACGAGGGCTCCCTCTCTCGTTTCGAGGTTGAGGTTATTGGCAATCTCCTCCGTGATATCCTGTACCGAAACGCCGAGCCAACCGCGCACCACTTTCCCTTCTGTCTTCAGTTGCTCCAGAATCTGCTTCGCCATATCGATCGGAATTGCAAATCCGATTCCCTGCCCCTGGGCGATAATCGCCGTATTGATCCCCACCACCTCTCCGTCGAGATTAAAGAGGGGTCCTCCGCTGTTGCCTGGGTTAATGGAGGCATCCGTCTGGATAAAATCATCATAGGGCCCCGCACCGATGACCCGTCCCTTTGCACTGACGATTCCCGCCGTAACCGTCTGGGTAAGGCCGAAGGGATTCCCTATTGCAACGACCCAGTCACCGACACGAAGGTCTTCGGACACCCCAAGGGTCGCCACGGGAAGGCTGTTTTCCGGCTTTATCTTCAGAAGGGCGATGTCGGTATTTTTGTCCTTCCCGATAACCTCTGCCTCATACTCTTTTTCATCTGAGAGCCTCACCAGTATCTCGTCAGCTTTGTCAATGACATGATAATTGGTAAAAAGGTACCCGTCCTTGCTGATAATAAACCCCGAACCGAGACTCTTCTTTTTGAATTCCCGCTCCGGCATATCTCCAAAGAATCTCTTGAAGAATTCATCCTCGCCGAAGAATTTTTCAAAGGGCGATCCCTTAAAGGGAGTCCCGAACTGGTATACGCCTCCCGTTTTAATGGTCTGCGTTGTACTGATATTGACTACCGCGGGTTTCAGTTCTTCCGCCAAATCGGCGAAAGAGAGTGGGGCCATGGCGATTGTCCCCTTCTGGGCGGCTATGGCATCTTGTGATGATAGTTCCAGCGGTGCCCTTACAAACCGAAGGGCACCCATAAAGGAGATTACAAAGGCCACGACTAATACTGCCATCAAAAACGACAAAAAGAGCTTCCTGTTTTTTTTCTTTTCGGAATTCATACATCCTCCCTGTGATAAATATTGTAATTCTCCTTTTATTACCTTTTGTTACCCTCCTGCCTTACGGGGTTTACCAATCTACCAATACCTTCTATCTCGATTGTAATTATATCACCATCTTTCAGAAAAACGGGCGGTTCCCTTGTAAATCCAACACCTTCCGGAGTCCCCGTCAAGATAAGCGTCCCGGGATAAAGCGTCATGGACTGACTGAGATCGCTTACGATTGCGGAAACATCGAAGATCATATTCGACGTATTGGAATCCTGCATTACCCTATCGTTCAGAATTGCACGTATCGGCAGACTATCGGGGTCTTCGATCTCATCCGCCGTCACCACATAAGGACCGAGCGGACAGAATGTATCGAAACTCTTCCCTCGAGCCCACTGACCCTTCTGCTTAAATATCTGCCAGTCTCGCGCACTCACATCATTAGCACAGGTGTATCCAAATATGGAGTTTCTTGCGTCATCCGCCGATATATTTCTCACTTTATTCCCAATAATAACGGCAAGTTCAGCCTCATAATCAACCTCATCGGGGGCAACGCGCGGAAGAACGATGGGCGAACCCGGACCCACGACACTGTTTGTGCCCTTAAGAAAAAGGACCGGGCTTTCTGGTGAGGTCACCTTTGTCTCAGCGGCATGCTCTTTGTAGTTTAATCCGAGGCAGAGAATATTAACGGGAGCGAGGGGGGGGAGAATAGTCTTGATTTTCTCCCATTTTTCAGTCACTGCTATATCGGTGAAAATGTCCCCTTCTATTACTCTTGAAACATCCGGGGTTTTCGTGTCAAAGACTCCGGTCAACACCCTGTCGTCTTCTGAAAGGAACCGTATGATTTTCATTGGCGGTCTCGCTCGTATATTCCCTAAATAACGGTTTTTTATAATACTATAATAACGAAATTTCAATAGGCAAATCCAAGGCGGGCCTTCCTGTTTTGCAAAACCTGCTGACAACACGATAAATGAAAGAAATTGTAAATACCCTCAGCTATCAACGGCTTCTTCGGCCAGAATTTTTCGTACCCGTTCAAGTTCCTCAGGTGTATCCACCTCCACCGAATCGTGCTCTGTCTCTACGACCTTTATTTTGTATCCATTCTCGAGGGCCCTCAATTGCTCCAGGGCCTCCAGTTTTTCAAGGTATCCCTCCGGGAGCCCCGTAAAGGTTACCAGAAAGTCTTTTCGGTATGAATATATGCCGTGATGTTTGTAATAGGATACCTCGTTATTTTTATCCCTTACATAGGGGATCGCAGCACGCGAGAAGTAGAGGGCAAAGTGATCTTCATCGAAAACGACCTTCACGGCGTTCGGGTGGTGTATTTCCTCTTCCCTCCGTATCCGATAGACAAGGGTGCAGAAATCCAACAGGGAATCGTCCAGAAGAGGGGCGACGACCTCGTCGATCTGTGAAGGGACAAAGAGTGGCTGATCCCCCTGTATATTGACGACAATATCGGAATCCTTGAGATTAAGAGACTGAACGGCCTCGGCAATCCTGTCCGTTCCCGAACGGTGCCTGTCAGAGGTTGATATTGCATTTCCCCCGAACTTCTCGACGGTCGAGAGTATCCTTTCATCATCCGATGCCACCGCCACATGGGACACCGATTTCGACCGTAACACCCGCTCATAGACATGCTGTATCATCGGTTTCCCCGCAATATCAGCAAGGGGTTTCCCCTCAAACCGTGAAGAACTGTAGCGGGCAGGTATGATACAGATTACCCGAGGCATTTTTCACCCCCGGCGAGATACTTTTTGACATAATCGGCAACGGCGTCCTCGAGAGAATGAAAGGAAAGGGGGCACCTCGTAAGACGGAGCTTGTCCATCCTCGCTTCGGTAAAGTACTGATATTGGTCCCGTATCGATTCCGGCATATCGACATATTCGATCTCAGGGTCCCTTCCGGTGGCGGAGAAGACCGCCTTTACCAGGTCATTCCATGTCCTCGCTTTGCCCGTTCCGAGGTTAAAGATACCGTTCACTTCCCGATTCTGAAGAAACCACCAGAGGACGTCAACGCAATCCTTTACATAGACAAAATCCCTCTTCTGTTCCCCGTCCCCGTATTCGGGCCTGTGCGATTTAAAAAGCCGCACCTTTCCGGTCTCGGCGATCTGACCAAAAGACTTATGAATGACGCTCCTCATGTCACCTTTGTGGTATTCGTTTGGCCCGAAGACGTTAAAGAACTTGATCCCCGCCATCTTCGTCTCCAGCTTGTTTCTCATAACCCAGAGGTCGAAGAGCTGTTTGGAATAACCGTACATATTGATCGGCTTGAGTGCCGCCATTACATCAGCGTCATCGGAAAACCCTAATGATCCGTTACCGTAGGTCGCCGCACTGCTCGCATAGATAAACCGAACTGCTCTCTTTACGGCCCAGTCGGCAAGGTTGACGCTGTAGCGGTAATTGTTTTCCATCAGGTAATCGGCGTCACGTTCGGTGGTTGATGAACAGGCCCCCATATGAATTATGCCGCTCACCGAAAAGGGGACGTCATCTTCTAAGACCATATCGAGGAAATCATCCATGTGAATATAATCATTATAACGTAAGTTAACGAGATTTTTCCACTTTTCAGATGTGCCCAGGTCGTCGACCACGATAATGTCATCGATCCCCTCGTTGTTTAATTTCCATACAATGGCGCTCCCGATAAATCCCGCGCCTCCTGTTACGATTATCATTGATTTCAGCTCCTTGGAATATGCTAAAGCGCCTTTGCCGCCCTTTGAATCCCTCCCCGTATTGCTTCCAGCCTCTCGTCCGCCATCTTGACCGGTATGATCATAAAGAGTGTTCTTCCGAGTATCTCCTCGGCATGGGGGATATGATCGGTGGTATATTCCACTTTTCCCTTATAATCGGGCGAGGTGAAGGGGTATTGTTTCGAATTCGCCGTTGACCAGGCAATAAGATGTTCCCATCTCGGCGCGTAATGCCATGCATTATCCTTGTAGTAAATCGTATCGACACCCTCCTCTTTCAGAACGCTCTGGAATTTCCGTGTCGTCGGCTCATCGGGAAGATTAAATCCCAGAAAGGTCGCGGTATCACCATCGGGATCGAACAGTTTTCTGAACCCTGCTCCCGGTACGTCGGCGAGTGCCTCCTTTATGGCCGCCTTGTTTTTCCTCTGCTCGCCGATGATATAGTCGAGTTTTCTCAGCTGTGCCAGACCGACGGCGCCCTGGAATTCATTCATCCGAAAATTGAACCCGAGAATGGTTCTCCCTTCGAGACCCCTTCCCACGTTCGGGTTGTGATCATGGCCGTGATCGTGATACCAGTCGGACCGATCGTACAGTCCCTTGTCGTTCGTGATCACCATCCCCCCCTCGCCGGTGGTCATGGTTTTATAATAATCAAAACTCAAAATCCCCATATCGCCGAACGTGCCGAGTTTCCTGCCTTTATAACTCCCTCCGCAGGCCTGCGCATTGTCCTCGAGGACCAGAAGCTTGTGGCGTTTTGCGACGTTGATGATCTCTTCAATATTCGCCGGTGCCCCGCACATATGGACGGGGATAACCGCCTTCGTATAGGGAGTTATCCTCTCTTCTAAAGCCACAGGATCTAAATTCAGTGAATCGTCTATATCGGTCATGATGGGGATGGCCCCCACTTCAAGCACCGCTTCGTAGGTGGCAATAAAATCAAAGGCCGGCACGATTACTTCATCTCCGGGGCCGATATCAAGTGCCGTCATCGCCACCTTGAGTGCGGCCGAACCGGAGGTCACACCGAGGCTGTGGTTACAGCCGAGGTATTTTGCAAAGGCCTCTTCAAACTCCTTCACCTTGTAGATGCCCTTTCTCTCGTTATCAAACTCGTATCTCGCGAACACTCCCGTTTCCAGGACATCCATGACTTCCTTCATCTCTTCTCTTCCAATAAGCTCAGATCCTGCCATTTTTCTCCTCCACGTTCAGTCAATTGCTCTTTTAAAAGGCATCCTCATATATCTCTATGGCATCCTCTACCGTTACCGTGCGCGGATTGTTCGCCAGCGGCCGGGCAACGGTCATGGCCATCTCCGCAAGTTCCGGAAAATCTTTCCTTTCCACGCCCAAGGTCTCGAGGGTGTCATTGATGTCACAATCATGGATCAGTGCCTCGACGGCACCAACGGCCATGTCCGCCGCCTCGCGGGGGGAGAGATCCTCCACAACCTCCCCCATAATCTCGGCAACCACGGCGAGTTTCTCGATTGCACCGGGAAGGTTGAACTGCATAACCGCGGGGAGGAGTACCGTATTCGCCATTCCGTGAGGGATTCCGTACTTTCCGCCGAGGGGATAGGAAAGCGAATGCACGGCGGTAACTCCCGCATTTGCAAGCCCCAGTCCTGCATATAAACTGCCCAGCAACATTGCCTCACGGGCAGCGATATCATCACCATTATGCACACAGGTTCGGAGGCTCGATGCAATGAGGTCCATCGCCTCGAGGGAAAACATCTCACTCATGGGGCTCGAATTTTTCGATGTATATGATTCCAGGGCATGACAGAAGGCATCCACTCCGGTTGATGCCGTCACTGCTGAAGGCACGCTCAGGGTTAAGACCGGATCGAGAAGCGCTATCTCTGGGTAGAGATAGGGGCTGTTCATCCCCTCTTTCTTCTTTAAATCACCCCTTATAAAGACCGAGGTAAAGGTGACTTCGCTCCCGGTACCGGCCGTGGTCGGTATCATTATCTTCGGAAGACCGGGTCCTGGAATATTATTCAAGCCTAAATAATCCTTGGCTTTTCCTTTGTTTGCGGCGATTACGGATATGGCCTTTGCCGTATCCATCGCGCTCCCTCCCCCTATTCCTATCACAATATCAGATTTTTTCTTCAGTGCTACCTTCGCACCCTCGTCGGCTAACTCCAGCGGGGGCTCTGCTTCAACCCGGTCATAGAGCTCATAGGTCATACCGATGCCTTCAAAAAACGCTGCTATCTTTTCCCGATAGCCGGCATCGGCAAGATTTTTATCGATCACTACCATGGGGCGCTTCCCCCCCAGTTCGTCGATATACTCACCGAGCTTTTCAAAAGAACCGCATCCGAAGACGATCTTTTTTGCTCCCGTAAAAGAAAATGTCTTTTCCATTGTATTTTCCCCATCCAAATAGATTCGGGAAACAACCCGTCATGGTCTCTCACGTTGCAGACGGATCACGTGCCTCCCGTTCGTTTTGTTTCATCACTTTAGTATCGAAAACTATTAAGTTTCTACATGGGTAAAGTCAAGTTTTTTGTTTTTCCCCTGCCGTAGAGGTTGATCTGCCGGCAGACACCCCTGATAATTTTCACATCCCTCGCGGTGAGATTGAGCCTTGAAAATAAATTCCGTATACTGGTCATCGCATAGTGGGGACTTTCTGGATATATGTAATTCATCTTCATGAGGATCTCCTGCATATGGTCATACATCCCCTCTTTTTCGGCAGATGTTGCGAGTTTGGGGGTAAAGCTCGAATTCGATCCAAAAGACGCCGTAAAGACCTCGTAGGCAATTATCATGACGGAATGGGAGAGGTTTATCGAACGCATCCGTTCCGATGTGGGGATACTGACCAGTATGTCGCAGTATTTCAATTCGCTGTTCGTTAGCCCCCTGTCTTCGGGTCCGAACAATAACCCGACCTCATTTTTTTTGACTATCGGGGCAATTGCCTGTGCCATTTCCCGGGGATCCGTTATCGACCTTTTCAGGTTAGTGTTTCCGCGCCGCGCCGTCGTCCCGACGATATATCGAAAAGGAGCGAGCGCCTCCCGCAGGTCTTCATGGTATTCAATGTTCTCAACCACGTCAGCTGCGAGGTGTGTCGACATGCGATTTATCTCTTCCCTGTCGTATTCGGACCCGCCGACGACCACTATCTTTTCAATCCCCATGTTCTTTGCACACCTCGCGACGGAACCGATATTACCGGGATACTTGGGCCCCTTGAGAACTATGGTGACATTTTCAAGCCTCGCCCATGCCTGCATTTGATATATGTCAACCTCCTTTTGCTGTTGCACTTCGATCCTTCTTATCTTAAAATTCAGCGCTAATCAAATATTAGGGAGAAGTCGGAGACAATGGGCAGGTTCGAGGACATACTCGTTGAGGCATCAGGGAAAATAAATGTTCCGCTCGGCGACGGAGAAAGAACCCTCTTTACGAAATACTACGAGGAATTGATCTTCTGGAACAAAAGTATCTCTCTCGTTTCCGTCAAGTCTCCCCTCGATATTCCCATAAAACACTTCATCGATTCACTGACCGTCCTTCATTTCATACAAAGAAAGTCTTCAAGGCTGCTCGATCTCGGCTCGGGTGCGGGCTTTCCCGGCATTCCTCTCAAGATAGTAGTGAAACCGCTGAAGCTCACCCTCGTGGAATCATCGAGAAAAAAGGCCTCATTCCTGAAAAATGTGGCGCGGAAACTCGATCTCGACGACATCACCATTATCAACGAGAGGGTCGAATCTATCATGGGGGAAAAGGATCATCGGGGGTCCTATGATATCGTGATATCGAGGGCCACCTTCAAGCTCCCCGAGCTGATCGACAAGGGGGAACCCTTCCTGTCCTCCGGGGGAACGCTGATAGCAATGAAGGGTAAAAATACAGATATCGAGCTCAGGGAGTCGTCGGGCCTGGCCCTGAAAAAGGGTCTCGCCCTCCATGAATGCCACGATATCGAACTCCCCATTACAGGACATAAAAGAAACCTCCTGTTATTTAAAAAACTCCCCCAAAATTGAAAATATCCCTTCTCAAAAATCCCTTTCTATGGTAGCGTCTCCTAAGGTGTCTTCCTTTTAAATCCCGACAAAGAATTGCAACAAATAGTGAAAAAAATCATATGTATAGCCAATCAGAAAGGTGGCGTTGGCAAAACGACAACGGCCATAAACCTCTCGGCATCCCTGGCCGCAGCGGAGAAGAGAACCCTCCTCATAGATTGCGACCCCCAGGGAAATGCCACCAACGGTGTTGGGATCGATAAGGAAGCTGTCAAGGAGAAGAATCTTTATCACGCATTAATCGACAAGGTTCCGATAGAAGAGACTGTTTTTTCTACCGATATACCGACGCTCGACGTTGTGCCGTCGAACCAGAACCTTATCGGTGTCGAGGTGGAATTTGTATCGCTTCAGGAACGGGAAACGAGACTCAAAAAGATCCTTAAAGGCATTGACCCTGCTTACGAGTATATTATCATCGATTGTCCGCCCTCTCTCGGATTTTTGACCGTCAATTCCCTGGTTGCATCAGATCATCTCATCATTCCTCTGCAATGTGAGTACTTTGCGCTGGAGGGACTTGGCCAACTTTTAAAAACGATGAAGCTTGTTCAGGCGCGTCTGAACCCGACACTTGCGCTCGCGGGCATACTGCTCACCATGTTCGATACGAGAAACCGGCTTTCTCACAGGGTGGCGGAAGAGGTCAATAAATACTTCGGGTCCCAGGTTTTTAAGACGATTATACCCAGAAATGTAAGGCTCTCTGAAAGTCCAAGCCACGGACTTCCGATTATCCTTTACGATATCAATTCCCGCGGTGCACTTTCGTATATGAACCTTGCCAGGGAAATATTAGAAAATGGAAGGATATAAATGGCCAAAAAGAACGCGTTAGGAAAGGGTCTTGGTGCCATCTTTACAGATCTCGTTGATGATGCCTCGGGTAAACCCATGTTCTCAGTGTGCGGCATCGAGGAGCTCTCGCCGAACAGGTTTCAGCCACGCAAGGTATTTGACGGGGACGAAGAGAAGAGCCTCGTCGCCTCTATAAAGAAAAACGGCATCATTCAGCCAATAATCGTCAGAAAATCGAATTCCGGCTACGAAATCATAGCGGGTGAGAGGCGCTGGAGAGCGGCCCAGGCTGCGGGAATGAAAGATGTGCCGATCATCATCAGAGAGGCCGAGGATATCGATATTGCGGAAATATCACTCATAGAAAACATCCAACGCGAGGAGCTGAATCCCGTCGAAGAGGCCGAGGCATATCAGACACTTGTCGGTAAATTCAAGCTTTCTCAGGAGGAAATTTCGTCACGAGTCGGGAAAGATCGAACGACGATTGCAAACTTTATGAGACTCCTCCGACTTCCTCCCGAGGCAAAAGAGGCCCTTGCAAGAAAGACTATCTCCACCGGTCACGGGAGGTCCCTCCTTTCGCTCGACTCGAAAGATAAGCAGATAACGACGCTCAAAGAAATTCTTAGAAAGAAACTGAGTGTCAGGGAGACTGAACGGCTTGTCAAGAGACTCTCGACCCCGGAAGGAAAAAAGAAAAAACAGCAAAAGAGCAGCAGCCTCCTGGATATTGAGGAAAGGCTTGCCAGAAAATTCATGACGAAGGTGAATATACGACAATCAAAACGAGGCGGAACTCTGGAGATACGATTTCTGTCCAATGAAGATCTGGACAGGCTGCTCAATATCATAATAAAAGAATAACAACCGCTTCCGCGGTTGTTATTCAGTGACAAATGTATTAGAAAAGCGTTATCAACAGTTGTGGATAAGGCTGTTTATAGGGGTTTGATAAATTGGAATCTATATGGGCTGAAGGAACCAACATTATTAAAGAAAAGATAAGCCAGCAGAACTTTGATACCTGGATAAGGCCTATTAGAATCTACTCCATAGAGGAGAATAATATATACCTTTCGGTACCAAATAAATTCTTCAAGGAGTGGCTTATAGAAAATTATCTTTCTATAATAAACGGTGCCCTCACCGGTGTTATTGGCACCATCGTCAATATAAATTTTCTCGTGAAGAAAGACGATTCGGTTGCACCGATCCCGATAGAGGAAAAGAAAAAAAAGGTAAAGAAAAGCCCGGCAGCTCAGAAGTTACACCCCTCGCTCAACCCGAATTACAGTTTTGAACGGTTTATTGTCGGTGGGTCAAATCAGTTTGCCCATGCTGCCGCCATCTCTGTAGCTGAACAACCGGCATCAAACTACAATCCGCTTTTCATATACGGGGGGGTCGGTCTTGGCAAAACCCATCTGATAAACGCCATCGGTCTTCACACATACACCATTCATACCGACAAAAGCGTTCTCTATGTATCGGCCGAGCAGTTCATGAATGAACTCATCAATTCCATCCGTTATGATAAGATGCCCAATTTCAGGGAAAAGTTCAGAAAGATAGATTTTCTCCTGATTGACGATATTCAGTTCATCGCCGGTAAGGACAGGACACAGGAGGAGTTTTTCCACACCTTCAACACCCTTCACGATTCGGGTAAACAGATCGTAGTGACAAGCGATAAGTTTCCCAAAGATATACCAAATCTCGAGGGGAGACTGCGATCACGATTTGAATGGGGTCTCATAGCAGACATTCAACCACCGGAGCTCGAAACCAGAGTCGCAATCGTCGAAAAAAAGGCTTACGAAAACAATATGAACATCTCGAGTGATGTCACCCACTATATAGCTTCGGTGGCTGACTCCAATATAAGGGAACTGGAAGGTATGCTTACCAGAGTAGCTGCTTACTCATCGCTTACGGGAAGGGAAACGGATATCGATGTGGTAAAAGAGGTTTTCAAAAACCTCCTCAAACAGAGACAGGGTAAAAAGATAACGGTTGATGAAATCATAAAGGTCGTCGCGTTAAAATTCAACATGAAGGTCTCGGATATAAAATCTCAAAAGAAAAATAAAAACCTCATCTTACCACGGCAGATAGTTATGTACATATCGAGACAACTGACCGATCTCTCTTTTCCTGACATAGGAAGTAAGGTAGGGGGAAGAGATCATTCAACGGTGATATATTCAACCAATAAGGTCAAAAAAATAGTAAATACGGATATTGAAGTAAAAAGGATTGTGGAAGAAATAGAGGATACGTTGCAAACAAAATCCTAACAGGTAGATAACAGAAATATTGGTAAAAAAAATGAGTAAAACAGGAAGGTAGAGTTGGCTGTTAACATATCAACAGTCTCTATTGTTACTACTAAATATCTTTTTTACTAAATAATAAAGGTAGGTGTCATGATGGAATTTTCTATGGATAGAAATCTTTTCCTGGCAGGGGTTCAAAGAACACTTGGTATTGTAGAGAGAAAAACAACCATACCGATACTGAATAATATACTTCTCAGTGCCGGGGAGAATAAAGTCAGGATGGTGGCAACAGACAGGGAAATAGGACTGGTCGCCGATTATGAAGCAGCGGTGAAGGTACCGGGTGAAATTACGGTGGCGGCGCGGAAATTATCGGAGATGCTGCGGGAGATAGAAGGAGACGTTATCGATTTCAAAAAACTCGATAACAACTGGGTTAATATTACCTGTGACAAGGTTGCCTATAGAATTCCCGGCATTCCGGCAGATGATTATCCCGAGGTTGTTGAAGAGGCGGATGAAGGTTTCTTCAGGATGAAGAGTGATATGTTCAAGGAGATGATCGGTAAAACCATGTTTGCCATCTCTACCGATGAAATGAGACCCGGTCTCAACGGCGTTTATTTTGAATGCAAGGGGGGTAAGGTCGGGATGGTGGCTACCGATGGTCACCGGTTGTCGATTGTCACGATGGATATAGGGGATGAGGATTCTATTCATGGAGATATGGAGGGGATTATTATTCCGAGAAAAGGGGTCAGCGAGATACGGAAGCTTGTCGAAGACGGAAACGAGTATATCGAGATGGCGATCAGGGATCGCAGGGCCTGTGTCTTTAAAAAAGACAGCACCATACTAAGGGTCATGCTTATCGATGCCGATTATCCCGATTATAAGAAGGTGATGCCCAAGGATGATGGGACGGACATACATATTGACCGGGACAAGATGCTGCGCTCGTTGAAAAGGATGAGCGTTATGTCAAGTGAAAGATTCAGCGGTGTGAAAATAGAGGTTTCCGGAGGCAAGGTCCACCTCAGTTCTATCAATCCCGATGTGGGAGAGGCAAAGGATGAGATTGATATATCCTATCAGGGTGAAAATATGACGGTGGGATATAATGTGAGGTATCTTATCGATGCCATTGATGTTATTCACGAAGATACCATTTCTTTAATGATGAGGGGAAAAGAAGGTCCCGGCGTCATTCAGCCGATAGAGAATAAAAATTACATGTGTATCGTGATGCCGATAAAATTAAGGGAGGAGTAGTTAGAATCAATTGAAGGAATCATACGAAGCCGAAAGCATAAAAGTATTGGAAGGTCTGCAGGCTGTCCGCAAAAGGCCCGCCATGTATATTGGAAGTACGGGCAAGGAAGGGCTCCATCACCTGGTCTATGAAGTTGTCGATAATAGTATCGACGAGGCATCATCGGGGTACTGCGATACCATCGAAGTCAAGGTACGTCTCGATAATAGTGTAACTATCATTGATAACGGCAGGGGAATACCGGTGGGTATGCATAAGTCCGAGAAGATATCGGCGGCCGAGGTGGTCATGACGAAGCTGCATGCCGGTGCCAAGTTCAGTAATGACAGCTATAAGATATCGGGTGGCCTTCACGGGGTGGGAGTCTCCGTCGTTAATGCACTTTCGAGTTATCTCGAATTGGAGGTAAGAAGAGAGGGGAAGGTTTACCTCCAGGCTTACAGGAGGGGAGTACCGACAGAACCTCTTCGTGAAGTGGGAACAACCAAGAGGAGAGGAACAAAGATAACCTTCCTGCCCGATGCGGAGATATTTGAGGAGACCGATTTCAGTTTCGATATTCTCTCCAACAGGTTGAGAGAACTGGCCTTCCTGAATAAGGGCGTCAGGATTGTGTTCAAAGACGAGCGGACGGACAAGGAAACGGAATTTTTCTACAAGGGGGGCATCGTTTCCTTTGTTGAATATATAAACAGGAACAAGAAAACTCTTCACAACAAGCCTGTCTATATCAGCGGTGAGAAGGACGACTGCGCAATAGAATTGGCGCTCCAGTACAACGATTCATATATGGAGAACGTGTTTGCCTTTGCCAACAGCATCAATACAACGGAAGGGGGTACCCACCTCATCGGTTTCAGGACGGCCCTGACGAGGGTGGTAAACGCCTATGCCATCAGTAATAATATACTGAAAAACGGAAACGTATCGCTCCGCGGCGAGGATGTCAGGGAGGGACTCGCCGCTGTCATAAGTGTCAAGATAAAGCAGCCTCAGTTTGAAGGCCAGACAAAGACAAAGCTCGGAAACAGTGAGGTAAAAGGCCTTGTCGAGACCGTTGTCTATGAAAAATTGGGAAGTTATCTTGAAGAGAACCCCACGGTGGCACGGCAGGTTATCGCAAAGTCCGTCGATGCAGCAAGGGCGAGGGATGCGGCCAGAAAGGCACGGGAACTTACAAGGAGAAAATCATCACTCGAGGTGTCGGCACTTCCGGGAAAACTGGCAGACTGCCAGGAAAAGGATCCGGCAAACAGCGAGATTTATCTCGTCGAGGGTGATTCGGCGGGCGGCTCCGCAAAGCAGGGGAGAGACAGGGCCAATCAGGCAATCCTTCCCCTGAGGGGAAAACTGCTGAATGTGGAAAAGGCACGATTCGACAAAATGCTCAGCAATAACGAGATAAAGGTCATTATTACGGCCCTTGGTACCGGTATTGGGGAGGGTGATTTCGATATCAGCAAACTACGGTACCACAAGGTTATAATCATGACAGATGCCGATGTGGACGGTTCTCATATCAGGACGCTGCTTCTGACCTTCTTTTTCAGATATATGAAGGAGTTGGTAGAGCGTGGCAATCTTTATATAGCCCAGCCACCCCTTTTTAAAATGACGTCCAACAAAAAGGATATCTACATCAATGATGAAGAGGAGATGAACACCTACATTCTCGAAAAGGGAGTAAACAAGGTCAGCATCGTCACGGGAGACGGCAGCCGCATCACCGGAAATCGCCTCCTTACTCTTATGAAAAAGGGCATACGACTTGATGAAATCCTGGAAAAGTTTGCAAAGACCGGCAAGAACAGGTCCGTAGTAAGGCTGCTGGCCGGAGACCCGGCTTTTTCACGGTCTGATTTCAAGAACGAGGAACGGTTGTTGAAAATCGGGAAGCGGATCGCCGGTGCCATAGGAAAAGACGTGACTTCCTGCTGGACCAAGGAAGACATGGAAAAGGGAGGCTACAAGCTCTTCTTTAATATAAACGAAAACGCCCAGGAACATACCACGTGGATAGGAAGGGATATATTCAATCTGCCCAAGTTTGCCGAGGTAAAGGGCCTTTTGGATCAGATGAGCGTTCTTGGCGAGGCTCCCTATGCCGTGGTAGAAAACGGCGGTGATGCTCGCGAGGAAAGACAATTCGAGAGTATGAAAGCTCTTATAGACTATGTGGTAAATGTGGGGAAAAAGGGAATCGCCGTGCAGCGTTACAAAGGTCTTGGGGAAATGAATCCCGATCAGCTCTGGAATACAACCATGGATCCTGAAAAGAGAACCCTTCTTCAGGTCAAAGTGGAAGACATGATCGCCGCCGACGAGATTTTTACCACCCTTATGGGAGATCAGGTTGAACCCAGAAGGGACTTTATATTTAAAAACGCACTCAATGTGTCAAACTTGGATATATAAGAAGAGTGAGAGCAATAGCGCATTCATGCCTTGCCTGTCTGTTTATCCCTGGTCGATTAAATTCGCAAAGCAGCTTGACACTGATAGTGCAGTGCTTTTTATTGTTAGGAGGATAGAATGAATCAGCTGTACCAGCGTAATATGCCGGTTACAATAGAAGCAGAGATGAAAAAATCCTATATGGATTATGCCATGAGCGTGATCGTCGGTCGTGCTATCCCCGACGTCAGGGACGGCCTGAAACCGGTTCACAGAAGGGCCCTCTTTGCCATGTCGGACCTCGGTAACCGCTGGAACAGACCCTATAAGAAATCGGCAAGAATTGTGGGCGATATCATCGGTAAATATCATCCCCATGGCGATCAGGCCGCCTATGATACTATCGTGAGAATGGCCCAGGATTTCTCCATGCGCTATCCCCTTGTCGATGGCCAGGGCAATTTCGGGTCTGTGGACGGTGATCCCCCGGCGGCCATGAGATATACGGAGATACGGATGGCGCGGATCACCGAGGAACTTCTGGCTGATCTGGAAAAGGAAACCGTTGATTTTATTCCAAATTATGACGAATCTCTCAAGGAACCGGTCATACTTCCCGCCAAGATACCGGCCCTTCTCTTAAACGGCTCGTCCGGAATAGCCGTGGGTGTGACTACCAACATACCTCCCCATAATCTGACCGAGGTCGTTGACGGCATCATCGAACTCATACAGAATCCCGAGCTTTCGATTGACGACCTCATGCTCTTTATCAAGGGTCCCGATTTTCCAACGGCCGGTTTCATCAATGGAAAACAGGGCATCATACAGGCCTATAGGACGGGAAGGGGTATAATCAGGGTCCGTGCACGGGCCATCATAGAGAGAAACGCGCGGAACGATAGGGAGAGCATCGTCATCACGGAAATTCCCTATATGGTGAACAAGGCATCCCTTATCGAAAAGATCTCCGATCTGGTGAAGGAGAAGAGGATAACCGGAATTGCTGACTTGAGAGACGAATCGGACAGGGAAGGGATGCGCATCGTCATTGACCTGAAGCGCGATGAGATCTCCGGGGTTATCCTCAACCAACTCTACAAACACACACAGATGCAGTCAAGTTTCGGCATTATCATGCTTGCCATAGAAAACGGTCAGCCAAAGATCTTCAACCTGAAGCAGCTCCTTCAAAGTTTTATTAATTTCAGGAAACAGGTTGTCACGAGAAGGACCATGTTCGATCTCGCGAGAGCGCGGGAGAGACTCCATATACTGGAAGGCCTGATCATTGCCCTCGATAATATTGACGAGGTCATCGCCGTTATCAAGGGGTCGGCGAACGCGAAAGAAGCTGAAACGGCCCTCTGTTCCCGGTTCGGATTGAGCGAGATCCAGGCACGGGCCATACTGGAGATGCGACTTCAGAGACTGACGGGCCTGGAGAGGGACAAGATACGGGAGGAACACACTGAAATCACGGCCCTTGTCAGGAAGCTGGAGGGTATTCTGGCAGATCCCCGGAAGATACTGAACATTATCGTAGAAGAGCTGGAAGATATTCAAAAACGCTACGGCGATGTGAGGAGGACAGAGATCGTTCTCGACAGCGAGGAAATCGATATCGAGGATATGATCGTCGAGGAAAATATGGTGGTCACCATTACCCATCAGGCCTATATCAAGAGAAACCCCGTCAGTCTCTATCGCAGCCAGCATCGCGGCGGCCGTGGCAAGGTAGGGATGGGAACGAAGGAAGACGATTTTGTGGAGAAGCTCTTTGTGGCCTCGACGCACAGCCATATTCTTTTCTTCACGAATACGGGACGGGTGCACTGGCTCAAGATATACCAGATTCCACAGGCCGGACGTGCAGCGAAGGGAAAGGCTATCGTCAACCTCATCGGAATATCGAGCGGTGAGAAGATAAGCGCCGTCCTTCCCGTCACGGAATTTGTCGAGGACAAATATGTGGTTATGGCCACGAAACGGGGGATTATCAAGAAGACCAAGCTTATGGCGTATTCCCATCCCCGTGCGGGGGGAATCATTGCCATCACGATGGATGAAGGCGATGAACTGATCGATGTAAGGCTCACCGACGGGAATCAGGATATCTTTCTCGGCACCAGGATGGGAAAGGCGATCCGGTTCAAGGAAACCGATGCCAGACCCATAGGAAGAACCTCCCGGGGCGTCACGGGAATCAGGATGGTGAAGGATGATTCCGTCATAGGCATGGAGATACTGGGGGAGACGAATTCCATCTTGACCGTGTCGGAGAACGGCTACGGCAAAAGGACAGAGATCAAGGAATACAGGGTCCAGTCAAGGGGAGGAAAGGGTATCATCAACCTGAAGACGGTACCGAAGATCGGATATGTCTCGGGAATCAAGCAGGTTGTGGGAGACGAAGATGTGATCCTGATCAGTGATTCGGGGAAGATAATTCGAATGAGGGTGGACGAAATTTCCCTCCTGCATAGAAGTACCCAGGGTGTAAAACTGATAGGGCTCGATGAGGATGAACGATTCGTTGGACTTGCCAGGGCCGAGAGGGAGGAGGAGAGCGGGCCCTTTGAGGAAACCTCAGACGAAAATGGTCCGGTTCCGGAGGAAGAGCAGCCTGAAGAAGTCGTGTGATGGAACGATACAGGACATTTGATCATACCGCCGATCTCGGTCTGGAAATATACGGACGGGACGAAAGGGAACTCTTTTCCAATGCCGCTTTTGCCCTCTTTGACACGATAACGGATATAGGCGGCATCGCGATGAGAGAAAAAAGAACGGTTTCAGTTGAGGGTTCGGACCGTGAAGATCTGCTGGTCAATTTCATGAGGGAACTACTCTCTCTCTTCCATATCGAAGGATTCTTACTACGCCGCTTCGCCGTTTACGAACTGGACGACCATTCACTCTCGGGAGAGGCGGAAGGAGAGATCTTCGATCCGAAAAAGCACGGTATAAATACAGAGATAAAGGCCGTCACCTATCATCATGTACGAATCACTCCCACGTCCGATGGGTTCATGGGGCGGGTCATCTGTGATGTCTGATATCAGAATAGAAAAGATCGACGATTTCCTGTGGATTATCCCCCGTGTGGGGGGGATGCGTGTTCCCGGCATGATCTATTCCAGCAGGGATATGATCGGCAGTATCGGGGCCGACGAGAGCCCGAAACAGGTCGCCAATGTGGCCCACCTTCCCGGTATCATTAAGTATTCTATGGCAATGCCCGACATGCACTGGGGGTATGGTTTCCCCATAGGGGGTGTGGCGGCCTTTGATGCCGCAGATGGCATTATTTCTCCCGGAGGTGTCGGCTACGACATCAACTGCGGCGTCCGTCTCATGACGACCAAACTCCACGTTGAAGAGATAAAAAACCGGATACCGGATCTCGTAACGGCCCTTTTCAGGGACATACCGACCGGTGTGGGATCGAAGGGACCGCTCAATCTCTCGGCCAAGGAAGAGAAAAAAGTTCTTCTCGAGGGGGCGACGTGGGCCGTTGATCACGGATACGGTTCAACCGACGATCTTTTGTCCACCGAGGACGAGGGGAAAATGGGGGGAGCCGATCCTGACTGTGTGAGTGATAAGGCCCTTGAAAGAGGCAAGCAGCAGCTCGGCACCCTCGGTTCGGGGAATCATTTCCTTGAGATAGAAGTGGTAGAGGAGATCTTTGACGAAGCGGTGGCACGTGCCTTCCATCTTGAAGTGGGCCAGGTTGCCGTCGCTATCCATTCAGGTTCGCGCGGTTTCGGGTATCAGGTCTGTGACGACTACCTCGCGCGAATGATGAAAACCGTTGGGAAACTCGACTTTTCTCTTCCCGATCGGCAGCTTGCCTGTGCCTATCTCCGCTCGAATGAAGGAAAGGAGTATCTTTCGGCCATGGCCTGCGCGGCAAATTATGCCTGGACAAACCGGCAGATGCTGATGCACTGGACGAGAGAAACCCTCGGAAGAACGCTCAAAAAATCTCCCCGCGAGATGGGGGCAAGGCTCCTCTACGATGTGTGTCACAACATCGCAAAGATGGAGAGCTTTCCCATAGAGGGAAGAGAGAAAAAGGTCTGTGTTCACCGCAAGGGGGCAACCCGTGCTTTTCCTCCCGGCCATAGAGCGCTGCCGGAGCAGTATCGCACAGTGGGTCAGCCCGTCCTGATACCGGGCGATATGGGAACGGGCTCCTATGTCCTTGTGGGAACGGAAAAGGCCTATAGGGAAACCTTCGGAAGTACCTGCCACGGGGCGGGCAGAGTGATGAGCCGTTCGAAGGCGGCCAAAACAACCAGGGGCCGCTCGATCGGCCGGGAAATGGCCGAGCGCGGCGTTGTGGTGATGGCCACGGGGAAACGCACCCTCAGCGAAGAGGTGCCCGAGGCCTATAAAGACATAGACAAAGTTGTCGATGTGGTTCATAATGCGGGGCTGTCAAGAAAAGTTGCCAGGCTTCGAGCCGTCGGCTGTATCAAGGGGTAGCGATACGTACGGAGGGCAATGATGGGTGAGATTACTATTCCTGAAAATACCTATGATGTGGTGATAGTAGGTGGAGGTCCCGGCGGCCTGACGGCGGGACTCTATGCCTCACGGGCAAGCCTCAAGGTTTTGCTTCTCGAAGGGAATGCGACGGTCAGCCAGATCACGGTGACGGATATCATAGAGAATTATCCCGGTCTTCCCGATGTGACCGGGCAGGAACTGGTCAATAAGTTCAAGGAGCAGGCGGTAAGGTTCGGCCTCGAGATAAAATCCGAGCAGGTACATTCCATAGCAAGAGAAAAAGCGGGAGATGTGAAGGGCTGGAAGATTGTGACGGATAATGCTGAATATCAGACCCTTTCCGTCATCGTTGCCACCGGTGCCGCCTGGAGGCCGCTCGGTGTTCCGGGAGAAAAGGAGTTTATCGGAAGGGGAATCTCCTATTGTGCGACCTGTGACGCCCCCTTTTACAGACAAAGGGACGTTGTCGTTGTGGGTGGCGGAGATACGGCCGTTCAGGAGGCGATCTTTCTGACAAAATTTGCCAGCAAGGTCACGATTATACACCGGAGAGACCGACTTCGCGCCACGGGCATCCTCCAGGAACGGGCCCTTGCCAATGAGAAAATAGAATTCGCCTGGGATTCCGTCATCGATGAGATAACAGGCGATCAGAGTGGCGTCACGGGCGTCAGGATAAAAAACGTAAAATCACCGGAAAAACTGAGCGAGATCAAAGCGGACGGAGCCTTCATCTTCATCGGGCTGGACCCGATAACGGATCTCGTGAAAGACCTTGTCAAGTGCGGAAAGGGTGGTTATATTATCGTTGACAGCGATATGAGAACATCGACAGAGGGTATATTTGCCTGCGGTGACTGCATAGAAAAGACGCTCCGTCAGGTTGTCACGGCCTGCGGTGACGGGGCGACGGCGGCGCATAATGCCGAACTTTATGTTGATGAACTCAAGGGTCAGGCATATTAACGAGAAGACGGAGGAAGAAAAACTAAGATGCCGATCTACGAATACCGATGCGAAAACTGTGCGAACGAATTTGAGATGATTCGATCGATGAGTGACGATGACAAGGATATAAAATGTCCCAAGTGTGGGAAAAATAAGGTAAAAAAAGTCATGTCCGCCGTAAGTTCTCCCTGCGGGGGATGCTCTTCAGGTTCCTGTTCGCCATCGTCACATTTTACTTGAGGGTAAGAGGTGCCGGCAGTGTGCCGGTATAAGGATCAGAATCATATTATCGGAAATGGGCACGCAGCGTGCCCATTTTACAATAGGCGTGACGATGGATCGATTTCTCTTCTTCTGGCAGCACATTCCTGAGCATATAAACCCCAATCTCATCGAGATAGGCTCCCTCCAGATTCGCTACTACAGCCTCATGTATATCGTCGCCTTTTTTATCACCTACCTTTTGGTTGTATACAGGATACAATCGGAAAAACTGGATTATTCAAAAGAAGCCGTTCAGGACTACTTTATATGGGCGATCATCGGGCTTCTTCTCGGGGCGCGCCTCGGATATGTCCTCTTTTACAACCTCGAGTTTTATCTCTCCCATCCCCTGGCCATCATATTCCCCTTCGACATCTCTGACGGGTTCAGGTACGTCGGCATCAGCGGTATGTCGTACCACGGCGGCCTTATCGGAGCCGCAGTTGCCACTGTGGTGTTCTGTTGGAAACGCGGCATAGGGTTTTTCCCCTTTGCCGACCTTCTCTGCTCCGCCATTCCCCTCGGATATACCTTCGGAAGAATTGGCAATTTCATAAACGGCGAGCTTTACGGCCGCGTGACCGGGTACGCCTGGGGCATGTATTTCCCCCTCGATCCCCTCTTTCAGCTCCGGCACCCATCCCAGCTTTACGAGGCCTTCTTCGAGGGAATCGTCCTCTTTGTTATCCTCTGGAGCATACGGAAAAAGAACTGCTTTGACGGTTGTATCTTCTCTTTCTATCTTATAGGATACGGGATCGCGCGCTTTTTTATTGAATTCGCGCGCGAGCCCGATTTTCAGATGGGTTTCGTGGCGGGCAGTGTCACCATGGGGCAGGTGCTCTGCCTTTTCATGGTTGCTTTAGGTATAATCCTGATATTGATCAGGAGAAAAACAGGGGGGCGACCGAATGGATAGGGATGAAAGAGATGAAGGAATACAGTACGGGGGCTTCTGGATACGGTTTGTCGCCACGCTCATCGATTCGATCCTCCTTATCCTTATCTCCTACCCTCTCCTTCTGATGCTCTACGGCAAGGACTATTTCGCAACCGGCACAATTATCAAAGGACCGGCCGATTTTCTGATTTCCTGGGTCTTGCCCGCAGTTGCTATCATTGTGTTCTGGTCATACCGGTCGGCAACACCGGGGAAGATGATTTGCTCCCTCGAGATTGTCGATGCGAAAACGGGCGGAAAGCCCTCGACGGGGCAGTTCATAGGACGATATTTCGCCTATTTCGTATCAACTATTCCTTTCTGTATCGGTTTTCTGTGGGTTGCCTTTGACAGGAGGAAGCAGTCGTGGCATGACAAACTGGCAGGTACGGTAGTAGTAAGGAAAAATAAGAGGTGATACATGAAAAGGAATCTCGTTATTGTAGGTGGAGGCGCGGGTGGCCCCTCGGCCGCCGCAGAGGCAAAGAGAAGGGACCCGTCGCTTGACGTTACCATGCTGGAGGCGGGTGAATTTATCTCCTATGCAGCCTGACCGATACCCTATTACATCGGTGATGTAATCGGAGACTGGAAGCGGCTTATCGCGAGAACACCGGAAAAATTTGAAGAGACCGGCGTGACGGTGCGATTGAATTCGCTCGTCCGGGAAATTGATACTGGAAAAGGTGAAGTGCTCCTTGATAAGGGGGAGTCGCTTCCCTATGACGAACTTGTTGTGGCCACGGGTGCAACGGCAACGAAGCTCGATATTCCGGGCGCTGATAAGGAAGGGGTTTTTGTCCTCAAAACCCTTCGTGACGGCATCACTATCAAGAACTATATCAATGAAAAATCATGTCGCAGGGCCATCATTATCGGGGCGGGCTTTATCTCCATGGAGATGAGCGAGGGGCTCCGAAATCTCGGTATCGAAACAGAGGTCATATACCGGGGTGACCTTCCCGTCTCCCGCTGGGATCCGGAATTTTCAAAACTCGTTCTCGATGAGCTTGGAAAAAACAACGTATCGTTCATTACCAAAACGTCACCACTTTCGATTGAAGGTGGGAACAAGTCTTCTCTCCGGCTTATTACCGATAACGGTAATTATGAAGGCGATTTGATACTTATGGCCTTGGGTGTAAGGCCGAATACGGAGCTTGCCCGTAATGCCGGCATCGCGATCGGCACAACCGGTGCCGTCAGGGTCGATGTTTCTCAGAGGACATCGGGGGAAAGGATTTACTCCGTCGGTGACTGCGCAGAGGTATATCATAGAGTGAGCAGCGAATGGGTCTATATACCGCTGGGTGATATCGCCAATAAACAGGGGCGTGTCGCGGGGAGCAATATTGGGGGTAATCCCATGGAATTTAAGGGGGTTGTGGGAGCACAATCGTTCAAGGTATTCGGCCTTGAGCTTGCCGCAACGGGACTTGATGAAAAGGCTGCCCAAAAAGTCGGCTTTGACACCGCGAGTATGATTATCTGGGGCACCCCCGTTGCCAGGTCGATGAACCTGAAAAAAGATCGGCTCGGCCTCAAGCTCATCGCCGACCGTAAAACGGGAAAGCTTCTCGGTGCCCAGGCGATAGGTGAGAGCGGTGCCGTGGGGAGAATCAATACCCTTTCGGCCTGTCTCTGGGCGGGGATGGATCTGGATGAGGTAGGCTATCTCGACCTTGCCTATTCGCCCCCCTTCGGCGGTGCCTGGGATACGATCCAGATCGCCGCCCAGGCATTGAAAAGAAAGATGTAGAAAAGGGGTTTCGATCGATGAAGACATGCCACAGCTGCAGAAAAACACTCGATGTGGGACGTAAAGTGGGAAGAAGAGAGGACTGTCCCTTTTGCGGAAGCGATCTCCACGTCTGTTTGAACTGCCGCTTTTATGATCCCGGGTCCTACAACGACTGCCGGGAGCCACAGGCGGAGCGGGTGGTGGATAAAGCGAGGAGTAATTTCTGCGACTATTTTGAATTCAGGGACTCGGCGTCGGCCGAAGGGGAACATAAGACAGAAAAGAACCCTGCGGCACAACTGGAGGATCTTTTCAAGAAATGAGCACGAAGCTCTCCATCATCGACGGACACGCCCACATCAACGAACTTAAAAATCTTGCCGAAGAGTTCGACAGGGCAAAACGCGCGGGCGTGAAAGCCATCATCGGCGTGGGGATGGAGGTCGAGTCCAACCGGCGTATTATGGAGATTGCCAGAGAATATCCGGGGTTTGTTGTTCCCGCGATCGGCTACCATCCATGGGAGATACGAGAAGAGGAGATCGAGCGAACCCTTGCCTTCATAGAAGAGAATATCGCTGGCTGTGTCGCCCTCGGCGAGGTGGGCGTGGATTACAAGGCGAAGATGAAAAAGCCGATTCAGCGAAGGGTCTTCGGTGAAATAGTAAAGATTGCAAACAGATATGATAAACCGTTGATTCTTCACTGTCGCTACTCTCACCAGCGCGTTTTTTCCATGATTCTTGAAGGTGGCATCAGAAGGGCGGTCTTTCACTGGTACAACGCTTCTCTCGAGCTGCTTCAGGAGATCGTCTCTTCGGGCTATTATGTGTCGGCCACGCCGGCACTCCGTTACAGCCCGCCTCATCAGGAGGCGATGAAAGAGGCTCCAATCGGACGAATCCTCGTCGAGACAGACTGCCCCGTCAGTTTCGGGGGCAAGGAATCGCGTCCCTCCGATGTCGTCGTCACGGTAGAGGAGCTTGCCAGGATAAAGGGAATGCCCGTCGCCGAGGTTGCCGAGGCGACATTTCGAAACAGCGTGGATTTCTATAAACTGCCCCTGTAATATCCGGGACCTTTTCATCCCTTCGGAAAACTGAAAAGAAATCTTCTCCTGCACAGGAAAGACGGTCGTTACAACAGGGGGCAGGCATATGCCGGGGTGTTTTTTTTGTTGGATTCTGGTGTGATTGAACCGTTCGCAGCATTTTTTCGTCACTTTTAGAGTCTAAATTCTTGACACACTTTCTCCTCGAATGGTAGAAAATCTAGAGTAGAAAAACTGGGTGAATTTTCCACTGCGCAGTGCAGGGGAACATAGAAGGGAGGTGTCGCGAAGCAAATCGTCGGAAAAGACCTGCAAGGCATTTCGGGTGAAGGATCATAAGTGGAGGTGCTAACTGAGGTGCCGTATCTTATGAATCACGATTACTAATGAACAACAGAAGACTATTAAAAAGGGGAAAACAATGAAGAAATTTGTGTGGATAGCGGTATTAGTCGCTGTGTCTTTTGTATTCTGGGGCTGCGATTGGTTTAGCAGCGATGATGACAAGGGTTCTAAATTCAAGGATTACTCGACGGGTGTTGTGGAGAAACTTGCGGCCGTCCCTGCCGACGGGACCAAGACGCTCCAGGCGGGAACCGCCGACACCCACGAGGTGGAAACCGACGGCACGTGGATCGTCTGGAAGGGACGTTCGATCAACCTGGGCTACTATGACGGTAACAAGGTCGCCGATCTCGACACCGGACTTGACGCCTCGGTAACACCCTGGGCCTTCAGTTACTGCGATGATTCGCCCATCGGCTTTGACGGCACAACCATCGTCGCGGTGGCCAACGATGTGGCCTCGGCCGATCTGCCCGAATTCTACTATTATGTGCCCGAGGACGGCACGGGTGGTGCGATCGACCTGCCCTTTGACGGCGACAAGGATCTCCAGGACGACTACGCCGTCTACGTCAACGGGGATCTGGCGGCGCTGTATAATGAGGATTTCCCCGGTCACTTCTACTCTGCCGACCTTTCAGCGGATATTCCTGTGTTAAACGATTACACCTTCACCGGAACTTCCTTAGGTCTGCCCAGCGGTGACTATGCGGCGGTTTCAAACGCCGGTGCCGTGGACATAATCGACCTTAACGACGGGACGGTATATGATACGCTTCTCGGCGATAACAACGGTTCTACCAATCCTGGCCAATTCAGGTCAGCCAACGGCATCTTCACCTGGGTTGAGGGCAGCAATGTCTACTATTACGAGCCCGGCGTGAGCACCGATTCCGCTGAAATTTACGTTTCCGCAGAGGCGCAGTCATATCCTGTGGCCGGACCCGACTATTTCCTCTGGAACGAGGATGGATCGCTCTGGTACATGGCTAAAGGGGGAGACACCCCAGAAGAGGTCGGCGAGTATCATGACGGAGATGACATAGAAACCGGCGACGGTTTCTTCGCCTATGTCGCTGACGATGACGATGGCAATTCACAGATCTTCGTCTACGACCTTTCCAACCTGGATGCGACCGAAGGCGTCCAGGTCACCGAAAACGGTGAGGGGGCCGAGGAAGAGAGTGATGCTCCCGGTCTTTACGTTGACGGGACCAAAATCTATGACGTCTTCAATTACCAGGATGTGTGCAATCCCTCGAAGGTCCTCGTCATGTACGATGTTGCCACGGGCGAGCTTCTTGAGCTCACGGGCGACCGCGATTTCCAGCAGACACCGGCTTACGTGGCAGCCGGCGGGAAGGCCGTCTTCCTCCATCGCGACCACTCCTTCCGCCTCTTTGCTAAAAAAGCGACATCAACGGCCAAACCGGTCACGATTACACCTCCCGACATGATGGTGGACGGTCGATTCGATGTCACCGACGGCGTCCTGGCCTTCCATGCCCTCGACCGGAGCCGCTACATCGACAACCCCGGCCTGGCGGAAGACTTTGACGGCCAAGACCTGGTCGAGATCTACTACATCGATCTCGACGGGGCGCGGAAGATCAAACAGATCACCAACAACGGGACCCGAGACTATCGTCCGATGACCGATGGCGCCTTCGTCACCTGGCGCGATGATGAAGGGTATGCCTGGGCCTACAAGATCGCCACCGGTGAATCAAAGATTTTAGGACCGGCTAGTGGAAAGGTTGACAGTGACGTCGGAATCGCCGTCTGGGAGGATTCTGGTGACCTCTACTACTGCGATCTCAACGACTGGGAGAGTGCTGTCGCCGTCGAGGTGGAGGGTGCCACGGGCGTTGATGACTGTCCCAATATCGCCAAGGGCCTCATCACCTGGGAATACGACAGCGATCCCTACTACTACGACCTCAATGCGGCAACGCCCGAGGTGGTCAATGTCTACGAGACGGCACCGACATACAGCTACAGTATTAGTGGTCCGGTGCGGACCGACGGCACCTATCTTACCTGGAGGGAATATCGCAGCAGTTGGGATCATGACGGTGATGCTGGTACAGCGAATATTGCTGCCCTTGTCATTGTTGTCCATGACACGATGGGAGGAACCACCTTCGATATCCCGGCCGAAGATTTTGACTATTCCTACGACTGGACCAGCAGCCATCAGTGGAGCGTCTGTTACCCGAGAATTTCCGACGGCGTGGTCGTCTTCGGGGCGGTCGAGTACGGCGTTGAGAACGACGATGGCGACAAGGAGATCTTCTACTGTGACGTCACCGCCGATACGCTCGAGCTGGTTCAGTTGACCAATGATCCCGAAGGTGAAGGTCTCTGGGACAGCAAGCCCGAGGTGGCCGACGGCCTCATCGTCTGGCGGACCGGCGGTTCGAGCAGCTATTGGGACTGGCGGGGCAAGTGCGCTGCCGCGGCACGTATTTACTAATCCGGATGATATAAGAAGCATCATCCTTCACAGGGGCTCCTTCGGGAGCCCCTTTTTTATGCATTCTTCGACGGGATTACCTGTGTAGCGATAGTCACGAAAGTTATCGGCAATGGGCATGCCCCTCTCGGATATCCTTGAGCGTCTCCTCTCTTGTCGGCAGAGTGCTTCATGGGTCATTGCGAGTTCCGATAAAATCGGGACGTGGTAAGCTCGAAATACCTGTCAATCCCGCGAATGCGGGAACCCATCATGATAAGATATATCTCTTAAAGCCTTGCAACGATCTTCCGCGATGAAGAAAGCTATTAACAACGCCGGCAAATCTTTGGTGTCGTTGAGGAGAAAAAAATCAATATTTACACTTCAAATCTTCGATACCAAACAATGAAAAAACCAAGGCCCAGTAAAGATAATATTACATAATCCCATATAATCCTTGACAGTATATCTTAATGATATTACTTTTCTCAGTACCATTCAGAATTAATAATCGAAGTATTGATTTGTCGGACCTGAATCTACGACAATGTGGAAACTCAGAACGAGCCTTTATTAAAGGTTGCTAAATTTCCGGTTTTGAACCAAACAGGACGTTTGCGACATATAGTAAAAAGGGGGGATAACATCGGGAATTACTCCGTCTCTGTTCCTATAGAATGCCTCTAAACTAATATATATAAACAACGGGGGACGAAAAGGGTGAAGCGAAAAATGACCTTTGGCATAGTGGTCGGCCTATCCGCCGGATTATTGGTCGATTCATGTTTGGTTGTGCTCGCTTACCCCTTAATTATATTCATTTTTCCGATTCTTCTCATTCCTCCTATAGTTGGAATTGTTTTCGGACTTAGATTGGCCAACGCTGGTATGGTCCCTCAATGGCCATGGTCAGTGCTTGTTTTGACTGGCATTTTTTCCATGACGTTAGCCACTTTAACCCCTTACGCTCTATCTGTGGTGGAATTGCGCTGGCAGGGTCATGATATCCCCGTACTGCCAAACGCCTTATTGCTTGAGACTCATACTGGACCACTTGGCAGCTCTATGGCTGGTCCATCAATAACGAAAATTATGGATACTGGGAATAGCGGAGTAGATGTCGTGTCATTTTATTGGAACGAGCTTAAACGGAATAGCTGGATGGAGGTAAGTATTCGAGAAGACGGAGCTTGGTTCACAAAAATGGGCCGACACATTTTTATAGATATGTCTAAAAATCAGGCCCGCACCCGAGTCAAAGTTACCTACAATCTGGCTTCTGTTAAAGCACCCATTGTTGTATTGCTCGCTGCCTTTGTAAGCTACCTTTACGTATGGCACCGATATCGAAATCAGAGTCAAAAATGATCACAGTTATCTTTGAAGGGACATATAATCAGCTACTTGCTAAGCCACCAATGATGTCAGCTTCTGGCCGAGAGTATTCATTAAAGCCATCGAGGCGACGTCCTAAAGGCCGCGCCTCATGGTAGGAGGAAGAAGGATCTGACAAAAATGGCTTTCTGAGCAGACTTTTACAAGCATGATGTTTCAAAAGCTTTAACTGCCTCACCATTTTGCAATGATCAATTGTCCCTGAGAAGTATCAATAATTGATGTTTCAGCCTTCACAGGGGCCAAACTTTCTGACTGACCTTGAGGGGTTTCCTTTTCTGGAGAAGGTTCCTGCTTCGTCGTGTAAACGAAATAAATACCGATGATTACCAATGCTCCAACGATACCCCAACCTACCGCATCACTAATCAAAGGCTCACCGCCAGCTCCCCCGGCATAGGCGACCTTCTGAGATACATAGGGAATCATTAAAGAGAAAATAATTACGGCAATGATTATTTTTCGTAGCATGATTATCCTACTTTAGGCTTTTTCATGTGCTCCTAATATTTTAAAAAGTCAAGAGAGTAATTAGTTAACAAAAGAAAGTATCGCCAAATCTGGAAAAGCCATGTCAAACGCTTTCAGTCAATAATCGATGATTATCAAGAATTCTTGGCAGTTTTTAAAGAATAGAGCCCAATGTTGGCTGTTTTTTCTACCCTTCGCCTGCTAATCGATAGGACCATATAAAGGTGATAATCAAGGATTACAAATAGAAATGTTCGTAGATTTAACGGCGAGTGCGAAAGCACAACTCGCCGTACGGTCGCGCGCAGCGTGGCCCTACGTGGGCATCAACCGTGCGGCTCTGCCGCTTTGGCATGCATGCCGTGGGTTATGCTCTATGTCTGCTTGTTCCCTGAATGTTCATTCGATTTGCCGCGGCCATCCTCTGTTTGCTTCATGAAATAGTAACCAACAGTCAAGGCCAATATTATAGATGCTATCCCAATGAGAGATAGGCTACTTATC
>JAFGBH010000036.1 GCA_016933215.1 Deltaproteobacteria bacterium | reverse complement strand
TTATTTATTATTCGCTCGCTAACCCCGCTGCAAGCAACGGGGAATGCGCTCGCTGTTCAGTTCAAAAAGGCAAAGCAAAAACTGACCCTTACTCCGAGTGAAGATTACGAAGCCTCCCGCACGATAGGTTGAAATAATCAAACCGTTACTTTTTTATCAGGAGGTGGAATCATGACACGACCAAAGGTATATGTAACCCGAGCAATTCCTGAAGAAGGCATCGAACTTCTGGAAAAGCACTGTGACGTTGAAGTTAACCGGGAAGATCGACCCCTCACCCGTGAGGAGTTGCTAAAGAACGTAAGGGGACGGGACGGTGTGGTGAGTCTTCTCACGGACAGAATCGACAGCGAGGTGTATGAAACCGCCCGGGGAATCAGGGGCTTTGCCAACTACGCCGTGGGATTTGACAATATTGATGTCGGGGAGGCCACGAGACGGAAGATTCCCGTCTCAAACACACCGGGGGTCCTCACCGATGCGACCGCCGAGATGGCATGGGCACTCCTCTTTTCCGTGTCGCGACGGGTCGTCGAATCGGATCGCCTTATACGTTCGGGCAACTGGAAGGGGTGGGGACCGCTCCAGTTTATCGGCGGTGACGTGGCCGGAAAGACCCTCGGCATTGTCGGGGCGGGTCGGATCGGGACTGCCATGGCATTAAAATCGAAGGGCTTTGCAATGAAGGTCATCTATTCCGACGAATTTACCAACGCCACGATTGAAGAGGAATTAGGCGCCAGACGAGTGCCTCTTTCCGAGCTCCTCGGGGAATCCGATTTCATCAGTATTCATGTCCCGCTCATGGCCGAGACACGGCATCTTTTTAATGCCGACATTTTTACAAAGATGAAACGCACGGCCTACCTCATCAATACGTCCCGCGGTCCCGTGGTGAATGAAGCAGAGCTTGTGGAGGCACTCAAAAACCGAGTGATCGCAGGGGCTGGTCTCGACGTCTATGAATTTGAGCCGGAGATTGCCGCGGGCCTTGCCGATCTCGATAACGTCGTCATTACTCCGCACACCGCATCGGCAACCGTATCGTCACGCACAAACATGGCCCTGAAGGCCGCAGAGAATCTCCTGGCAATGCTTAAGGGTGAGCGTCCACCCGACTGCCTTAATCCCGAGATCTATGACTGATACAACGACTGCGTCTCTCTCATTTTAATGTCTCTTCGGGTCTACTTCCCCGCAGCTTGCTGCGGAGCAGTTCATTTCTATTTGACTTTGTGACACACACCGCGTATATAAGCTACTGTCATTAATAATGAGCCTTCCTGTTATTGTAGTGTCTCGATATGCCCCTTTTCCCTCTTACTACGGTGATTTCAACAGGACTGATTGTTCCGAAAGAAAGAGTAGAGTCTGAATTATGATAAAAAATCTGGGGCTTCCCACCTATAGACTGAGCGAAGAGATCGCACACAGTGTTATCCACGGCATCGGGATCGTCCTTGCCATTGCGGCACTGGCGGTCCTGACCTCCTATGCGAGCGCCTTCGGCACTGCCCGTCATATCGTAAGCTGCAGCATTTACGGCGCTACGCTCATAATCCTCTATTCCGCCTCCACACTGTATCACAGTATTCAGCACAGGACGGCAAAGAAGATTCTCAGAATCTTCGATCATTCGGCAATCTTTCTTCTGATCGCGGGCTCATACACACCATTTCTCCTGATCAGCATGGGCGGCGCACTGGGATGGTCCTTCTTCGGGATAATCTGGGGACTGGCAGCCCTCGGAATCACCCTTCAGCTTCACCTGATAGAGAAGCATAAAATTCTTGTGGTTCTCCTCTATATTGCGATGGGGTGGTCGGTTATCACGGTGATAAAACCACTCGTCGCGGCCATACCGACAATCGGACTCGTTTTTCTGATCGTAGGCGGTCTGGCCTATACCCTGGGCACCATTTTCTATGCCTGGAACAGGCTCCCCTATAATCACGCAATCTGGCACGGATTTGTTCTTGCCGGAAGCATATTCCACTTCTTCTCGATCTTCTATTCGGTGATCCCCTCTGTGGCATGACGAGGCGGCAACAAAACGCACTACCGCGCAATAACAAAACATCGATTTCAGTTCAGAGGTGTTCCTGTCTGATCAAGTAAGCCAGGGTTTGCCCGCTGGAAGGACGTCCCTTCCGAAGACATCGCCGAGAATAATATGCGCCATGGTATACCACGCCATGAGGGCGCAGGCCATGAGTTCGTAACCGGCGACTTTGGTCATTTCCGGATAGCCGAAATGGGCGATATCCAGGAGGATAAACCCTATAAAGAGGAGCGTAAAGGTTATCGCCAGCGCTCCGTTAATACGCATCGCGCCTATCCACATAATTCCCGTATAAATGGTGAAGGCAACCAGAAACCAGCCCAAATCGGTTGCACTGGACTTGTAAATGCCGAAATGATTCAGAAGGAGAATCACCGCAACACATATCCAGAAGGCACCGTAGGTCGTAAAGGCACTGTATCCAAAGTTGTTCCCCGTTTTCATCTCCTGAAGACCGGCTATCATCTGCGCGAGACCTCCGAAAATGAGTCCCAGTGCCACCACCGGACCGGCACCGCACCACCCCACATTGTGAAACTGCAAGACAAGCGTCGTGAGACCGAATCCCGCCAACCCGACCACGGCCGGGTTTCCCAATTTCTGCTCCGACATAAGATCCCCTCCTTCTTAAATTTAACAGTCTGGATACCATATTTTTTTATCTGTTGCGATGTAATTGATTAAAAATAAACGGGGAAGCCGTTCTTTTTCTTCCTCTTATTGCCTTCGGTCAACGTCCCCTTCGACCGAACTATTTTTCGTCACAAATGTATCGTAATTCTCCCTGAAATTTAGTAAGGTTCCCCGGTAATTCTGACAATGATGTTTTTATTAAAGAGTATCGGGGGGATTTTATGAACAAAAAGAAGCTGCTTGGAATAGTAGCATCATACAGAAAATCGGGGAATGGCGAGATAGTCGTCAAATCGGTGGCGGAGCGGCTCGGGGATGGCTGGGAACTTTCCCTTATCAATCTTCCCCGACTGAGGATCGATCCGTGCAAGGGGTGTTATGTCTGTCTGCTGCCCGGAAAAAAATGCATGATCAAGGATGACGTGGAGTGGATACTCGACAGGTTTTTAGAGACTGACGCCATTATTTTCACGGCACCCGATTATATCCTCGGCCCCGTTGCAATCGTCAAGATGCTCGCCGACAGAGCCCTCCAGACATATGGATTGCTTGGCGAACTGGCAAAAAAGAAGACCGCCGTTGCCCTGACCCTGGGAAGGGAGGACTACCGGGGTTATGCCGATACGGCGCTCGTGGCACAGGTACATGCCCTGGGACTCAATGTGATGAGCCTGGAATATTTCTACGGGACCCATCCGGGAGAGGTGGTGCTCGCCGAGGATTATGTCGAGAAAATAGCCGCACTCGCCGAATCCCTCGAATCCGACACATTCGAACATGAAGTCCCCCCCAACCGATGCCCCCAATGCTTTTCGTACCTTTTCAGGATGCGCGACGGCTTTTGTGAGTGCGCCATCTGCAGATCGAAGGCAAAACTGGAAGAAAGGTCGCTACGATTCGTAGAATTCGGCAGCCAGTTCACCGACGAAGGACGGAGAGAACATGGTGAGTGGCTGGTGATGAAGAAACTCGAATACTCGAAAATAAAAGACAAACTGAAAGTAATACAGGACAGATATCGCGGGGGCAGATGGCTGAAACCGGAGCGTGGGAGTGATTAGCAGGCACATCCTTTACGCCTGATTCTCACTATCATAAAGGAATCATGAAATGAAGAGACTCTATATACGGATAATTTTTCTAATGCTCTTTATCGTGGTCGTGGGAGTGGTTATGAACACTGCCACCGATAAGGACGAGACAGGAAATAAAAGGGTCTCTGTCAATTACGAGTGGGGAAAACTCGAAGAGGTTGTCCTGGGTACGGCGGAATATCTGACGATTCCGGGATATTTCAGGACCATCGATTCCGGTTTCTGTTACAGTCCGGAAAACAGAGAATGGATTATGAACTACGGCGGGGTTCCCCTCGAAGAGGCCGACCCCGCGGATTACAGGAAAGTAAAAAACCAGATCGATGCCCTGGCAACGATCCTTGAAGACCGTGGCATTAGGGTGCATCGTCCCGAACCGTCAAAACTATCACCGGGAGAAATGGCCTTCATGTCGGATCTGCAAAAGGGGAGCTCCTTTCTTTTCGCCCGCGATCCCACTATCGTCATCGGCAATCATATTATCGAGGCCTCACTGAAACTTCCCATGCGGGTGAAGGAAATCTTTACCGCCCGGAGTATCATCCTTCCTATCCTGAAGAGGAGCAACGCAAAGTATACTGCCGTTCCCTCCGTTTCACCCGCCTTTGCAGACGATGGTATCTACCTCGAAGGGGGCGACATTCTCCTGAACGGGAGCGAAATCTATGTGGGAAACTCGGGAAATGCTTCGAGCGAAGCGGGCATCGAATGGCTGCAAAATTATCTCGGTTCCGACTACAATGTAGAGGAGGTTAAAGTTAAGGATTTCCAGCATCTGGACTGTGTGCTTTCGCTGATTCGGCCCGGCTTGGGGCTCATCTGCCGGGAGGCGATTGTCGGGGAACTTCCCCCGTCGCTCGCAGACTGGGATTTTATCCCCATACCCCTCGAAGAAGCTCGAAAGCTTGCATGCAATGTCCTCGTCCTGGATGAACAAACGGTGATCATCGACGAGCGCTTCTCTTGGCTCGGCGATGAACTCAGAGATAGGGGCGAGACCGTGATTGAGATTCCCTACGATGCCGTTACCGAATTTGGCGGCGGCTTTCGCTCGTCACATCATCCGATCAGACGGGCTGACAGCTAAAAAATCGGAACAGGATGGGCAGGGAAACGTGTCGATTTTCGCTGCCGTAACATTTTTCTCCCCATAATTGCAGTCGCCCGGCACCCCTCATGCTATTTCCCTTGACCATTTCAAAACAGTGCTGGTATTGTACAGGTCATATTCTGCGTAACAATTCTTTTTAGCATTACAGTGCTCATGGGGTAGCTCTGGAGATGCGGTCTTTCAATGTGAAGCTCCCACCCACAGGGCGGGGCTTCCCGGTAAGGAATAATTTATTATATTGCGCCTCTTGACCCCGCCTACAAGGCGGGGCTTGCGGGTGCGCCCCCGGTCACTCACAAATCACAGGAGATATCGATCGGCGTACCGTAGCGGCTATCCTAATGTAATCGATTAAATGAATGGCTATTTATCGCAGTGGGAGGTGAAGATATGGCACCCTATAAAAGCCAGGAAGAATTTGAAGCAATTCTGTCCACGTTATGGGACAAAATTTTGGACACGCCGGCAATCGTCGAGTCCATCGGGGGGGTAAAAATTATTGCCAAGTTCCGCTATACCGATTACCCGTCTGCCCTATACATCGACAATTCCGGTGACGCACCCCGGTATTACTGGAATCCCGAAGAGGATGTAAAGGCTGATGTGGAAATGATCCTCTCTTCGGAGACCAGTCATAAGTTCTGGATGGAGACCCTCAATGTTCCCATGGCCATCGCCGGCCGGAAGATTATCCCGAAAGGTTCGGTGCAGAAAGCCCTGAAGCTGATTCCGGCACTGAAGCCAGCCTTTGCCATATACCCTCTGGTATTAAAGGAATTCGGCAGAGACGATCTCTTGGTAAAGGGGGAAAAGGCAAAGGCTAAACGGAAAGTGTCCCGGTTTAATCTTTCCGATCTCTTCAGAAAAAAGGAGCTGCAGCAGGATCTACTCCCCCCATTTCCCATTATGTTTGACGGGGAGGCGCAAGCCGGTCAGCCCGTCTTGAAGAAAGAAGCAAGGGTGGTCAGCGATAAGGACCTTCTGAAAACCATGTGTGTCATCCGTGCCTTTGAAGAACATCTTGCCGGCGCATTTAAAGAGGGGAAGCTTCCCACCGAGGCAATTCATCTCTCCATCGGCCAGGAGGCCGTCGCGGCCGGTGTGTGCATGAATCTTAGGGAGTCGGACTATCTGAATACCACACACCGGGGACACGGGCATATTATTGCAAAGAATGCCGATCTGAAACGGATGATGGCTGAATTGTACGGCAAAGCAAACGGGCTCTGCGCGGGGAAGGGCGGTTCCATGCACGTGACCGACGGAGCACGGGGAGTGCTTGGCGCAAACGGTATCGTCGGTGCAGGGTATCTTCTGGCCATGGGCGCCGGCATGACCGTGAAGCACGAGAAGCGGGATGATGTCTCCGTGGTCATCGCCGGAGACGGCAGCGTAAACCAGGGCATGTTTCACGAGGCGATGAATATGATATCGGTTTTTAATCTACCCGTACTTGTGGTGGTGGAAAACAATCTCTACGGCGAATTCACTTCTCTGGAGAGACACTCGGGAGTAACCGATCTCTATAAGCGGGCTCAGTCCTACGGGATTGAAGCGACACAGGCAAACGGAAACGACGTCAGGGACGTGTACGAAAAGGTCGGAGAGGTGCTCCGATCAATGAGAAGTGACGGCAGACCACGACTGGTCGAGCTTATGACCTATCGCTGGCACGGTCATATGGAAGGAGATCCCGAGCTGTACCGGGATGAATCGGAAAAGGAAGCCTACCGGAAAGAGGACCCCATTCCCCGCCTGATAGAAGAAATTATCGAGAATGGTACCGCAACTGAGGCTGAAATTGAAACGATTAAGAAGGAAGCGGCCGATGAAGTCGATGAGGCCGTCGCCTTCGCACTCCAGGCGGAAGAGCCGAAGATTTCGGCACTCATGGAAGACGTGTATACCCCCGAGGACAAGTCATTTTTCACGGGGACGATCACACTTTCCGGTGATGGGGAACGGGAAGTTTCCATGTCTCAGGCAATCAACGAAGCGATTGCTGAAGAGATGGAACGCGATGACAGCGTCTTTCTCTGGGGGGAGGATGTAACCCTGGGCGGTTATTTCAATGTGACCGAAGGGCTCATTGAACGCTTCGGAAAGGAACGGATCATCGATACACCTATCAGCGAATACGGCATTGTCGGCGGGGCCGTGGGGGCCGCCATGACGGGCATGAGGCCAATCGCGGAAATCCTCTTCGGTGATTTTCTCACCTGCTGCATGGACCCGATTATCAATCAGGCCGCCAAGCTCCGGTATATGACGGGCGGACAGGTCTCCATACCTTTGACAATCCGAACGCCTCTCGGAAGCGGCATTGGCATGGCCGCACAGCATTCGCAGTCTATGGAGAAATTCCTCTTCGGCGTTCCCGGTCTCATGGTGGTAGCACCCTCCGATGCCTATACCACCAAAGGATTATTAAAATCGGCAATCCGTCTGAATAACCCAGTCATCTTTTTTGAGCACAAGCTGATGTATGCCGAGACGGGAAAAATTCCGGCCGGTGAATACACGCTGCCACTGGGAAAAGCGGTAATCAGACGGACCGGTGAAGATGTGACTGTGATAACACATCTTTTAGGCGTGGGCGTTTCCCTTGAAGCCGCCACCATACTTGAAAAAGAAGGGATCAGTGTCGAGGTAATCGATCTCTGTACCTTGTATCCCATGGACAACGAGACATTATTGCAGTCCATCAAAAAGACCGGCCGTCTCGTCACCGTGGAAGAGGGCACCTGTACCGGCGGTATCGGAGCCGAGGTAATTGCGCGGGCAGCGACTGCGGGATTCGGTGTTCTAAAATCTGCACCGGTTCGCATTGCCGCGCCGGAATGTCCGATTCCCTATGCAAAAAATCTGGAAACGGTCATGCTGCCGGCCCCGGATCGGATTGCGGAGGCGATCGTAAAGATACTGTAAGAAAAAAAGATTGGGGTAAAGTCAGGTCCTAATTCTCCGGATGTATAAATCTTCCCTCTTCGAGAAAGGCGACGACGTTATCGATAACGCTCATCTGCATGAGGAGGGTTGAATGCTGCCCCTTTATCTGGATGAAGTCGGTTTCACCGGGAAGCCTCGTCTCATCGACGCCGACGGTGCCGTCATCGTCTCCCGGAATGAGCGGATTGAAGCCGAAACTGTTGCCTATCCCCCCCGCAATAATACCGAACTCGCAGGGTGGCGCCGGCAGTATGTTCGGCAGCGATTCGGGCGTCCGGGCAAGCTCCTGGCCTGCCTCCCCGAAAAACCAGCGGTAGGGGGGCCAGCTTTTAAGATAGGAAACAATGATCGATCCCCTGTTCGGCGGTGCAATCATGACCACCCTTCCAAGTTTTGTGACCTGATAATGGGCAAGGTAGTACCTGACGACAATGGAGCCCATGCTGTGGGTAACGAAGTTGACCGTTTTGCCCTCATCGGGAATCGATGTGATTTCCTCGTTTAGAAGTGCCGCGATGGTTTCTATCGATTCCTCCGTCGAGGGGTACCCGAAATTTATCACCCGGTATCCTCGATTTTTAAGGTTGTGTTCGACACTGTTCATGGAGCGGGGACTTCGCATGATTCCGTGAAGGAGTATCACCCATTCGTCCTGTTTTGTATCGCTGTTTTCCAGGGCCGTCACGGGCGACATAATAGTGGAGCACTTGAAAAAACCAAGAGTGGTCGTGAAGGCAAGCAGGAGTATAATGGCCGCTATAAGCGCGTATCGTTTCATGTGTTCCCCTTTTCTCAGGTGAGTAACTGGCTCAGAGAGTTTGCGTAAAATTCCAGAAGGGCCGCCCGTTTCGCGTTGATTGTAACCTCGCCCCTTTTGAGGAAGATAATTTTCCTTCTCTTGAGGAGCGAAACGGCCGCCCTCACCGTATCCCCCACCTCCTGCGAGGCGAGAAAATCCTCCTCGAATAAGACCAGTTCTCTTCTCCTGTCATCCTCTTCGTTCTTGAGGCGTGAATAGCTCTCCATACTCCCTTCAAAGGCACGTCCCAAGACGATTCGCGCATTCATTTTTTTGAGTTCATCGCGCATCGAAGAGACCTTTGCGATCAGTTCGTTCAGCGAAACTCTCTCCCGACCGAAAGACAGTATCGCCTGCGATACGAGGCCGACCGGTGTAACGGGCATTGCCTCTCCGATTCTCGAGAGAAGCCTGTCTGCCAGTTCCTGGATGCGGGCAAGGCGGTCATATCGATCGAGCGTGAAGATATCTTCCTTTTCCCCCTTCAGGAAATCTGAGAAGAACAGGGGGTCGCCGAAGCTTACACTGGCATAGCCGTGGTGTTTCAGCCGGCCGGAGAGATACCTGAAAAGGTTGATGAAAAGGAGAAAAGGTCCCTTGCCTATGATCCTGGCAAGCGAGGCGAGATGGTCGCCGAAGCCGCTTGTTTCCTTTCCCACTTTCCACTCTTGAATGAGGGAGCCGTCTTCCAGTATCCAGTCATAGTTTATGGCCGCGGGGACAAACACGAGTTCCTTGTCAAACCGGGGATCTTTATGAACCCCGATTATATAGTTGAGTATTCCCGTCTTCGTCTGGCGGAAGTTTCCGTCGCGGGAAAGTCCTCCCTCTATGAATATCCCCTGCGTCACACCCTGGATACTGATAAGCTGCACGTATTTTTCCAGGACCAGATGGTAGAGTTTTTCCCTGAATCTTCGCCTGATAAAGTAGGCACCGAAGGACTTGAAGATGTATTCCAGGGGCCACACCCTCGCCCATTCACCCACGGCATAGGAAAGCGAGATCTGGCGGGCGAGCATGAAGGCCACGAGTATGTAATCGATATTGCTCCGGTGATTCATCACGAAGACGATGACGCTGTTTTCGGGTATACGCTTCAGTTTTTCGGCGTTTTCGCGGTCGATGACGACCTCGTAAATGAGGTTCAGAATAAAGTTAGCCACCCAGTAGCCGATCTTGTAATAGGAGAGTAGATTGAAGGCGGGCACGATCTCGTCGATATATTCCTCAACCCTTCCTTCTACCTCATAAATGGTGAGATTTTTTTCCTTCGCGTGGGCGATAATCTCTTCATGGATATCGGGGTCGTTCATAAGCTCGTGCTTGACGACGACCTTGTGCATGAACTTGTATTTGTCGAGGCGTATTCGGTTCTTTTCGATGAAGTCTTTCACCGACCTGTTGAGTTTCCCCTTTAGAGAGGAAACGAGAAGCGCGCGGACAATTTCATAGGTGAGGATGATACCGAGTACAACAAACAGGTATTTTATCGCCGTTCCCATCATTGCCCAGGCTGCCCCCCCTCAATGCCCTCTTCAGTTTGTAAGATTGATTCCCTGCAGAGAGTAGATTCTGTTCTACATGAGGATAAGCCGTCGCAATGGTGTATGACTGTACCTGCAGTATTTCCCTATGACCCTACAGGTGTGGCGTAATTAATTCAAGAAAAAACGGTCCTCGGCTTTTGCCCCGACACGTTGTGGGTAATCTCCGGACATTTATGGTTTAAGCAAAATCTGATTGTCTTCTGATCTCGTTTCATTGGCGCTGATGACATAGATTGCCGGTTTTCCCTTGACGGGACAATAGGTCTCACATATACCGCACCCGACACAGAGCTCGATATCAACCCTCGGCCGTTTCACTACCGCCTCGGTTCCGTCGCGATGTTTGACCGTTATCTTCTCAAACCATATCGACTTCTTCGGTGTCGGACACACCTCCTCGCATACGATGCACGGTATATTGAAGGCGTAAGGGAGACATCTTCCCGTATCGATTACTGCCGTGCCTATCTTCACCGTTTCTTTTTCCAACAATGACAGTTTTTCGATTGCCCCGGTAGGACAGACCTGGCCGCAGAGCGTGCATCGAAACTCGCAGTATCCGATTGTCGGGACGAGCTTGGGAGTCCATATCCCTTCGAGACCTGCATCGAAAAGTGTGGGCTGAAGACCGTTTGTGATGCACACCTTCATGCATTCGCCACAGCGTACACAGCGTTTGAGAAATTCCTTCTCTTTCAGCGCCCCCGGAGGCCTGATCAGTGCAGGATTGAGGTAACGTTTCCCCGACTGGGGGATGATACGCAACAATGGAAGGGCGGCAATCCCTGCAGTGATGGACACAAGAATATTTCGCCTCGTCAGATCCAGCGGCACTCCCCTGTTTTTCTTTATGAACCCGAATCGTATGGCCTTTTGAGGACACAGATCGTCACAGTCCATGCAGTACAGGCATTCCGTACTTCTCCAGCTTCCGTCGCTATCGGTTATGGCATTGCCCGGGCAGACCTCCTGACAAACACCGCAGGACGTACACCCTTCGCTGACCGATCTGTTCAGGACTGAGAACCGGGAGAGGATTCCGAGAAGCGCGCCGAGGGGACAGAGATACTTACACCAGAATCTTCGTTCGTACAGATTGAGTCCGAGGATAAAGAGAAAGAGGGCACCGATGAAGACACCCTGGAGAAAAAAGGGTTGCGTGAATGAGAGGAATCCCTTTTTCAGGATACCATAGAGAAATTCGGAACCGTGAGTGATGACGGGAATATCAAGGCGGTAGATGGTGTCAAACGAAGCTCTGGTCAGGTAATTTAATGCCGGATAGATGCTGAGGGACAGTGATCGTATCAGAAGACTGATGGGGTCCATAATGCCGGCAAGCTGGGCTGTGAAAAGGGAAGACGCGAGAATAAAAAACAACATATAATATTTGAAGGCATACCAGGTCTCTTGACTCCCGTGAGCTATCCTCTTGTTAAAATACCCGACCATATTGTGCAGGGTTCCGAAAGGACAGATCCATCCGCAGAAGACTCTTCCCAGCAGTGCGGTCATGACGATTACTATTATGGAGAGGTAAAATCCTGTCTCTATTGCGTGGGCTGAGAGCAGGGCGGAAATGGAAATAAGGGGGTCAAAATCGAGGAAAAATTTAACCGGGTATCCCAGTTCATCTGCTCCCTTCGATTCGGTCTGGATAAAAAGGAAAAGAAAAAGGAGCAGGAACAGTGCCTGGGAGAGTCGTCGAAGATTGCGGACCGTTTTTGTCTTCATCGTTCAACTCTATTACGACAGGGTTATAGAACAACGTTTCTGATGACCAGCTTCGAGAGATCCATAGTCCCGAGGCCCGATTGATGGCCGATGCGAACATATCCCAGGTCGCTGCCCCTGAGACCGAAGAGCGTCGCGCCGTAGGCATCGACTGCCACCTGATCGGTGCCGGCGATTACCATGTTCAGCTCTCTGACATCATCGAGGCTCCCGCCCTGTGGACCGTTCGCCGTTAAGATGCGAACGGCGTCCAGCACAATCAAAGTGGGTTTTATGACCCGTGAAACATCGACAAGGCTCTCATCCAGGCTCTGATGAATTCTGCTCCGCCATCCGCCCATCACACCCATCCAGTTTTTCATGCCGAGGGTAAGCATTGCCAGACCGTGCGTCTTGGCGATGGGAACGTTAATAATCTTGTCCGCTTCGAGAATTTCGGTATAGAGCGGCCAGTCTTTCAGGACAAGACCATCGATCGCGACCTTTTTGAATTTCCTTTCGTCGATGAAGCTCACCTCCGCTCCGGCCGCGGAAGCGGCGTCTGCGATGCCGCTCTGCTTATAGCATCTCCGTGGATCGCTGACGGGTCTGTCAAAAACCTTTACCGTGCCGGCACCCGCCTCGTAGCACAGGGATACGATTGCAGCCACAACCTCGGGATTCGTGTTTGCCGCCTGTTCGGGTTTCCGGTCCCAGCCGATGTTCGGTTTGACAACGACACGATCCCCTTTCGTGATGAATTTTCCCATCCCGCCAAGTGCATCGATGGCTGCTTTTGTTATTCTTCCGGGAGATTGCCCCCGGGCGACGGCGATATCGGCATCGTCCGATGCATAGAGGCTTCTGACAAAGGAATCGAAGCTGCCATGTATTGATATACCGAGCCCTGCAATAAATGTTGTCTTGAGAAAGTCTCTCCTATTCATAGCTACCCCCGAAAGAAGAGACGAGCATCGCGCGGATTATCTCACAGGCAAGAATGATGCCGAGTACCCCAAACAGGTATTGTATCGCTGTTCCCATCATTGCCCAAGCTGCCCCCCCTCAATGCCCTCTTCAGTTTGTAAGACCGATTCCCTGCAGAGAGTAGATTCTGTTCTACATGAGGATAAGCCGTCGCAATGGTGTAAGAAGCAACTGCAGTACGTCTTAAAGATTACAGAGAGCGTACTCCAAATTCAAGAAAAAATATCGCGCCGGTCGAACATATTTTTATAAACTCTCGACTATGGAGAGATCGTAACACGTTTTATTTCTTGACTTTACCATTTTATGGGTATCTAATTTCGCATCACATATGTTGAGCTTAGGTGCCGTCTCCAACCGGTCTCTTCGAGCGTCGGCTATGATGAAAAGGCATCGTCGGTTTTAGGACCGATCATTTCTGTAAACTGAGCGCATTGCATCTCCGCTTCACCACCACCAGTACAATCCTCCTGATTATGATGATTGATTTCGTGGCCATCATTGTTCGGGTTTTTGGCAGGAATCGAGAAAAAAAGAGAATCCATCAAGGAGGAAGCATCATGAAAAGCATAAGAGTATTTGTTATTGTAATTTTTGTGTTTTCGGTGGCCTATCTCCCCTGCTCGTATGCCGGAGAAAATTTTGTAACGTCTGAAAATCTTTCTTCAAGTGATGTTGAGCACTTTGTCGAAGCCCTGTTTCGTGAGGAAACTCCCATAGGATCAGCTTCTCAGGTAACAATAGAGGGCATCGAACAGGAAGGCAATCGCGCGGTTGTCAACTGTGATTTTTGTTACCCGGAGACCCCGTTTGCAAGTGTAAAACACGTGCCCCGAACAGTCATCTTCGAACGGACGGAATCAGGAAAATGGATTCACGTCGCAACGGGTAAGTATCTGACAAAATAGAAGGCGAAGAGTGTTCATCGAGCAACGATTACTCAGCGGTTTCCTGCGCCGTAAGAATGATATCGACGGTCATTCGTGCCACTTCCCCCACCACGGTTGAGCACGTATCCAGCATTCCACCTTTGAAAGCCGCTTCCAGTTCCGCCGGGTCGTAGAGGTTGTAAAATCGTCCGAAAAATTTGTTCTGAAGATCGTGACAGCGCACCGTGCCATACTTTTCAACAAAGCGATCGCGCAGTTCCTTGGCCATCAAATTGGACGGGACAAGCTTCATGATGTCGGTAAAATCTTTCTTTTCCCTGCCGTAGAGGTATCCGATTGCCATTGTTCCACCCGAGAGGGCCCCGCAGTGACCGTCGCCGGTCAGCCCAACACCATCGGCAAGGGCCGCTGCCGCCTTGAATACGGCATCGTTTTCTATTCCCAGCACGTCAAATATCGCCGCCAGTGTGCACTGGGGACAGCCACCGTTTTTCGTCTCGTAATTCTTGCCGGTTTCAAATGCCCTCTCCAGTATCTCCTGTCGTTGTTCCTTCACGTGTCCCTCCTTCTGCATGTGATTACTGCTTTAGCTGATGGTAACCCTGGCTATCGTATCGCCCTGTCGGATTGCATTGACCACTTCCTGCCCCTTGATCACCTTTCCGAAGACCGTATGATTCCCGTTGAGGTGCGGCTGCGGAGAATGGGTAATGAAAAACTGGCTCCCGTTCGTGTTCGGACCCGAGTTTGCCATGGAGATCACGCCCGTTTCGTGGCCGAGCGGATTTCCCCTCGTCTCATCCTCGAATTTATATCCCGGCCCACCGCTTCCGATGCCCGTGGGATCACCGCCCTGGATCATAAAATTCGATATCACCCGGTGAAAGGTCACGCCGTCGTAAAATCCCTCCCCCGCCAGAAAGACAAAGTTGTTGACCGTTTTCGGCGCATGCGCCGGATAGAGTTCAAGCTCTATATCACCCTTGTCGGTCTCGATCACTGCCTTGTAAACCTTCTCCGGATCGATCTGCATCGCCGGTGGATTCTCCCACTGTTTTCTCTCCATAGTTCTGCTCCTTACATACTGAATCTATTGTCTTCACCGCATTGGGTGTGTGAGGTTTATGCTGTGTCTCTGCTCTCTACAGCAGGTCCCTGGCTTTTCTGCCTCCTGTTTCGTGAGTACCGAAAGTTTCTTTTTCTCTTCTGTGTTTTTTCTTTCGGTAGTGCACCCTCTTGAAGGGGGTCTTTCCCGATCCAGATCGGTTTTATTGTCAGCTTTCGAATGAGTCTCTTGAACTGCGGGAGGTCGCTCCTTGTCAGAAAGGTAAGGGCCTTTCCTTTTCTTCCCATCCGTCCGGAACGACCCGTGCGATGCGTATACTGCTCCCCGTCTCCCGGAAAATCCCAGTTAATCACATGGGATACATTGGTAAAGTCAAGCCCCCTGCCGGCCACATCGGTGGCAATGAGGCAGTTTATCTTGTTGTTCCGGTAGTTCCTGTATATGGAGGAGCGTTTGTCCTGACTGAGCCCGGCATGAATGTACTCGACATTCTTCATTTCTTTTTTCATGTTTCTGAAAAGCGCATCCACCTTGTGGCGGGCGTTGCAGAAGATAATGACCTGTTGTGTATCCTCCCCCTTGAGATAGCGCATCAGTTCCGGCTGCTTGTCTTTCGGGTGCACGTACTTGAAGTGATGCTCGATGCTTTCGGGCGACTGCTGATCCTGAATGAGCGTAATATGCCGTGGATTGTGAAGGCTTTTGTCAACCAGCCTTTTTATGTCGTCGCCCATGGTCGCCGCGAAGAGAAGTGTCTGATGTTTCTGGAGTATGCAGGACACTATAAATTCTATATCGTCCAGAAACCCTATCTGCAAAAGTTCATCGGCCTCATCAAGTACCACGCACTTCACCTGGGACAGACTGAGTGCCCCATCATACATGAGATCGATGAGCCGCCCCGGTGTCGCCACGAGGACATGCACCTCATGGTTGAGCTTGGCGACCTGAATACCCTTGCTGAATCCCCCGTAAACGCCGAAGGGAACCACACCGAACCCGGCCCCGATCTTATAGATCTCGTTCACATACTGGATGCATAATTCACGGGTCGGAACGATCACGAGACCCTGAATAGCGTTGAGGCTGGCATCGATTTTCTGAATAAGGGGGATCACGCAGGCCGCCGTCTGTCCCGAACCGGTCTCGGCAAGGGCGCAGAGGTCATGTCCCTCGGAAATAATCGGATAGGTCGCCTCCTGAACGGGCGTCATCTCATCGTAGCCCATGGCAACGATGGATTTTAAAATGTCCGGAGGGAGGTTAAGTTCACTGAATTTCATGGATGGCTTCTCATTTTCGGAACGTAATATATACACATAAAGGCGTTTTGTCTACCCCTTTAGGGTATTTTAAACAATATAAATTTCTAATATCCCGGATTTACTAAGAATTCAGGCGGGCCGTCATACAGCCCCCACAGCAGTTGCCGTCATTGCGAGGAATTCACGGGAGTGAATGACGAAGCAATCTTTCAGAATCATTAACGATTATTATACGTGCCGTTGCCCGATTCTTCGGGCTCCCGACCAATCGTTACAAAACGCCGGTAAATCGGCATGCTATATCTCCCCATCCATTGCGAAGGGGGCGGCCTTTTCTATGTGGCAATTTTGATCAGAACAAGGCCCATGGTAATGGCGGCAATGCCGAGCCCCTTCAACGGCGAAATATGCTCCTTCAGGAGGACAAACCCGAGCACGGCGCCGATCACCACGGAAACCTCGCGGGTCGCCACGATATAGCTCACCAGTCCCGATCGGAAGGTAAAAAGAATAAGGAGATAGGTTCCCATCGAGCCGAGGCCGATGAAACAGATTTGGCGTTTCATGTCCTTCAACGCAAGACGGCATTCCTGCCGGTGTTTCATGAGAATAACGGGCGCAATGATAGAGGCCGTGATTACGGACAGGCAGAATATGTAAAAGACGGGATTCACGAGACTCACGCCGATTTTATCGACAATCGAATAGGACGCGATGCTTCCCCCGACAGAAAGGGCGAGGAGTACGTTTCGTAACGTCCCCCGGTGATGTAAATCACTCACACCGACCAGAAAGATACCGGTGCAGACGGAACCAATGCCGAAAGCGCCATAGAGACTGACCGGTTCCGCAAGCAGAAGGCAGGCAACAAGTCCGGTTCCCATTACGCCGGTGCCGCGGGCAATCGGATAGACGGACGAGATTTCGCCCGTTTCATATGATTTGCCGAGAAGGAAGAAATAGGCGGCGTGGATCACCCCCGTGGCGATAATATAGGGTATACCCATCACCAATGACCTGTCGAAGGAGACACACGCAAGGGCAAAGGGAAAACTGCAAAGGGACGCGAGGACGATGGCCAGCCACAGGACACTCAAGTTCCCCCTGACGCTCCTGGCCGCAAAATTCCACAGTGCGTGGAGGAGTGCCGCGATAAGAACGATCAGGAAAATATCGGTACTCATGGTATAAATTGGGGACAGACGCTGTTTTTCATCCCATAATGCTGTCCATACTCAAACACCCTGCCCCACATCTCCTGTCGTGGTTTCCGAAGGCCTGAATCTGTTTTCCCTAAAACCGCATATCACCGATTGATGCCCCGGTTCTTTGCTCTCGATCGATCGGTTCGCTGGTTCCTTGTCCTGTGATCAGCCAGTATATTCTTTTGGCGTGCCCTGCCGCGGTACGTTTTTTCCACAAAACAGGGTTCTCCGGTAAAGGGGTCATGTTCCGTCCAGTACATGAGGGTGGAATAAGTGGACGGTGTTGGCGTGAAAACCTGAACCTGCTCGGGCAGGAGTTTCAGGTCCCTGAGGGCAAATGACCGGAGCTGTTTCATATCGTCGTCGGTGCACCCGGGATGGGCGGCGATGAGGTAGTAGGTGAGAAACAGATTCTTTTCTTCCTTTTTTGTAAGGTCGAAAAAGAACTCTCTGAAGGAGAGCAGTGCCTGCCGGCCCGATTTTCCCATTTTCTCCAGGACACGCGTTTCCGAATGTTCCGGTGCAAGTTTCATCTGTCCCGAAACGTGATGACGGATAATCTGCTTCAGGTATTCCCTGCCGTGTTTTGTGTCGGCCAGGATCAGGTCATGCCGTATCCCCGAGGCAATAAAGACTTTTTTAACACCATTCACCGCCCGGAGCGCTTTCAGCAGCGATATCTGTTGCCCGTGATTTGTCGTGAGCCGGGGGCATATCTCCGGGAAGAGACATCGTTTATCCGGACAAGAGCCCTGCTTCTCTCTCCTGTCACAGTCGATGCCGTACATATTGGCCGTCGGTCCGCCTACATCCTGGATGATTCCCTTAAAGCGGGGGTGCAGTGTAAACGCGCGTGCTTCATTGAGGATTGACGCCCGGCTGCGCGACGTCACTCTCCGTCCCTGATGGACCGATATGGAACAGAAATTACATTCACCATAACATCCCCGATGGGTTGCGATGGAGAATCTGATGGTTTCCAGGGCCTTCACCTCCCCCTGGTTCCGGTAATAGGGGTGCAGCTCCCGTTCATAGTCAATATCGTGAACGGCATCGAGTTCGCCGCTTTCGAGGGTATGTGCGGGAGGAGTCTGAATGAGATAGCGGGTGTCCTGTTTCTGTGCCAGCGGCAGGGCGGTCATGGGATCATTGTTACGATAAAAGAGATGGAACATTTCCGTGAAGGCATTGGTATCCTGTGCCGAGTGATCGAAAGACGGCAGTTTCAGACAACCCTCGGGAATGGTGGGGGAGGCATAACAGAGCCCTCGAATTCCGCGGGGATCACCGCCCGCTTTGAGGCAGGCCGCCAGTTCGACAACGGAACGGTCTGCCATACCATAGAGCAGGTAATCCGCCTTTGCATCAAAAAGAATGGATCGTCGTATCGTATCGGACCAGAAATCATAATGGGCGATCCGTCGCAGACTGGCCTCGATCCCGCCGAGGACAATGGGACGGGTTTCCTTGAACCAGGTCCTGATGAGATTGCTGTAGACAATGGTTGCCCGATCGGGGCGGCGGTTGTTTACATTTCCCGGCGTATAGTCATCACGTTTACGCTTCCGGCCCGTGGCGGTATAGTTGGCCACCATGGAATCGATGCAGCCGCCGGTCACACCCCAGAACAACCGGGGTTCTCCCAACCGACTGATGTCGTCGCCCGAGGTCCTGTCGGGCTGTGCAATAATGCCCACCCGGTAACCGGCATCGAGGAGGATTTTCCCGATGACGGCCACGCCGACGAAGGGCGAGTCGATATAGCCGTCGCCCGTTATCAGGATGATATCGAGCCCGTCCCACCCAAGTTCGTTCATCTCCTTTTGTGTGGTGGGAAGAAACATAGAAATTACCCTGCATTTTAAATAGGAACAGCTGTCCCTATTTAAAAAATTTCCTTTTTTCGGGATCGGGTTGTTGACGATAGAAAATGGCGATGTTGCCGATGAGGCCGACTCGTTCACTTTTGGTGGCTTCGGCGATTTCTTCCGAGATTTCTTTTTTGGATTCTTTGAATTCGCTGAATTTCACCTTGATAAGCTCGTGATCATTCAGGGCTACATCAACCGAGTCGAGGAGCTGCTCGGTGACACCTTTAACGCCGATGATCACGAGTGGTTTTAAATGATGTGCCTGAGCACGCAGGTATTTTCGCTGTGATCCTTTGAGTTGTTCCATTGTTTTTCCTTCTTATTTAAAGTCTAAAGTCGGCTCTCGTATAGCATAGATACTCATTGTGAAGAAACCTTATATTTGAAGCTCTCCGCAATCCCGTATAACTCCGACAAGTTGCGGGGAATGCGTTCGCTGTTCAGTTCAATAGGGAAAACAGGGGCATCTGCCCTTATTTATTCCTAAGGCCGTCTGCCGCCGTTTTCGATCAGGGCCCTGACCGGGTCGAGGCCATAGGGGGTTCCCTGTTCAATTGCCTTCAGGACGGTTCCTCCTCCGGTAAAGAAATAGTATTGAGAATCGTCCATAACCGAGAGGTAGAGGCCTGGGTTAAGGTTCTTGAACTCCTGCAGGGTATCCCCGCCACCATAAAGTTTTCGTGCCGGCCCGTTGAGATCGATTTTTTGATCCAACACGGCTGAACCCTCGGTAAAATGCGGTGTATATCCCATGACGGCGTTGACAAAGATGGTATGCGCGGAATTGAGCGTCTCCGCGACACGGGGATCGTCAAACGACTCCTTCGCGATGTCGAGGATATACCCTAGCTTCATTCCCCTCTTAAATTCTTTGATGGGTCGGATCTTGAAGCGTCCCTCGATCTTCCCTTCCATGGTCTCCGATTCATACACATAGGGAAGTTCGAGGATCTTTTTATGACGCGCATCCATAGTTACAAGGTCGGCCGCGGCTTCAATATCCTCTATCGGTACTCCCTCTATGGAAACGCCATATTTGGCGCACAGGTAGGTATTGTAGATCACACCGCCGAGGATGAGCGTATCCACCTTCTGGTAAATCTCACTGAGCGGTCCGATCTTCGTATTGTACTTCGCACCCGCAACGACCGCTACGAAAGGTCTCTGGGGTTGCAGAACCTGATCAAGATTCTGGATTTCCCGTTGCATTAAAAATCCCGCAAAGGAAGGAAGATACCGGGTGATATCATAGACAGATGCGTGTGGCTGCCACGAACCGAAGGCGTCATTCACAAAGATGTCGGCGAGGCCGGCGAGTTGGAGAGTAAAGGCATCTCTTTCAACGGATTCGGGTTCTGCTTCCTCCCCCCTGAACCACCGTGTATTCGGGAGGTAGATGGCATCGATCTTCTTCTCCTTCAGGTCTTTAATGGCAAGATTTATTGAGGTATCGATACCGGGGATACCCCCTTTTTCCCCTGCGGTGAAATGAGGCATATGGATCGTTACGTGAAGTTTGCGCTCGAGATACTTCACGATCGGTTCTACCGACGTTGATGCATCTATCTGGATTGTATCTGCATCCTTATCCCGCGGCCTGCCCACGTGGGTCATGATAATCGGCCTGCCGCCGCGCGCGACAATATTAAAGATGGTTCCGATGGTCTGATCTATTCTGAAAGGGTCCTGAATCCTTCCTTTTTTTACAACATTATGGTCAACCCGGAGCAGGACAACCTTATCTTCCAGATCGGCATTCTGGAGAAGTGGTACCGTTGGATCAATTGCTGGTTCCATTATTTGATACCTCGTTGAAGTTGTTGATAAAATTTTGTATTGCACTGTTACCGCCCAAACCCGGGCAGATCCGTCACACCCAACACTTCCTTTCTTAACACCTATTCTCCGGTTTTTCCTACCGGCGCGAGATAGATCACAAATTCATCCGTTCCGTCGACCCTCACGAGCTGATCCATCGCATCCTGGTCATAGGCGGCGATGGCACACGTTCCCGCGCCTATTGCCTCACAGGCGAGGTAAAGATTCTGGCAGACATGACCGGCATCGATAGCGATAACTTTATGCGCCGCGATACCATAGCGCCACTCCATCCGATAGGGAATGGCGGTCCATATAAAGGTTACTGCTGCCTTTCCGATAAATGCCTGACCGAACGTTGCCGCGACAATCTTTTCCGCCATGTGATCATCCGTAAATTCCAAAAGAAGCTCATGCTCCACCGGAAGATACCGGTATAATCCATCATCGATCCCCGTGACATTCAAAACGCATAAATATGTCTCAAAGGCATGCCGACATCCGGCTGATGGAACAGTCCGATAGGCGTGGCCGTAATCTATCCGCATCCGCATGCCCTGCGTTGCCCATAGCAGGAAGGAAAGCTCATCGGCTGTCAGCGGTTCATCGCTGTAGGCCCTTCGGCTTTTGCGGTTCCCTATCGCCGCGATAAGATCGATTCCTTCAACGCCATCCCATTTTCCATGGGGTATGAGATCAATTCGGGTCGAGTCTTTCGCAAAGGGTTTTTCTACAGGGGGAGGATCAATTCCCCTGCTCTGGTCGGTTTGTGAAAAATCGATGGTCTTGCGGACAGTATCTTTCAGAAAATAACGATACTCTTCGAGCAGTGATTCTTTCATAAGAATACCCTTTTCGTATAAAGGTGATGGGGGGCAATCACTTATTATTACTACGGGAAATAAACATATCAAATGTCATGCCGGACTTGATCCGGCATCTAGGCCAATGCTGGATTCCCGCTTTCGCGGGAATGACGGCTTTGACGTATTTTATTGCCGTCGCAATAACTCCGCTTCGGAGATATTGAACCATGAGCGACCGTCCCCGATTATCGTTTGAAAAAAGAACCGTATATGGCTTCGTTCACTAATCCGCCCTTCAGCGTGCCGACTTCGCTATATGCATGGCGGCTTGTATGCCGTCCGCGCCGCTCGATATGATTCCCCCGGCCCAGCCGCTCCCCTCTCCCACGACATAGAGGTTTTCAAAGCCATTGCAGAGGCCCTTTCCGTCCCGCTGAACCTGAATCGGTGACGAGGTCTTACTCTCAAGCCCCATGATCGTGCCGGTTTCAAACCCCTTGATTTTACGGCTGAAGTCCTTAAGTCCCTCGCGAAGGGCCTTGCTCACGCGCGGGGGGAGCAGTTCCCACAGAGGCGCCGGTTTCAACCCCAGCGGATAACTCGATGCGGAAATTGCGGACGATCCCTTTCCCTTGATGAAATGCTCTATCGTACAGAAAGGCGCCGCGAACCCTTCCGCGTACCGGAAGAACCGTTCCTCCAGGGCTTCCAGCCAGTCGAGGGCCTTCGGAGCACTTGTCTCTCTACCCGTCAGTGCCTCCGGGCTCACCGCCGCCACGCAGGCCGCATTGGCAAATGTCCCGTCCCTTCTGTACCGGCTCATCCCGTTGACGATGTTGATATGTGAGTAGGCGGAGGCGGGGACAACCACGCCGCCGGGACACATGCAGAAGGTATACACCGGAAGGTCTCCATTCCCCCGCGAGGTCAGACGGCATTCGGCGGCCTTGACCCCCGGCAGATCTTCCCGTCCCCATTGGGCGAGGTTGATAAGCTCCTGAGGGTGCTCCACCCGGGATCCGAGGGCGAAATTCTTGGTACGGAATGCAACACCTCTCCTGATCAGCATTCGGTAGGTTTCGTAGGCGGAATGACCGGGAGCGATAATACAGTAATCGGCTTCGATCCCGCCTTCGGCCGTTACCGCTTCGACAACCCTTCCCCCTTCAATCTTCAGGTCTTCCAGGAGTGTCTCAAAGAGGAGCTTTCCGCCACGATCCAGGAATTCTTTTCTCAGATTCGCCACGATCATCTTCAGGTTGTCACTCCCCAGGTGGGGGTGCGCCATGTATCGTATCTCTTCGGGGGCCCCCGCCCGGATGTAGCTCTCTATGATGAAGCGTTTTTCTTTCGATATGTGTTTGGATCGCGACGTGAGTTTTCCATCGGAAAAGGTCCCCGCCCCCCCTTCGCCGAAGGCATAATTGCTCACCGGATCGAAGATGCCGGTCGTCTCAAAGGAAGTGATCCCCCGGGCCCGTTTTTTTACCTCGGTCCCCCGTTCGATCATCGTCGTCTGAAAACCCGCCTTCTGAAGAACAAGGGCTGCAAAGCATCCCGCGGGTCCGCTCCCGATAACGACGGCCCGTTCATCCCTTGTGCGAGAGGGAACCTCGAGCGCCGGCGGAACGACGGGTTCACCCCCCGTGAGCTCCTCCGACAGGACCGAGACCCGTATCTGCCAGTGAATGTCTCTTTTTTTACGGGCATCAAGACTTTTATTCGCTACCTGCCAGGAGAACGCTTTTATCCCCAGTTCCTTTGTGATCGCCTCCCGCAGATCCCCCTCCTTATAGTCAGGGGGCAGCTTGAATGATAGTTCCCTGTATCCCATGCCCGTACACCCATGTCTTTGTAATCAGGAAAAGATATCACAATTTCAGTCAAAATGTGTTGTGAAGGTTATATATATAATAAAGAGGAACAGCTGTCCCTATTTATTCGCTATTTTTTCGACCCTCTCGGCTCAGGGATAAAATCTTTCCCGGATTGCCGCCTTCGCTACCTTTCCCTTTATTCGCGAAGGGAAAAATGCCATAATGCCGTTCCAATCTTTTTATAGGAGCCTTATTCATGGGACTGTTAAAATTTTTTTCCGGCAAAGACCCTGAAGAGTATGAAAAACAGGGAGACGCCTTCTTCAACATCGGGGAATTCGGCTCGGCCAAGCTGGAATACGAAAGCGCCCTGAATAAACTTGAGAAGAAACGTCCCGACGATACCGGCTACGCCAACCGTCTTCAGGTAAAAATCGTCAGAAGCAGGGAGTCTCTGGCCCGCGCCCACATGGAAAGCGGCGAGGATTTGCTGGCCCAGGAGCTCTATGACGATGCTGAGGATATGTTTCTCCTCGCTTCCGAATTAACAGAAAATCGCACACTCAAAGACGCCCTCGAAGACCTTTTGCAGGAAACAAAAAGACGGAAAAGAGAAGGAATGCCCAAAGAGGCCCCCGTGGTCACCGGCGATGATGGCGCCGCGGAACAACCGGCCTACCATCACGAGGGCGACGAATATTTTACGGCCCTGGTGAGTACGCTCCCCGATGAGATCCGTCATGCCTACCTCGAATATGGCGATACCTTCAGGGAAGGGTACGTGGCGCTGAACCAGGGAGACTATGAACAGGCGCTTCCGCTTCTTACCAATGCCCTGGAAGAAAATATGCCCGGGGGAGACCATATATACTTCGAGATCGGCACGGCATGCCTGAATCTGGGAAAAACGGAGGAAGCCCGCAAGGTTCTGGAAGAATATGTAAGAGCAAATCCCTCGTTACTTCGCGGATATCATTTGCTCTGTGAGGCACTCTGGGAGATGGAGGCCTTTGATGAAGCCCATAAAGTGATACGTTCGTCGCCGCCCGAACTGCGCAAAACCCTCCATATGAAAATCCTCGATGGCGAAACGCTTTTCCGTGCCGGGCAATACGAAAAAGCGGAGTCCTTTTATAACAACTGCCTCAATACCGACGGATGGGATGAAAACATCGTGCGGGCCCTGGCCATCACCTATGAGGCCCTCGGCAAGACGGCAAAGGCAAACGATCTTTATGGCGAGATCATGACAGAATGCCAGCAATGCCGTACCCGCCTCGACCCCTTTATCAAGGCGCGGTATGCCGATACATCCTTCGAGCTCGGAAACATGTCCGGCGCAATACTGGAATTATATCTTTCTCTGGCCCAGGAACTGCCGGGGGAAAGAGCCCAGTATTACCGCAAAATAAGCCAGATCTATGCGGCCCAGGGATATGAAAATGAATCCCTGCGTTACCTGGCCTTTGCCGAACGTATAGAGGATCAAGAAGGCTCTGAATGACCTATGAGTGAGCTTTCTGAAAAAAGGGCGCTCTCCCTATTTAAAAACGATATTCCTTGACATACTGTCTTTATGAAGTTTATGCTTTTAGCGCATTTTTGATCGTGAACGCATTGCATGTGCTTCTGAACAGATGTAACCCCGGAGGGAGGGATTATTGTCTGATTGTCATACAGCCCTGTTTCTCAGAATGAGAGAGGGCTTTTGTTTTTTATGAGAGGGACCTTAACAGGAGACAACACAAGGCAGGAGGAACTACTATGGAAGATAAACATGTGTACCTGAGCGAGTCATGGCGCGATGAAGCGCTCAAAAGGCTCCAGGCCGAGCTCACACCGGAGAAGATGAATAATGTCACGACATCGATGTCCAACATCTACAAAACCTGTCCCGACGGGGTGGAACACTTTCTTTTTCTCGCATGCGAGGATGGAAAAGTAACCCGCGTGGAAACGGGGACCGGAGAGCCTCCCGAGGCGGTATTTAGAATCATCGGGAATTATGAAACCTTTGCCAGAATTTCCCGCGCGGAACTTGGCGCCCAAAGGGCCCTGATGACCGGAAAACTGAAACTCAAAGGCAATCTGACCAAGGCGCTCAGACTCGCGGCCGTCTCCGACCGTCTGAATAAAGTCCTGGCTAAGATACCAACGCAGTACTGAAGGGAGATACACAATGACCAGAATATTAGACCCCAATGACAAGTATTATATAGACAATCCGGGACGTGTTCAGGCGATACAGGCCGAAATGCACAAGCGCGACATTGACGTGTATCTCGGTTCGCGCATCCGGACAATGAGTTTCGTGATGGATACATTCTGCCCGTGGCGAAGTTACCTGGTCATTCCGCCGGAGGGACAGCCCTTCTATTTTACCTTTGTGGTTGACTCAATGCGTGTGGCCGACGAGACATGGGTGGACGAGGATCATGTTCTCGCCTACGGCCCGATGGGCGGCATGGAGCAGGTCTCCGCGATAACCGATCTTATCAAAGACGACCTCGGCATCAAAAAAGGACGTATCGGCTACGAGGACGGGATTTCCACGTGGACGGCCGAAGGAAATCTTTCCCACTGGGAATACACCAATTTTAAAGAAGCGCTCCCCGGGTTTGAATGGGTGAACGCGCACGACATTATTGATGGTCTCTCGATCATCAAAGATAAAGGGACCATTGAACGGTTCCGCACAGCATCGCTGATTGTCGACGAAGGACACAAGGCGGCGCGGGCGGCGCTCGAAAACGGCGGCTACAAAGGAATGACGGAAACCGTGATTGCCGGTATCGCCGCGCTCGCGATGCGCAAAGCGGGCAGTGTGTCGGAGTGGAATTTTGCGGGGCTTAATGAAATATCCAGCGGCTACCGCACAGGGCTTGGCGCTTGTACGCCTCCTACAACCAAAGAGATACAGGCAGGCGACCCGCTGATGCTTGATTTTCACTCGATGTTCAAACTGGCCCTGGGCGATCATTCGCACAATTATCTGATCGCGCCGGCAACAAAACGACAGCGCTGGCACGCGGACAATTTTGTCGCGATTGTTCAGACCGTATTGGATAATTATCGTGCCGGCACAACGCCCGGAACGCTTGCCGCCATCATGATGGATTTCGCCGAATCGCGTGGCTGCGGAGATTTTATCCAGCCGGCCTGTGAACACGGGATAGGTCTTTTCGGTGACGAGTGGCGGATAGGGGCAGTCGTTAATCCAGACCTGCCGTACTGGACTGATCAGAATCATGTCTATTCGGAAAATGAAATGGTCGTCTGTGCCATGCAATATGCCGCGCCGGAAGAGCATATCGGATTCCGCTATGAAAATGACATTGTGATCGTCAAAGACGGTTGCGAGATATTATCAAAATATCCGCTCGGTATTGAAGAGATTTCATAGGTAAACAGAGACAAGGGACACGACAAAGCCCCCGTCTTTTTGGTAAGGCGGGGGCTTTTTATTGGGTATTGGTTACCCGCGTTATTTGTTTGCCCTTCCGTTTTCGTGAAAATGAGGGCACCTCCCTATTTTCATGGGAAAGATAGATGGGCAAGAGAGGAATAGGGGATTATCCTCAGATTTCTTCGACAAGAAACAGTCGCCTATACTTCCAGGTAATCCTTCAATTTGCGGATCGCCTGTTTATGCTTCGACGGACTCATACGACCGATATTCAGGAGCTTCCACTTGACTGCGGGCAGGTCCTCGACCCCCTCGATCCCGATCAAATCCCACCGAGGCGTGCCTTCCTTGACGGATACGATGAATTGTTTTTCTTCGACGGTCAGCCCTCTTGCTATCATGGCGACGAGATCTTCCCTGGTCTTTTCCAGATCCTCGCAGGTTGCCTCTTCAGCGGTCATGCCCTGAAATTCGGTTTCAAAGGCAGGACGGATATCTCCGAACCGCGGATTGAGAATCTCTACCATGGGCCGGTCATGGCTGATCAGGTAAACGACAAACGCCTTCCGCATGGCGACGCCGAAGTTCCCATATTTGAGCAGCATCATGATATCGAAGAGGTCCCGCGGGTGCTGGCGATCCAGGGCGGCGCAGATTTTACCCGCATACAGTTCATCTTCTGCGAGCACCTGGCATTCCACGGAAATCTTGAAGCGATCCACGGCCCTCGGAGAGAGGACCCTTCTTGTAGGCGGAAATACGGAACCGCGTATGACCAGGTTCGGCTCGATCTTGACCATCGCCTCCTGTCGCCGTACGAACAATCCGCTGGACAGATCGATTCCTCCGGTCTTCTTCGGAATGACTTTCGTTCCGGGAATTGTGCCCTCGACGGCCCGGGATATCCGGGCAAGGGCATCGCTTGTTTCATGCAGGGCGACATCCCTTTCACCAATGGGGAGGTACACGAGATCGATATCAACGGAGATGCGCGGAAGATCCCGGACGAAAAAATTGATAGCCGTCCCTCCCTTGAGGGCAAAGGAGGCTTCTCTGTCGATCAGCGGGATGATCCGCAGGAGCAGTTCGGCCTGTCTGAGAAATACGGTATCCATCACGCAGGTATTCCCTCCTGATCGGCGGGGACCGTTATCCGATATTTCGCGTTATACCGGCCATTCGGTACGATCATCCGCTTTCCTTTCCCGAGATCGACCTTTGAGACATCCAGTTTTGATACCCAGGGGTGAGCGCACCGCTCCGCCATGTAAAGGAACAGCCGTTTCACCTTCACGGAGCGGCATCCCGCTAAAAGTTCCTGGACAACATCGGGACGGAGCGTGACCAGATTTTCCATGATCAATCGGGCTTCGTCGAATCCTACTTTCCGAGGCACGAGGTGAAGCATCTCCAAGGCCGCCCTTTCCGGCGCCGCTATCCTGACCGAAAAATCGCGCTCTTTGAACTCGGAAAATCCTTGTGCGTAATCGGGTGGCACCATGTTCGTGCGGGTCAGGACCAATGTCACGCCGAAACGGTCTCCTGTAAACCAGGACGGGACTGTCAGCCCTTGGGGCCCGTACAGAAAGACCTTACGTTGCCTCGCCGGCAGGTAATGGGCGTATCCTTGCAACTCGAGGGCAGTTTTCCCACCGGCGTGGACGGGAAGGGTAAGCTGGCGTTGCAGGCTGTAAAGGGCGCCCAGCCAATCCACCGTGTCCCCGGCCCGTATGTAGGCGCCCCTGCCGAACGATTCCAGCCACCCGCTGTTTTTATATTTCACCAGCAGATCGCGGCCGAAACCGGAGGCATTCAGGTAGGAAGTAACGCCGGGAGTGCCGGGCTTCCACTGGCTTATCAGGCGGTTTATTTTTGTCTTATTTTCAGTACCCATAGTCGTCAAAAAACCATATTTTTAAACTATTGTCAAGGCAAAGTTTAATTATATTGGTATTTGTCGACTTCAGGTCGTCAATTAGGAATATTAATAAACCTGTTAATCAGGGACAAAACCCTATTTTCATGGGAAAGTTAGATGGGCAAGAAGGAATATGGCGCTGTCTATTTTATCCCTGTGAGTTTGGTGTACCATTAAAAAAACATCAGTTGTAAAAAATTGAAATTACTGTTAGATGTGGTCGATTTTTTGATTTAGAAAACTTTAAACATGTCCGATAGCTGAACCTTTGAATAGAAAAGGAGGGTATTTTGAAAAAACTATTTATTGTGTTTTTGTGTCTCGTTTTAAATGGATGTGCGACACTTCCGGAAGCATCCCGAACTGAAGATAAATATAGGGCAAATTTTGTTTATACATCCGATGCTCAGGAAAATATTCCTTATAACGGCGAAGTAATTTTTACGGTATCAAGCATTCTTTTTAAAACAAAAGGAAGCCTTCTGTGGTTCTCTTCGCAGCAGTTTGTTAATTTACCGGACGCCATAAAACAGGACTCGCTTGAGATCCTTACGGCTAAAGGTTTTGGTGTCCGTGGTCCCTATGATTCTTACGACGTGATCCCATTTCAGGATAAAAAGAATATTGATTTATTATTGATCCCTACGCTGGAACTTTCTGTCATTTTAAGTGAGCAGAAAGAGGAGCTCGAAAATTATTGGGCTTGGCAATCGCCGACTAACCAAACCGGTAAAGCTGAGGTTTCCGGAAAGATAACTATCGAATTGCGAGAAATTACTACTCGCGAGTTAATGTGGACGAAAACCATACCTGTTAAAGAATTTGAATTTTCTTATCTTGTGAGCATCCCCTGGGGAACGAATCGTGCGCCAGGTAAACTTTATGATGCAAACCCTGTTTTCGATGGTATGGCCAAAGGATTGGAAAAACAGTACCCTGACCTTATAGGCACCATCAAGGAATTGATTGACCCTGAAGAAATGGCAATAATCAAAAAGCAATGTCAAGAGCTCAAAAATAAAACGTGATACAATGAAAAAGGGCGCTGTTGTCCCTATTTTCCATTTACACGTCTTCAGCATTCCTTAATTGTCTGTCCCGTAAGTTGCTTTCCGGCGGAAGTCATCCATTTCATCCTGCCGGTCACGCTGGTAAGTGTACACATCGATACCGATCTCTCCGATTTCCCGCTGCGCGTCCATCATGGCCCGGTGCCCCGCCTGCCAACCCGCCGGGGGCACCTGACCCATCGGCATTTGCTGCTGGCCCTGGGTGTATTGCTGACCTTGATCCTTGTCGGGAGAGAAAGTATAGGCGAACAGGATAAGGATAACGATCATGACGGCGATCGTCCCCAACGAAACATAAACAGCGCTCTTGGGATTTTTCCGGACATAGGCTCCGAGTTGAGAATCTTTTCCTCTCCAGGGACGGTATATGGCTGTCGCAAAGCGGTAAGCCTTTTCTTCAAAAGAATTCAATCCTTCGGGAATATTTGTGCCTGGTAGCGGAGGAGGTGTCGTCGGGCTTTGGGGTAATGGAGGTGGCTGGACACCACTATTAAATAATGACGATAATTCCTGGATCTGGCCAGCAGGCTTCCAATTATCCATGCCTTCACACCATACTAGTGTCTGTGAAGTGATCACGCCTTCCGAGATCTTCTCTTTGACGGTTTCCAGATTGACCGGACCGATCGTCTGATTATCACTACCAAAAAAATAATCTTTATCCATTTCACCACCCCTTTTTTTTTGAATACTACTTTTTTGGTTTGGATATTCTGAACTGAGCAAATTATCTTGCGGATTTCTTATTTTGTCAATAAAATTGAGCAGAAAAGGGGACAGATTTATTTGTTTTAAAAGAAATAAGTACTGGGCCTTGTTTTTTCGCTGATTAGTATCGAAGATTTTCAGGAGTTATTTGGATTAGCTGCTACTTCCTGTTATCCTCAAATCGTCAACATAAACAATTATTGAAGACTTCAAGCCGTAATAAATGAGACGTAGATTTTCCTCTTTAAAAAAAATAAATAGTGTTATTATGACATTCAACTTTGGAAAAAGCGGAATCCATATATTAATTTCTATGCTTCTTACAACAGAACATCGGGGTGAATCAAATGATAAAGAATTGGGCGGTAAGATTAGGAATTATTTTCTTTATACCTTTCGTAATTTTTGGATGTGCCAGTCTGCCCCGACCAGAGGAAATGAAGGCTGCGATTGCCACGTATCAGCTCCCCAAACTTCCAGAAGATGGAAAGGCTATTGTTTATGTTGTATTTCAAGAATCTTGGTACAAAGGAATCAGATTCGATGTGTTTATTGACAATCAGGAACCAAAATCAGAGATAGGGTACAATATGGGAGGTCAGTATATATACTTTAATCTCACACCGGGCGAACATAAGATACTATCAAAGGCAGAAAACTGGGCAGAAATAAATGTGTCGGCAAAAGCAGGGGATATTATATTTATCCGGCAGGAACCTTATACGGGACTCCTCAACGCAAGAAACAAACTCTTAAATCTTCAAGATTACGAGGGGAAATATTATGTAAAGACTTTAATCCCAGGAACAATCATCAATCACAATCAGCAAAATGTACCGATCGTACCGACACAAGCACGACTGGAACAAAATGCGCAAGCTGACACTTTTATAGGAACCATTACAGGCGGCAACTTTGCAAAAGGTGTGGGTTTTTCCAACATAAACGTACGACTTGAAGTGACATCAGATAATGGCGGCAAAGAATATTTTTACGTAAGGTCCGACTCCATACTTGCTGATGCTGGTGGGAAAAAAATTGATTATCTTTACGCTATTCAGAGCAAGGGTAAAAAAGTAGAAATAGAACATTTTATTATAACAGATGCGACAGGTGGCGACCCGTCTCGCAGCGACTTTGCTTTTGAAATCGGCAAAAAAGGAGTCCGTCTGATGCGCTTTCTCGATTGGAAATCAACAAATTAGAGACAAACATACTAATTCCACACTAAAAAACCCATCAGATTACTTGTGGGATGGATGCCATACTATTAGAGTAGAGGTTATGATGGGATGACGAGTTCCCTAATAATTATTTTCAGTAATCCACACAACATCGATCTCAATGAAAATGCATTAATTCTACCAGTAAAACTCAATTCTAACAACTGCCTCCCATTGATCAGTTGCAGGCGAAACATAAATGGAAAAGTGCGCTGTCCCTATTTTCCGCCTTCCTGTACTCATCAGATTTGAAATTGAACAAAGGATGCCAGCTTTCTTGAGGTAATCAGTGAAGGCAAGCATATTTAAGTTAAAAAAGGGCGCTGTGCCTATTTATTATATTTATTCCTTTTCTTTAGTCTATATCGATTTCAGATGGAGATGTCTCCATTTCAAGACTTTTAATTTCTGGCAGGGACGCACCAATTATGCCCTGCATGTCACCATACATTCCTGCAGTGTTAGTAATTACCCTTTCTATTTGTTTTTCCCTTTTAGACCATATTTTTGTCATAGCCCTTTTTTCTTGATCCAAATCCTTTTTCATCGTTACAAAAGCTTCTACAATGGCTTCCACCTTTTGTCTGAATTCAGTTCCCGAAAGATAACTATACAGAACTTCCATTTTTTCCTGTTTCCCTACGGATGAGAGCTTTGTCATAGCAACCTGGATAAGATTCATCCGTAATGCTACGGTCAGACCTATAATCGAGGCATAATCGGTCACCCAGATACCGTCAGTATAGGCAAAATTATTTACATCTTTCGGCAATGCTATAGAGAGCAAAACCGCAATATCGGCCCGTACCTCTCGTTGGTCATCTTTCAGTTTCTGAATCCACGTATCACTCCATGCCTTTGTCCGTTTGGATTCCCAAATAATACTACCACAATATTGGCCAGTCTGACTGTGAACCTTCTGCACTACATCAGCGCCACGAATACCCTTCGGGACAGGTTCAATGATGTCGGAGGAGAAATTTATTTTTAAAATTTCTTCCAGTTCGAGTTCTAATACCTCGCCCTGCATCTGTTGCGAGCCCTGTTCAGCCTTTCTCCTGAGTTCTTCAATTTGTTTCCTTAAATCTGATATTTGTTTTTCTTTTTCCAAATCCTTGAGCCTGTGTTCATCAGTAACGGTGCGGGCAGCAACCTCTCTGATTTTTTCCCTTTCTTCATCGAGCTTTCGAGCCATTTCTAATTCAAAAGCCTTCTTGCTTTCTTCAAGTTCTCTGCGTTGTTTTCTTAGCTCAAGTTCTATCTCTTGCGATGCTTTCAATTTTTCATCTTTTTCTTTGAGCTGTTCAAGCAAATCTCTTGTCTTTAGCTCGCTTTCTTCGGTAATTTTTTCCTTTACTTCTGCTTCTATTTTTATCCTTTCCTTTTTAACCTGCTCATCAATGCGCTCTGCCAGCGACTTTTTGTTTTCTTCCAGTTCCTTTTCTCTTTCTAATAAAGCCTGCCTTTTTTGCTCGAATTGTTCCTCGGACTTTTGTCGTTCAGCTTCAAATTCCTTTTGTAATTGCCCCCTGATCTGATGGGATATGGCCTCTGTGAGAGGTATTTCTTTATTGCAATGTGGGCATATAATGACTTGTTCTTGCATCTTGGTCTCCCTCATCTAAAAGCAATTCAGTATTTAAAACTTTCCGAGATTAATATCAAAATATAATTTGTAAATTGGAAAATTTCCAGAGTTGGCCTATGGAGTCGCGCCTTAACTATTTACTGAAGCACTCCATTTCCTATTCACGGGGGATTCTATTCAGAAAGACTTGTCAATAGTCAACGAATGCCCCCATTTCTACGTTAATTTTATTAAAGAATAAAGATTTGACCCTAGGCCGATTCCACGCCTAACGCCTTGCTCACCAGTGGGGGCATTTTCGGCCTGAGTATAGGGAATTAAGACATTAGAGTAAAGGTAATTAAAGAAAGGGCGCTGTCCCTATTTTTCCCAATAGTCAACGACTTGCCCTCGCATTTCCTTTTCCAGATCAAGCTCGCGCATAACGATAATAACCTTTAATATTCGTGTTTAAATATTTTCCGCAAGATTCCGCTCCGACCAAACTCTCGAATACCTGTTGCGGAACATCAAAGTATTGATAAACATTACCGTTTTGAAACTCCACCTCTAGAGTTTGAGAAGTTTCATCATACCTAACACGTGATAAATTACTTGATGTAACAGATATCCATTCCATTGATTTTACTCCTTTTCATCCAAGTCTTTAATCCTGATCGAGCGAGGATTTTGTCTGCGCCAGAGCTCTATAACTTCTGAATAATCACTCGGCTCCCGCTCACGATTCCATCCTCCGGGACCTTTATCATCATATACAAGAGGATCTTGGCTGTCAGGTCTTTCAGATTTGGGTGGTGGTTCTATCATCGTTCTTACAGGAATCTGAACCGCCTCACCTACAATTATAGCCTCACCCGTTCTCAAAATTGGTAACATCGCAAAAAGCCCTTCTAAATTATCTGAAACTATAGATGTTACTTGAGATCGGTCATGTGTATTTGTAAGCCTCATCGCAAAAACAGTCCCGCATTGGCTTAATATTGTAGCATCTACCTCAGTTGGTCTTTGAGAAATAATCATAGCACCTATTCCATATTTCCTGCCCTCTTTAACAATTCTACGCACAGCTTCTGCGGCTGGCCCCACATCATCTTTTCCCAAGTAAGCATGTGCTTCTTCAAGCACCACAAGTAATGGACGCTCCCGTCCGCCTTCAGAAATGTTACGCCCCCAGAATAAAGCATCATAAATTATTCTTAAAAGTGCACCAATCAATGTATTCAGAATATCCCGAGGAATACCAGATAAGTCTAGTATTGTGATTGATTTCTCACCTCCAAGCCATTTTTCTAAAAGTTCATCAATATCCTTCTTACTTTTTCCATCTATATCGGGCAACCAATCACCAGGATCAAATAAGAAATCATATCTTGAATCTCTTAGTTTATAAGCAAGTGCCTCCAAAGGCCTTCTTATATTAAGTCGGCTTTGGCTTAAATAAACTTTCGGAGACGCACTCGTCGAGAGATCTTGGGGCATACATTTAGGGGGTCTGACTGACATGGCATCTCCCTTATCCGTGATTTGATCATCCGCGCCTTTTTCAAATGCAATCGTAGCCAAAGATTGATTACCCGTTTGAAGATGTGTTGAAATTATTAAACAGTGTAATTCATACCACAATTGATGAATACTAAAGGGAACAGGTGTGTCCACGTTTAATGCGTTTTCATTTACACCTTTTTTCGGATTCTTTTTCAAAGCTTCTAGTTTTTTCTCAACAATCCTTTCAATTATTCCCCCACGATCTGTATCATTTGAAATATCACCGAATGTTACGGACAATAATTCTTCAAAATTGAGGGCCCAATACGGAATGTGTAGCGCAAATTCTTCATACTTTTTATCTGGATTAATTCGAAAAATGTTGGCACGATCCCTCATTGTGTTTGCATATTCACCATGAATGTCAAAAACTATAATACGCGCCGATCTAAAACGATCTTTTTGTGATATTGAATTTAGTAAACTAGCAACGGTTGTTGATTTACCTGTTCCAGTACTGCCAACAATAGCAGAGTGTCTAGTTACAAGGTTGTTAATATCTATAAGGGCAGGTATGGATTCGGCACTTGCTAAACTTCCAACAGTTATAAATTGAGGGGATTCGGGTCGTCCATATATAAGTTTTAGATCGTCTTCCGTTACTAAATGAACTATATCACCGATTGTTGGATATTGAGAAAGCCCTCTTTTGAACTCCCCTCGGCGATTACCTTCGCCTATTAATTGAATCGTCATCCAGCGGCGCCCGTATTCCTCCTGTTCTATAACACTTTCGGGAACTGCGCTTGCGCCAACTTGTGAGACCACCCCAAACAAATCCAGATATCCGATTGGTATTCGTACAAAACTTCCAAGTTGGCCTATTCTATACCCATGCCCTTTAACTAAGGCCAAGCCAGATGCAGTGTCTTCATCAAGAACTACACTAATTGTCGAGCCCTTTACATCTTCCACCGTACCCAATCGTGTTGGAACATTTCCCATTTTTATTAATCCTCCTAATCCAAAGCACCCGATATCTCTTGTAGAAACATTCCGAAACTTTGGAAATCGCCCAGCTTTACATATGCTTTGAAGCACGTTTCATCCAAAGGGTCATTTTTCCATTCAATGATCTCTTTTGAGAGTTCAGATTCTGGCATTTCCTGCAATTCCTTCCAATGAAATTGCTTCGTTCCAATGATGGCGCCATCCTCAGCAATTAGGCTCAAATTGCTGCGCTCCTCTGCAAGAGAAATCGCATTCTCGTAATTAGATAAACTCCCATACATCAACGCAAAGACAGCAGTTGAGGGTGATCCTTGTATGCTTTGCACGATCACATCATTTAAATGCTGATCACCAAAAGAATATCCAATAATAATTAAAATGCTGGGCGACGTAATGAGAAATCGTCTTAATCTTTCCATCATCGCAAGATACGGCATCTTTCTACTTTGATCGTATTTGAGATGCGAAGGATGGATAACGACATCACCTCCTTTTTCCGGATCAGTTCGATAAACTTTTAGGTAACCATCAACTTTATCGCTTCTCCAATTGATCGAGCCATGAATTTTCCATAGTCGCGCCCAACGTGATGGCAATTTATCTAACTCAATAGAGTAGGGATCAAAAAAAGGATGACATGTGCCAATAAATCCATCAAAAAAAGGTACTCTTAAATCCTCATGTGCTTGCTCGATTAATAAATCATAGTTCGTTGTAAATATTTCTATAGGCTCTGATCTATCAATTAAACCAATCCACGTTGCTAAGTTATGAAATGGGGTTGCCTTGTTTGGTAGTTTCTGGCTTACACATGCTTTAATTTCCTGACATATTTTATTTTCAAGTTCGTCAAGAACAACTTTTGACAATCCTCTTACCTCTCCATTCCCTGCATAATCCCTTAACCCCCTTACCCTGCTGAGAATGTCCTCAATATTATATTCATCTATTCCATCTTCTTTGAGTTGTTTGCAAATATTGTCCCAATTAACATCTTTTTCACCATCGCAAATTTTACTTTTTACGATTTCCGTTAAACCTTTAATATCTGGTATTAGAGGTTTTCCGGCATCATTTTTTATTGAAAAAGGACATCCAGCACCTAGCAAAATACCAATTCGCTTTTTGTCTTGATTTAGACACTGCATCAATAAATTAACTTGTCTCAATGGATCCTCGCTTAACATTGTACCAACCCTTTCCTGCAAAAGTGTTTTGCATTGTTCGTTATTAGAAGGCCGAGCCTTAATTTTGGGCTCCAAGTTTCTTAAACAAGATATAGAGTATAAACAGGGACAGCGCCTTTTTTTGCTCCTCATAAAACAAAATACCCCGCTCTCTATTTTCGAGAAACGGGGCTTTGTCTTAAATCACTCCACTGCTCCCTCCTCTGTCGGCTGTGGATGAAACATTATAAATTTTTAAAAGAGTCTCGATACCTTGTTGAACTGATTGTCAAAATACCCCTTTTGGCAGGATTGTCAAGGAAAATGGAATGGTGAGAATGGATTAGGGGATATGGATTATGGATTAAGTTTAAAAAACCTATGCCGGTATTGGATAAATCAGGATTAAGGGATAAGGATTCAATAATAGAGGCTGCCCCTATTATCCGAGGACGGGGCTCGGGAAAGTAAAGGTCAAGGCGGAAATTTTTTTGAAAAAAGTGAAAATGTATGTATAAGGCTATAACATATTGAAAACAAAAGACGGGATTCTTGTCTATGAATAGTTTCCGGGAAACCATCCAGTTTTATCTTGTCGACTCAAAGACGCCGCTGGGCAAGCTGATCGATATATGTATAATAATTCTCAACTTTGTAATATGTGCCATTCTTGTCGTTGAGACATACGATGTATCCGAGGCGACACGCAGCCTGCTTTGGAATACGGAAGTCATCATTGTGGCGTTCTTCATCATCGAGTACGCGGCGCGGCTCTATGGATCGCAGGACAGGCTGAAACAGCTGGTCGATATTTACAGTGTGATAGATCTCATAGCGATCCTGCCGACGGTGGCGCTTCTTGTGTGTCCGATCTTCGGTGTCGCGCTCAATGTGGGGTTCCTCCGTCTGATACGCGCTTTCCGTGTCTTCAGGATCTTCAGGTTTTTGCGTTATGCCAGAGGCCCTGGCTTCTTTTTCAAGAGCATCACGGTCCATGTCCTGAAGGGTTTACAGCTTCTGATGACAATCTTTATGATATTTTTCATCTCTTCAGGTCTCTTCTATGCCGTTGAAAGTTCGGTCAACCCCACTGTCAGGAATTTCGGCGACGCCTTTTATTTCACGGTGGTGACCCTTACAACAGTCGGTTTCGGTGATATTATTCCGCTTTCGGAAGGGGGCCGCACGGTAACGGTCGTGATGATCCTCTCAGGGATTATTCTCATACCCTGGCAGGTGGGCCGTCTTATTAAGGAGTGGATCCATATCGCATCGAAGCAGGATATTACCTGCTCGCAATGCGGCCTTCGTTACCATGACAGGGATGCATCGCACTGTAAGAGCTGTGGGAATGTTATTTATCAGGAATACGAAGATGGTTAGTTGTGGTGGCCATACCGCCATGAAAAGGACAATGGAATGGTGAGTATGGATTAGGGGATATGGATTAGAAAACATAGGCGCTGTCGCCATTATCCTAATTTTTTATCCAGATACTATCGTTGCGAATGTCGTACATAAGGTTTTTGACACTTGCAGAAAGTACCTGGGAAACAACCTTCTGCGTGGGCCATGCATATGTCCTGGAGGTGCTTTGAGCTGTATATGTTTTTTCAATTTTGCCCTTGGTTCCACTTGAATCTGTTACACTCAGTTTCACTTCAATTTCACCGATAACATCCCAATAAAGGGGGGTGGTGTTTGTGCTGACCCAGAATTTTGTGATTTCGCCTTCTAAAATGACGTTATACCCGGAACTCGTTAACTGGTTTCCCGAGGCCAGAAGGTCATTTTGAAGAGCTTCACTCAAGTATGACGCCGCATCTCTGTTCAGGTAGACGTTACCCATAGAAACTTCAAAAGCAGCGAGTCTTTCTCCGATTCTTGTTTTATCAGGACGCTGATCTTTCAGTGGAACGAGGTTTATCTTTTGAGATACTGCTGCTTTGGGGATATCGACTTCATTCTCCGGCCAGGGGGCTAATTCGACATAAAATCCTTCGGCTTTATCTGTTGTTCTTCTTTCCAAATCAGCTGCTATATCACGTGCAACCGTGTCAAAAATTGTTTTCCACCCGCCAACCGTGTATAACCCCCCGACAACAATACTCTGTCTGTGCTCGAATTTTGTGACACTTACTCCTTTGCTACTATCGGTAATCTCACATTCAACTTTGAGAATTGTCGCACCATAGAAAGGCAGCAGCCACCTCTTGAACGCATTCCCCATCTCGTAATCAGTAATGTTTGCGGAAAGAGTGAAATACTTTTCGTTCGTACCCTTTGATCGTAGTATTCCCTTTTCTAACAGTGCTTTTTCCAGCGCATTACGAAGCAGGCTTTCCGCATCAACGTCATATTTCTTTTGGTCGGCAGTTGTAATTGTACCAACCTCGATTTTTGAATCGGTTCCAAGCAATAACCCCTGATCAAGTTTTGTTCTCTGTGGAGCGGCACAGCTTGTGAGCACTATGAAGAAACTGAAAACAAGTAAACTTTTGATATATGACCGGCTTTGAAAAAATGACATCTCCATGCCCTCCTTCGTTGGCCCTATGAAACGTCATAAGTCTTTTGAAAGAGGCTTGATACCTCTTTGAGCTAATTGTAAAAATACCCCCTTTGGCGGGATTGTCAAGGGAAATGAAATAAGGATCAGGGGATAAGGGACAGAGGGGTGAGGATTAAAAATACCTATGCCGGAATTGGGGATTTTGCAAAAAAGGGTGCTCTTGTCCCTCTTTTTACCAAAATGTAAGAGGTGAACCTGTGTGCCTTACCTGGCCAGCCATCCTCCATCCACAGCCAGTGTATAGCCGTTCACATACCGGGATGCCTCGGAGGCGAGGAAGACGGCCGCCCCTTGCAGATCTTCCGGCATTCCCCACCGCCCCGCCGGAATGCGTTGGAGGATATCCTCGCTTCGTTTCGGATCCTGCCGGATCGGAGCCGTGTTGTCCGTCGCCATGTATCCCGGGGCGATCGCATTGATATTGATATCATATTGCGCCCATTCGTTCGCCAGGAGCCGGGTGATTCCCATCACCCCGCTCTTGCTCGCCGTATAGGACGGAACCCGAATCCCCC
>JAFGBH010000035.1 GCA_016933215.1 Deltaproteobacteria bacterium | reverse complement strand
GGGTAATCTTTGATTATGTCAAATTTGATTGAAGCTCCCCGCAACAAGTTGCGAGGAATCTCCGACTGTTAAGGAAAATTTTATTTTGTATTCGCTCGCTAACCCCGCTGCAAGCAACGGGGAATGCGCTCGCTGTTCAGTTCAAATTTGCTCTTATTAAGAACATAAGGAGGGCGGATGAAACCGAATGTCGTTATCATCAACGAAGAGGATAATGTTGCCGTCATGCTTGAGGATGTGAAGGAGGGGGAAGCGATACACCTCCCTGACGGTGAGGTTATTGCCGCCCGTTCCGATATTCCCTACAGCCATAAGGTTGCAGTGGTGGATATTAAAGCCGGGGGATACGTCTACAAGTATGGTGAGGTAATCGGAGAGGTAAAGGAAAAAGTAATAAAAGGCGACTGGATTCATACCCACAATCTGGACATCGAGGCGAAGATTGGGAAATGAAAAAAATGGAGACATTCGAAGGATACGAAAGGCCTGACGGATCGGTGGGGATACGGAATTATGTAACGGTCATTCCCACCGTGGCATGCGCCAACGGCGTTGTGGATATGATCGTCCGTGCGGTTCCCGACGCGATTCCGCTCTATCATGGCCACGGGTGCGGCAGAGCCGCCGAAATAGCGATGCATACAAAAACACTTGCCGGTTTGGGGAGGAACCCCAATGTCGCAGCCGTTCTTGTCGTGGGTCTCGGATGTGAGACGATAAATGCAGAAGGGCTTGCCCTTGTTATCTCGGAGACGGGAAAACCGGTGCAGTTTCTCTCGATCCAGGACGAAGGAGGTTCACAAAAAACGGCAGCGCGGGGCGTAGAAATAGTCAGAGAAATGATCGATGATGCGAAGGCGATCGTGAGAAAACCCTTCGGATTTGATCGGCTCTGTGTGGGTATCGAATGCGGCGGATCCGATGCCTTTTCCGGAGTTACCGCAAATCCCGGAGTTGGCCTTGCGGCCGACCGGATCGTTGACGAGGGTGGTACGGTAATCCTCACGGAAACGACGGAGATGATAGGGACATCGCACATACTTGAGAGAAGGGCCGCATCTCCTGAAGTTGCGGCCGAGGTTCATCGTGTCATTGCGGAGGCGGAAAAACGTGTCGATGATATCCTCGGGCCTCTCGCATCTCTCGTCATTGCCCCCGGAAATATGGATGGCGGCATGAGTTCCATTCGCGAAAAGTCGCTTGGCTGCATCATTAAGGGAGGATGCAGCCCAATTAACGAAGTAATCGATTACGGAGCTATGCCCTCAAAAAAGGGTCTCATTATCATGGACGGACCGGGCTATGATATGGAATCCCTGGCAGGTCTCGGAGCGGCGGGAGCGCAGCTTATATTCTTTACCACCGGGAGGGGAAGCCCTGCCGGATTTCCCATAGTCCCGGTAATCAAAGTGGCAAGCACGAGCAGGCTCTACCATCGAATGGAAGACGATATGGATATCAATGCGGGCGTCGTCCTCGAAGGGAAAAACCTGGAGGATGTTGCTTCCGAGATAATCGATCTTACGAAAGAGGTTGCAAGAGGGTGGCAGACGAAGGCGGAGGTTAATGATCAGGGTGGTATCGTTTGCCTCTATTCGACGAATCCGGCCTTTTAAGAAAAAGGGGGTATAAGATGAAAAGAGTTTCTGTACCATCGCGGCTCTGGTATGAAAACGAAGAAAAAGAATTGAGTTTCCCCGACAGGTGGGAGGTGGATAATCTTACCTCTCCGGGTTTTAAAAAGCAGGGGCTTTCCTCCAATAAGATAAAGGAAAGGATCAATAATCCGATTGAGGGTCCGACGCTTGAGGAGATCGCGAAGGGTAAGAATCAGGCCGTTATTGTATTTGACGATATGACGCGGCCGACGCCCGTAAAAGATATCGCTCCTCATGTACTTGAATCTCTCCACAAAGCGGGGATGAAAAGGGATCAGATACGGTTTATCTGGGCACTGGGGAGTCATGGTCCCTATGACATGATAAATGCCAGGAAGAAACTGGGCGATGAAATCGTCGAAAATTACGCAGTATACAACCATGATGCCTTTCAGAATACGGTGTGGGCGGGAAGAACGCCGACAGGGGTGGAACTCTGGCTCAACCGGGAATTTATGAACTGCGACCTGAAAATAGGTATCGGTTGTATTACGGCCCACGTCCATGTGGGGTTTGGAGGAGGCGCAAAGCTGATTCTTCCCGGTGTGGCGGGAATCGAGACGGTAAACCAGTTTCATAACCAGCTGTTCAGAGATCCAGTCCGAACAGGACTGGGGAAATTTGATAATAATATTATGCGGGCCGAGTGTGATGCCGCCGGTGATATAGTCGGTCTTGATTTCAAGGTGGATTGTCTCTTGAACCGCCGTGGAGAGATAACCAGTCTCTATGCAGGGTCATTCAGGGCCACGCACGCGGCGGGGGCCGAGGAGGGGAAGGAGCACTATGGTATTCCCCATGCTACCGGCTATGATGTGGCGGTATGTAATTCCTATGGAAAGGCAAATGAATCAGCGATTGCACTTTTGCTTTCCCTCACCGTTTTGAAGCCCGGTGCAGAAGGGACAGCCGTTCTTATAGCCGATGCTCCCGAGGGGCAGGTGCCTCATTATGTCATGCGGGCCTGGGGGACAGGCTATGGAGGCCGTCACTATAGTCCGCGGGATCCGGGATTTGTTTCCCTGCTCATGAAGAAACTGATTGTCTTCAATCCCAAGCCTGATCGGACAATGCTTGATCTTGTCTGTCATTATAATGATGCCACGGTTGTGAAGACCTGGAATGAGGTGCTCTCCCTGCTGGAAAAGGATTACCCCGGGGAGGCAAAGGTTGCCGTGATTCAGGATGGGACCATGCAATATGTAAAAATGCCGGAATGAGACAGTATCAAAAGGAATTTGTCAATGCCGGCATTAGAGGGTTATTGAAAACGGAGGGTTTGAACCCACCTTTTTTTGTTGTTTATTCTTTCAAAAGTCCTCTCCCCAGGTCAAAGGCCTCCATGTTTATGTCGACCTTGTTCTGAGGTAAGCTCTCCGCAATTACCTCCCTGAAATCCTCCTTATCAAGCGGCAGGTCGTCAAGACCTGAAAGGGCGCCGAGCATGATGATATTTCCCAGGATCGGATTTCCGAGCCTGAGTGCTTCGTCTGTAGCATCGATAAACCAGGCGTGCGATGAAATTCCCCGGGCAGTCTTTTTTGTCTCCTCAATGGCTGGATAATTAAGATCCCCGGCAATCACACCGGCAGGATGAATCGGCCGGGTGTTGCTCACGACCTTCACGTCGGGATTTCCGTAATCCGCCAGCACCCTGATTGCCTCGGTAGGTTCGAGGGCAACAATTACATGCGCCTTGCCCTTGGGGATTTGCGGACTCCAGGTATCCTTCTTTGATACCCGAAGATGGCTCATGACCGAGCCTCCGCGCTGGGACGCACCAAAGGTTTCTCCGATCGTGACATAGAACCCTTTCTTGACAAGCATGTTTGCCAGTACCCGGGATGCCATGACATTTCCCTGACCGCCGACACCGGTAATGATGATATTATAAGGATCGTTTGGTAATTGTGTGCCTGCCATGGTCTACACTGCCTCCTTTCTGGTAATGGCTCCCGCAGGGCATATATCTGCGCAGACCCCGCATCCGGTGCATATCACTTCATCCAGCCTTGTAACCTGTTTCTCCTTGTCCCAGACAAGACCGGGACAGCGGAATATGCGTGTGCATACCCTGTTGCATCCGCAGTTTTCTCCGAGACAGATTTCTTCGTTGATGGCCATTTCATATTTCTTTCCTGCCTTTTTCTCCGGGCTAAGGCCACAGATCTGTCTCAATATGAGAACCTTGAGACCTTCGTTATCCTCCATCAGATTGTTCAGCGTTGCCCTCGTTTCTTCCAGTTCAAAGGGATCTCGTATCTCAACCCGCGCCCCCATTGACCGGCATATTTCCGCAATGTCGAGATCGGGAACGTTGTCCCCCATGGCGTTGACCTCCAGGCCTGGATGGGGCTGAAATCCCGTCATGGCCGTGCCGCTGTTATCGAGAACGACAAGAGTAAAATCCGATTTATGATGTCTGGCGTTGATGAGTGCCGGTATTGCCGTGTGGAAAAAGGTGGAATCGCCGCAAACGGCCAGGACCGGCTGATCAAGCCCGAATTGTCCGAGTTTGCCAAATCCGCTGGCAAGTCCGCTTCCTGAACCCATGGCATGGACGGTTTTCAGGGTGGTAAAACCGGTGGGGAGAAGTGCCATTGTATAACAGCCGATGTCACCGCAGACGAATCCCTTTCGCCCATCCAGTTCAAGGGCGTTATGAATGCTCCAGAATGATGCCCTGTGGGGACATCCGGGACAGAAGATAAGCTCTCTCTGGGGTGCACCGAAAAATGCCAGGCCCTGTGTCTTGGCTGCATATTCCTCGGGCCTCGGCAGATATTCAATCTCCAGTATTTTTGTGATTGCGTTTATCACGTAATCGGGATTCAATTCTCCTACCATGGGAATTGTGCCGTCATTTTTGCCGTAAAATTTTTTGATACCGATTTCCGACGCTGTTTCAGCAGCGATCACTTTCACATTCTCTTCGAGAAAGGGGAGTACCTCCTCGACAATCAATATCTTTTCAGCGAGTGAGAGATACCGCGTGAGGAGCTTGGGAGGAAGCGGCCATGTCGTTCCCAGTTTGAGAAGACCGACTCTCTCTTTCAGGCCGAGAATACTGATTGCTTCCCTGCTGTAGAGAGTGCATGCGCTGCTCGTTATGATGAGAAGTTCCGGTTTTTCAGGACCCTCGTATGTATTGAAGGGGGAATCCTCGAAGATTTCCTTTGCCCTTTTGAGTTTTTCATGCTGCTGGCCGTGCTTATAGTCTACGGGCGCGCTGATGACAATACCCTCGTCGGGATCAAGGATAAATCCGTCACATCTGAACCGGGCCTTCGCTTCTCCGGTGGGGAGTGTGCCGAACCTTACGTTACCGCTCGCATGAGAAAGGCGGGTGACACTCCTCAGCATGATCAGCTGTTTCAATTCCTCTGAGAGTTCGAAGGCCCACTTGGTCATGTCCTTTGCTTCCTGAAAATCGCCGGGTTCCAGAAGAGGAATCTCGACAGTCCTCGCAAAGAAGCGGGATTCTCCCTCATTTATGCTCGAAAGTGCTCCCGGGTCGTCGCAGGGGACGAGGACCATTCCCCCTCGTGTCCCCGAACCAGCCAGGTGGAGCAGAAAGTCGGAGGCCACATTGACACCGTTCTGCTTCATGACGCAGAGTGATCGGAGCTCCGCGAAGGATGCCGCCGCAGCTACCTCCATGGCCAGCTTTTCATTGACTGACCATTCCACATATATATTGGCATCCTTTGCGACACCGGCGAGACTCTCGATTATTTCCGAAGAAGGGGTGCCAGGATATCCGGCGGCCACTTTTACACCTGCCTCCAATGCCCCGCGTGCAATCGCCTCGTTTCCCATAAGCAGGTGCTCGGCACCTTCTTTTTTGTCTAAAAGTGCGGACATATTGTTCTCCCTCTCTTATCCGGTGATTTCCTTGACCGTCTTTGGTTGCAGTCTCAAATAGGACTTCTTATCTTCTTCCGCGTTGATCATACCTTCCTCTTTTGCCTTGGCAAAGGCCCGTTTCTTTTTGTTTCCCGCGGCCCACATGAGGTGTTCGAGGTTTTCTTCCGGAATATCTTCGATGACGAGATACCCCTCCTGTACCGCTTCGTTTACGATTTTCTGACCCCGATCGGTCCTGATGATTAAGGTGTTCATGTCAGGGCGGCCCTCAAGCACGCCCACTGAAATGTCTGAGAATTCGGATGTCATGTCGATACAGTAACTGCATGTCTCGGGGACCAGCTCACGAATCTCATTCAGGGGTATCTCGATTTTTTCCTCCCCCATATACACCTCCATTATCTCGGAGGGGGGAGGCGGAATATCGACCTTGGTGATTGTAGTAATATCGACCCGTTCGGAAATGAAGGGTGCGAAGGTCCTGAAATCAATGGCCCATGTACAGAAGAGTCCCACGACGAGGGCGACGGAATCGACAAAATCCTCTTTTTCGAGAGGGTTCATTCTCATCTGTGCCACCGACAGAACCTGGCAGGGTGTTGCCACGACGCCGATCTTTGTATACTCGTCAGTCATAGCCTGATTGAGCGCCGAGAGTGTCGGTGAAGCCGAATACTTCGAGGAAGAACACGTGAGAACTTCATCTGCATCGGTAATAACTCGCGGAACGGGGAGTATTCCTTCCTTGTCGGTGAGCACCGCCGCGTCTATATAACCTTTGGCAAGGGCAAAACTCATAAGGGCCGACACTGTTCCTCCTGCCTGAAACGATGCCTTTTTCACTTTCGGCCCTGCCTGCGCTGTATGTATTGAAAGATAATTTCCCAGAGGCCCCCCTTCGTAAGATCTGCCGAAATATTGCTGTGACAGTTCATCAAGGTCCACCTCGATCTTCGGACAGTAAGCGAAACACCTCCCTTCTTCAAGGGTACAGGGAAACAACATGGCAGTCTTTCCCTTGTACGATCTGAAATAGGGGCAAAGGTGAATGCATGCTCCGCATCCGATACAGAGATTTTTGTTAATAACTGCCTCTAAGAGTTCGTTGGGTCCGAAAATTTTCATTTATAATCCTCCTAATCCATTGTGCCTCAGGCACCAGATTATCTTACCTCTTTTTCATGCTGCCATACCTGCAATGATATCAATGGTAAAGGAACCAAATGGTCCCATAATAACGGCAACTCTTACTAACATAACTCCCTTATTCCTTGCAATACTCTTATACAAAAAGGGCAGACAATATTTAGGAAAAGAAAAGGGTTGTACGGTTTGTTAAAAATTGTGAATCGCCGTTGATTTGAAAGAAAGGCATATCTCCGAACCTTCTGTGATTTCCATCTCGAAGAGTGAGCTTTTCGTAATAAGCGATTTGAAGAGGACCTTTTCGACAATAATATCAACCTCATAATAGAGTCCATGATCCACTATGGCAGTGACCCTTCCACTGAAAGCGTTTCTCATGCTTGAGGTCAATTTCTCTCTGCTGAGAACGATATCTTCCGGCCGTATCGCAAGATATCCGTGGCTGTTTTCGGGTGTTGTGCCGAGCTCTATTGTAAGACCGTTTACAATTGCCTTGGTTTCCCGGAATTGAGCCATAAAGAGATTTTTCATACCGACAAAATCGGCAACAAAGGTTGAGTCGGGCCGCTGAAATATATCCTTCATGTATCCCATCTGTTCGATTTTCCCTTCATTCATGATTGCGGCCCTGTCTGCAAGCGAAAGGGCTTCGGCAAAATCGTGGGTTACCATAAGGAAGGTGACATCTGTGCTCTTGTGGAGTCTTTTGAGACCGATTCTGATATCCTCTCTGAATCCCGGATCCAGAGCGGAGAGGGGCTCATCGAGAAGCAGCACTTTCGGGTTGACCATCAGTGCCCGTGCCAAGGCTACACGCTGATTTTCACCACCGCTCAGGTTGGTGGGAAGACGTTGTAACAGATGAGATATATTCAGCTCTTCCACCAATCGGTTCTGACGTTGTTTTGACTCCTTCTTCGGCAGCTTGTGAAAATGGAGTCCGTAAGTGATATTTTCAAGTACCGTCAGATGGGGGAAGAGTGCATAATCCTGATAGACGATACTTATCCCTCGTTTCTCCGGCGGCACTTTCGTGACGTTCTTTCCGCCTATCGTCATACGCCCGCTGTGAACCCGGATGAGCCCGGCCATTGCTTCAAGGAGCACCGTTTTCCCCGCACCCGTGGGCCCCATCAGTATGAAAAACTCGTTCTTCTCAATACTGAGGTTGATATCGCGAAGCTTAAACTCGCCGAGATTAATATTGACGTTTTCAATATGAATCATTCGTCTTTTGTATTCCTTAAGGTGAGGATTCTTAAAATCAGGAACAGGGCAAGGCAGACGGAAACCAGCCAGACCGCAACCGGCTGTGAATACTTCAACCCGTAACTCTCAAAACGTTCATAAAGCAGTACCGGTGCGATCATCGGGTGATAGGCGACGACCACGACCGCTCCGAATTCGCTTATGGCTCGTGCACTGCACATAATGATGCCAATCAACATACTCCGCCATGCAAGGGGGAAGGTAATTCTGGAAAAGGTGCTGAACATTGATGCGCCCAGACTGCGCGATACATTTTCGAGCCGGGGGGAAATGCTTTCGAAACCGTTCTTTACCGCATTCACGTAAAAGGGAAGACCTACAAAGGTAAGCACGACGACGATTCCCGTTACACTCCCCATTATCCTGATTCCGATTTCGCTGAAAAATTGGCCCAGCCAGTGATTTTTTCCCGCTACACTGAGGATCGCAATACCCACAACGGGGTGGGGAATGACAATGGGCAGATCGATGATACTTTCTATGAGGTGTTTTCCCCTGAAGGTAGTTCTTGCCAGTATATAGGCGAGGGGTGTTCCAAAGATAAATGCAATAAGCGCGGCCAATCCGGCTGTATAAATACTCAGCCAGATCGACCGCACAACATCTTTGTCCTGTATTGTTTCTTTGAGCATCGAAAAAGAAGGAGCCGTCATCATCTCGATCAGGGGGAGAAGGATAAAAGCAAGGATGATAATTCCGCATGAGATGGTGATCCAGAAAAACAGTTCCTTCTTTGCCATAAAGCAGCGTCCGTTAATTTCTGACTTCCACCAGATTTTTTATCTCTGAGGGGAGTGTTTTTTTCATTTCATCCGTCGGCACTCTACACGGTACAAACGGCGGCTGCCCCATGTCTTTCAGAACCTTGAGGCCGCCGTCCGGGTCGAGCATGTACGCCAAAAAGGCAATGGCAGCTTCCCGATTGGGAGCATCTTTGATTAATGTAACACCATAGGTACATGACTGCCCCTTGATGTCCATAAACGTTCCCGGTTCTTTGCCCGTGACTTTGACGACAGATTCGGCATAGGTATCATCGAATTTGTAGTTGCCGAGGTTAATTTCATCGGGAAGAACAATATACTTCAATCCATGTTGGACGGCAACAGAAAGATACTCCCATGCATAATCCATGTTTCCTGTCTGAAGGAGCGATACAAGTTCCACCGACTTCGGCCTGATGTTTTCCTCGGGTCGATTCGCAATGAGTTTATCATAGAGTCCCGGTATCTTATAATGCGTTTCGGCTAGTTGGAGAACCATAAGAGATCGATACCCGCAGGGGTCCAGGTTTGGATCAGAATGTCCCCAAACGACACCTTTTTTCTGAAGGATTTCGTACCAATTGCCCGCATTGACCTCTTTTGCGTAGGCACTTTTGTCGGTGTAGCAGAGGACGAGCTGGTTCGTTGCAAAACGTACGTTCCAATCGGCAAACTCAGGAATCAGCAGTTTGTCGATCACTTTGTAGTCAGCCGAGGCCATAATATCGCAGGGCTTTTTCAAATCAGAGACTTTACGTGCCGCATTCTGACTGCCGCTGGCCTCACGCAAAAGATCGACCTTCGGATACTTCGCCTCAAAGGCCTTTTCCATTGCCGCAAAGGGCACCGAGAGACTGCCGGCATGGAACATGATCAGCTTGCCTGCAGGCTCGGCTGATGCCTGAAATGCCGGAAAAATAATTACTGTACAGAGGAAAAAGAAAACTATCGACTTGATAACATTGTTTTTTTTCATCGGGATTCATCCCCCTTTCCATTTCAATATTCTTTAAAACGTGAAAGGGTTTTATTACATTTGTTATTTGATGTCAATATGAAATACAATAAGTAATTTATAGATATATATTGTTATTATTCATCCAAAAAATGTTGCCCTCAATTTATGAAACTACCGCAGAATGCCCCGCTATTAATGGTGGGGATGAATGCGAAGTGGGGTTAAGGGGGACGCAATTTCCTTTTTAAGATGCACCCGCTCCGTGGGCGGGGTATTCTATTTTTATGAAATTTATACTCACAATCCGATTGCTTGTCGTTTAGATGGGAATATTGCAATTCGGGTAGAAACAATGATTTCGTACAGAATGCCCCATGTGCTGCTGCAACAAACGAATGAGCTACTGGACAATACGGACGTTCGCGCTCTTGATCATTGCGTAAATGCTATCGCCGGGTGAGACGCCGAGTTGTGCCACGGCGTTGTTCGTGACGAGAACGCTAAGCTCGGTTTCGTTGACGGCAAGGTGAAGGAATGATGCTCTTCCTTCGGGGACAACACGTTCGAGTCTTGTTGCAATAATATTTTGTGCAGAGATGCCTGATGGGCGTTCTTTAGACACGATAATATCTTCGGGACGAAGCGCTACCTGAACTTTTTTGCCGGGGTCGGTGCAATCAATCGAAGTGAGATGAAAATCGCCGACGTCGATCAAGCATGGACCACTGCCATTTGCCACAACCGTTCCGTCAAGTATAGATGCTCCGACGAAATCGGCAATAAAGCGCGACTGCGGACGACGGAAAACATCTTCTATCGTTCCGAACTGAAGCAGAAGCCCATCCCTGAATATTGCAAGTTTGTTTGCGAGTGCCCATGCGTCGTTGAGGTCATGAGAAATGTGAATTACCGTGGTTTTCCGACGCGCAAGTACGTCGAGAAGAAGATGTCGTGTTTCTCGCCGCAGCCGGGGATCAAGAGCAGAGAAGGGTTCATCCATCAACAGTAACTTTGGTTCGACGACAAGTGAACGTGCCAGGGCGACTCGTTGCTGTTCACCGCCCGACAGGGTTTCGGGTTTGCGATGCAGGAGATGCTCGATTTTAAGCGATGCGGCAATGTCCTTTACTGTTTCTCCGATGCCGTTTTTCGTTTTTTTCTTAAGGCCATAGGCAATATTCTCGAACACCGTGAAGTGGGGGATGAGGGCATAGTTCTGGTAGACGATGCCAATATTCCGGTATTCCGGAAGTTCCTGCGTGATTTCGGATCCTTCCAGCCAGATCCTTCCTTTTTCCGGTTTCCAGAAGCCGACGATGCTTTCGAGAAGAATAGTCTTCCCGGCGCCGGTGGGACCGATGATCATCATGTAATCGCCCTGATCGAGGCAAAACGATACTTCCCTGAGTTGAAATTCGATGAGATTAATGTGGAGGTTATCGACCCTGAAAAAACTCATATGCTGACCTCCGCTTTCTCGAATATGAAGATTGCAATGAAAGAAACAACCATGAGCACTATACCGCTGGTCAGGGCCATGCCCATGTTTCCATAGGAGATATTGAGGTACAGCGTTATGGGAAGTACCTCCGTTCTCATATAGGAACCGCCGGCGAGGATAAGGACCGTACCGAACGTACCGATACATCGAGCGAACGAAATGACGGTAGAGGCAAGGGTGCCATTTTTTGCTAAGGGCAGGGAAATGTTTATGAACGTTTCGAACATAGAATAGCCGAGGGATCGGGACACAAACTCGATTCTCGGATTGACGTAGTCAAAAGTAGACTTCATGATACGGATTGCATAAGGCAGCGCAGTAAAGAACTGCGCTGCGACAATACCTTTTTTCGTAAAGACGAAATTGAGTCCAGCCGAATTTAACAATTTACCTACCGCAGTATTTCCGAACAGAAGGAGGAGGCAGAGACCGAGCACCAGTTCGGGGAAAGCGATGGGCATGTCGATAATAGTTTTGACAAATCCTTTGCCCCAGAATTTAAAACGGGAGAGTGCATACCCGATGGGCAGTGCGAAAATCATTACGAGAACCGTCGATGTAAGGCCCGTTATCAGGGACAACTTGAGCGAAAACCTCATTTCCGGTGACCAGATATTCTGCCGGATGTCTTCCAGGCTTGGGACGACAAAAAGGGACCCGATGGCAAGAACGAGCAGTAACGTGATAAAAAATGTAACCGCTGTCAGGCTGAATCTAAACACATTTATTTTTTGCAAGGTTCATAGCCCCATTTCTTCCAGATGCACAGTCCTTCATCGGAGGCGATGTATTCATTGAACTTATAGGCGAGTTCTTTATTTACAGAATTTGTACAGACGGCTGTGGGAATGGTCTTGATGATATTATACTGATTCTCAATTGGAACCACTTCCAGTTTCCCCTTACCTTCGGCCCACGTGACCAGGTCGCCCCAGATGATTGCCGCATCAACCTGTTTCAGGGCGACATAAATAAGGAGTTGGTTAACCGTCGGTGCATAGACAGCAATATTTTGCGTCGCCTGATCCCAGATGCCCGCTTTTTGCAGCATCTTCTTTGCCACACGGCCGATGGCGGGAGCCTTGGGGTCGCCAATGGCAACGCGGACACCAGGGCGTATTAGATCTTTGAATCCCATTACATTTGCTGGATTTCCCTTCGGGACGGCAATGACCGGGATATGGCGTACAAGCTTTGTAATAGTATCCTCAATAACCCACCCGTTTTTGAGGGCATCTTCCGTGTATTTCTCATCTCCAGGAATTAACACATCACAAGGCTGACCGGCGGCGACTCCAGCGAATATTTCACCCGAGCTTCCATAGTGTACGTCAACTGTTATATTCTGCTTCTTTTCAAAATTGGCCCTCATTTCTTCCATCGGCTTAATGAGGCCGGCTCCACTGAATATCATGAGATCACCGGCAAAGCATACCGATGCGCATGCAATAAGCAGGACAGAAAATAGGATTGTGAGAAGACGTTTCATCATTTTACTCCTTTGCTGGGTTAATTTTGACACTCCCTTTGCATATCTAAGACAATATGTCAATATGTGTCATAAATAAATATTAATGGTTAGTAATGGTAATATAAGGTTATAGTATATCCGCTTAACGTTTCAAATTCTGATTTCCTATTTTTCATTTACGTACTTATTCTCACTAACCATTTTCAAATATATGCTGATTCCTGACGGATGACCGATAAAGCAGAGGAAAAAAATCAAAGCTTTACAATGTTGACTCCGATGTTTCACTATGTTATTTAACCTGACCATGAATGATTTGCTTACCACGAAGGAACTTGCCGAACTTCTAAGACTGAACGAGAAGAAGGTCTATCAGTTGGTGAGGGAAGGGGGAGTCCCCCATGTCAGGATAGCGGGTAAGTGGTTATTTCCGAGAAACCACGTCATGCGGTGGATTGATGAACACGTGCAGAGGGAAAAGGACTTGATGATCGTGGGAAGCGACGACATTCTCCTCGCTAGGCTTCTTTCCTTTTATTCTCAGGAAAATTTCCCCGAATCGCAGGCCTTTTACTCATCCGTTGGCAGTCTCAAGGGAATCCAAGCGCTCGCGCGAAAGAAGGGGCAGGCGTGCTGTACGCATCTTCTTGATATGGAAACGGGGGAATACAACCTTCCCATTCTAAAAAGGATGCTTTCACCGCAGAAATATGTCGTTATCAATTTATGGAACCGAAGGCAGGGGCTCATCGTCAGAAAGGGCAATCCCCTTGGAATCAAAGGACTGGAAGGGGTAATAGAGAAGAAGGCAAAGTTTGTAAACAGGAATGAAGGGTCCGGCACGAGGGTCCTTCTCGAATATCTCCTGAGAGAGCGCGGTCTGGATCAGGGAGAAATCGTGGGATTTTCCGATGAGGTTGACACACATCTTGAAGTAGCACTTAAGGTATTTTTCAATGAAGCCGACGTGGGTCTGGGTATCGAATATGTCACACATCCGCTGAATCTCGATTTTGTTCCATTGAAGGAAGAGAGATTCGATCTTGTTGTTCCGAAGGAACTCTGGCTTACGAGTGTAATGACGGGGTTTGTTTCATATATCGATTCGACAAAGATAAACAGGCTTTCACGCAATTTACCGGGCTACGATTTGAAAGATACAGGAGAAATAGTATTCCAAAGCTGAACAAAAGGCATAGAAAGCCCCTTCAATAGGCCGTTCGCAATATTTGCCAGACCCATCATTACAAAAAATACTGCCGGAATAAAACCACAGAAAGCAATATAGCCAATCGCAAGCGGAAAGAGCGTACCAAAATCGCCCATAGAACCGCCCAATTCTTAATTGACCGGAAGCGCACCCGCAAGCCCCGCCTTGTAGGCGGGGTAAGGGGCGCAATATAAAACAAACATATTCCTTACCAGGAAGCCCCGCCCTGTGGGCGGGGAGCTTCACTTGATCTTTATCGATAAGATATTTAACTGCGGTAAATGGCAAACATATAGGCATACCTCTGAGTTTCAACCGGAGGCTCGATATCATTTTTTGCTGTGAAGTTCTTGCTATTCAGTACCGATCATCACATTCGAAGCCTTAACGACTGCGTATACCTCTTTCCCCTTTGCAAGTCCGAGCTTCTCGCATGAATTCTTCGTTATGATCGATGTCATTTCCAGGCTTGGTGCAACTTCTATGATTACTTCAGCATTAACGGGACCTATCTCAATTGCCTTGATTGTTCCTTTGATAACATTTCTTGCACTTATTTTCATTTTACAATCTCCTTCTTACCCCATTTTACAGTGACTGTAGAACCAGTCCACAGTGTGTAATCTTAAGGGGCATGAATGTCTTTTGATCAATGCTATTTTCTATAAAGCATACAAACATTCCTAAACCCGCTGAGTACAATATAAAAATAAACCAATCGATAGTTATTATGTTATTTTCGTGGAGAGCCTTCTAAACGGAGAGATAGAACTGTATTGGGATGAGGCATTTCAAGATATCTGCTGGTCGTCGGGAATATGGTAAATCACTGTTGCGGACATGTATAAAGAGCCAGTTTTTCAGCTTATGCAAAATGAATTACACAACCTGCGTTCCTTTTAGCTTAATGCTATCGATTCGAAGAATATTTGTCAATGGTTTTAAAGTCCAGATATTTTATACGGAGCCATATTGAAACATTGACATTCAAATAAAATTCTTTCATATTAAATATCTCAGTTCTTTGGCCGTAACTTCTCCATCACATATCAACAATGTAACAGAAGAGATGCGGTTATCTATTTATGTTTTCTGCCGTTGTCTCTCGGTATCTCTCCCCTGTAAGAATTGAAGTCTGATCCCGGAAACTGATAATTTTTTTCTGGAAGGAGCAAATTTCGATTGTAATAGCTCATCAGGAGGGAAAACATGAACGAATATGCACCGATCGAGGAATTGCTTCAATGGCAGAAAGAGTTCTTTGATAGCGGCATTACCAAGGATATTTCATGGCGTATTCAGAAGCTTCGGGCTTTGAAATACAGCATATTGCTGGAAAGGGAGCGTGTGTTCCATGCATTGAAATCCGATCTCGGAAAATCCCGCTTCGAGGCATTCGCAACAGAGATTTCCTTTGTGATTCAGGAACTGGATCATACCATTGGAAAGACCAGAAAGTGGGCAAAACCGAAGCGTGTCGCGACACCTCCCGCCCACCATCTGGCGAAAAGTTTCATTTATCCGGAGCCCTACGGAGTTGCTCTCATCATCGGGCCCTGGAACTATCCCTTTCATCTCATGATCGCGCCGCTGATACCGGCTGTTGCGGCCGGTAACTGCGCAATTCTCAAACCCTCGGAGCTTGCGCCCCAAACCTCGAAGGTTCTGGCAAAGATCATATCACGCTGTTTCGATCCGTCCCACGTTACGGTAGTCGAGGGGGGTCCCGAAGAAACACAGGCACTCTTGAGGGAGAAATTTGACTATATTTTCTTTACCGGCGGAAATCGTATCGGGCAGATCGTAATGGAGGCGGCGGTAAAAAATCTAATTCCTCTCACCCTGGAATTGGGCGGAAAATCTCCTGCGATTGTGGATTGGGATGCCGATGTCAGGCGAGCGGCGAGACAGATCATCTGGGGCAAATTTATCAACGCCGGTCAGACCTGTATTGCCCCCGACCACGTGCTCGCCCATGATTCGGTCAAAGAGGAGTTGGTCGCTGAGATGAAGTCTGAAATCGAGAGTTTTTACGGGAAGGATCCATCAAAGAGTCCCGATTACGGACGAATCATCAACGAAGGCCATTTCGATCGTCTGAGTCGCTATCTTGAAGATGGGCGTATTGTAACAGGGGGGCTATCTAATCGTGAAGAACGCTATATCGCGCCGACGATACTCGATGCTGTTTCACGAGAGTCGAGCGTCATGAAAGAGGAGATATTCGGTCCGATACTTCCTGTTTTGGGATATGAAAAACTTCAGGATGTCGTTTCAGATCTTCAAAAACGGGAAAAACCTCTGGCCCTCTATTTTTTTTCGAGGAGCCGAGAAAAGCAGAGAAAGATACTTCGGGTTACCTCTTCAGGCGGCGTCGCCATCAATAATGTCATCGTTCAGATAACACCGCGGGAACTTCCTTTCGGCGGTGTCGGCTATAGCGGAATGGGTAAATATCACGGGAAAGCCGGTTTCGAGACATTCTCGAATCTCAAGGGTGTCTACCAGCAGACAGTTCCAATTGACGTTCGAATCAAGTATCCCCCCTACGGTAATCGATTAAAGTGGATGAAGGGATTCTTTAAGTGGTTTGCATGATGAACTCTGTAAATCGCGAAGTAGTTAAAAATTAGAAATGAAAGGAGATACTGCCATGAAACCGATTGGCCCTATGATGTGGGAACATCGATTGATCGAAAAGATATTACGACTCTTTGATGGCGAGATCAAAAAGATCAGTGAGGGTAAAGGTGTCGATAGCGTATTCATCGACACGGCGGTAGACTTTATCAAGGTTTATGCCGATCGTACACACCACGGCAAGGAGGAGGACATTCTCTTTCGTGATCTGGAGAAAAAGAAGCTTGCTCCGGAACATGCCAGGATTATGAACGAACTGATTGAGGAGCATAAGTATGCGAGGAAGACCGTGGGTAAACTGGTGGACGCAAAGGAACGATATCTCAAGGGAGAGGACAGCTCAGAGGAAATCATAGCCTATCTGAGGGAACTGGCGGAGTTCTATCCGAGGCATATCGAAAAGGAGGATAAACATTTCTTTTATCCCTGTATGGAATATTTTACAAAAGAGGAACAGGATAAGATGCTCGACGAATTCTGGGAATTTGACAGAAAAATGATTCATGAAAAATACACAATGGTTTTCGATTTTTTAAAGGACAGGGGATAAAGTCAAAATTAGTCCCCTTTTACCAGTAAAGAAAGGACTCCTTCCTCCTAAGCGTTAGACCGGAGGCAGTGAAAATGATGCCAGATTTCTCTTGGTAATCGTTGATTCTTTGTTTTTGACTGAAGTTTTGATACTCATAAATAATGCAAATAAGAGAAACAACCATAGATGATGCAGAAAACATTAAAGAGGTGTATCTCCAAGCTTTTGACAATTCAGAAGCCCACATTATATCTGATTTTGCAATCAATCTGCTAAATGAGAATCATCCTGTTGAAATAATTTCTCTTGTTGCCATAGAGAACGACGAAATAGTAGGCCACACTGCCTTAAGCCCAGTTTTTTTGGAAAATACTTACGAACATTTTGGTTATATTTTAGCTCCGTTGGCTGTATCTCCGAAATTTCAGAACAACAAAATAGGTTCCTCGTTGATCAAGTATGGATTAGATGCCATTGCCAATAGAGGTGCGTTTATTGTTTTTGTTTATGGTGATCACAAATATTATTCCAGATTTGGTTTCGAACTAGACTTGGCCAAAAACTTTATACCTCCATATACTCTAAAGTTTCCTGAAGGCTGGCATGCCTTGAAAATAAATTCTGCTGATTTTCCAGAGGGTGGTACATTAAATTGTGTCGATTCTCTTAATGATCCCAATCTATGGTAGTCATTGCTAACAAGGCGCTGCATTGGACTCCGACAAGCGGCGCCGGCGAGCCTTCTCGTTAAATCTACAAACATTTTCATTTATAATCTTGGATAATCACATTTATACGAGCCCAACGATTTGCAGGCGAAAGAAAAGTGGAAACGCCTCAACGATCAGCCGTTTCTTATCTTTATGACAATTATATAGCAGACAAGAGAAAAACCGATGACATTTCCTATGATGACGGGAATCGCTTGTATCATTATTCCATAGACAAACCAGAGGAAGAGCCCTACTGCCAGGACAGAGAATGCCCCCAGCGAGAGGTCTTTCGTCTTCTTTGTCCTGTACACCTTTATTACCTGGGGTATCATTGAGATAGAGGACAGAAATGCGGCCGATAATCCTATTATGGTTGCTGTATTCATAGAGCTCCGGATCAGTGCTACAGATATTCCTTCATATTTTCTTTTTCCAGCTTTTCAACCAGCTTCTTAACGTCTTGAGAGGCATTCTTGTCGCAGATAAGGAGCGTATCTCCTGTTTCAACGACGATCAGGTCCTTTACTCCTACGAGGGTAATGAGCTTGTCAGAGCCGAAAACAAGAGAATCAGCGGTGTCTATGGAAAGAACAGTTCCCTTCACGACGTTTCCGTTTTCATCCTTCTCGAGAACTTCCCAGAGGACATCCCAGCTTCCCACATCGCTCCAGGCAAAATCTCCGGGAATCATGAGCACATTTTTCGCCCTTTCCATGATGCCATAGTCGATAGAAATAGAATCGATATGGCCGTAAACTTGAGCGACAACCTCACTCTCCCGGTCAGTACCGAGGGACTTTTCTATTGTGAGAAGATCTTTGTAAAGATCGGGGAGAAATTTTTCTATCGATTCAAGCAATGTCGAGACTTTCCATATAAACATGCCGCTGTTCCAATAAAAGCCTCCGTCTTTGAAGAAGGTTTCGGCGGTCGCAAAATCGGGTTTTTCACGAAAGGATCGAACATCGTAGATTGTGGAATTCTCCGTCGTATCGAAGGCATTTCCCCTTTCAATATATCCATAGCCCGTCTCGGGCTTGGTCGGTTGTATCCCGATTGTGACGAGATGGTCGCCCCTCTTTGCAATATCGGCGGCATCGGAAAGCACAGAAATAAAAGTATTTTCATCGCCTATCAGGTGATCCGAGGGCAGAACGACCATCACGGCATCAGGATTTTTCTTTCTGATATGGAGGGCCGCAAGACCGATGCAGGGAGCGGTGTTTCTTCCCGTGGGTTCGATGAGTATATTTTCTTCAGGCAGATTGCCGAGCTCTTTTTTTATCTCATCGGCATGACTCTCGCCGGCCACAATCATGATATTGTCTTTAGGTACAAGAGGGATTATACGTTCCACTGTATATTTAATGATGCTTTTCTCGCCTGTTATAGAGAGTAAATGCTTCGGTTTCTTCTCTCTGCTCAGAGGCCAGAACCTGGTTCCCTTTCCTCCTGCCATAATCACGGCGTACATTTATACGATTCCTTTCGGGGGATCAGTTGGTTCGTCGGCATCTTCTTGAAAGGGTATGGTGAGTTCGTAAACACCGGTATTTACCACGGCGTGTACGGGGAATTCCGACTTTTCGAAGACATTAAGCATCGGCTTGTTGTCGGTTATGACATCGGCCGTAAACCCATCGATTCCCTTTTTCCGAGCGATCTTTGTCAGCGTTTTAAAAAGAAAGGTTCCCATTCCGATCCCCTGGTATTTCTCTTCCACGATAAACGCCACATCGGCGAAGTTGCTATCTTTTACCCTCACATACCGGGCTTCGGCAATAATATGTTCTGCTCCCGATTCTTCAACGATTCCCACAATTGACATGATCTTCTTGTAATCCACATTCACGTATTCCTGCATTTTCATATGGGGCATCATTTTTATAGGGCTGAAGTATCGATAGTAAACAGTCTGATCGGAGAACCGGTAAAAAAGCCTTCGCATCTCGTCTTCGTCGGAGGGTTTGATTGCCCTGAAGTGTACGGTTATGTTGTTCTTAAAGGTATGGGTCGTTGCAATATCATCCGGATAGAGGTGGCCCGATTCTGCAAGATAGATCTGATCGGAGTAAAGAATATTGAATGCCTTCGCTGTCCGAACCAGATCGCTCCTGTCGTCGGGGTGGGCGATATCAATTAATGCAAGGGCCCGCTCGCGAACTGTTTTACCCCTGAGCGAGGCAGAGCCGTATTCTGTGGCAATAAAGTCGAGAGATTCCCTGTTGGTGAACTGATTCGGAAAGTCTTCTATGGATAATAGTATATTTGATTCGCCCCTGCGATTACGGCTCGGGAGGGCGAAAATAGTGCGTCCTCCCTGAGAGAGAGCGGCACCGGCGAACATCTCCTGAACTTCACCAGGACCCGGATTTACATTACCTTTTCCCGTATGAAGTGCAATTCCTCCGGTGAGATCTACCTTTCTTGCGGGGAGTATCGCCACAAAACTGTCATTGTGACCGATACTCTGGGGATCGGCAATGACATCGATGCCCTGAAATTCGACCATCGGATTTCTGTCGATCCACTTCAATAGTTCGGGTGTGCCGATGGCATAGGCAGCCACCGTTTTACCTCTGAAGGAACGCTTTTTCCTGTTTGTGACCGCACCTGATTTTACGAGGTCCATGAGTGCGTCGGTTATCATGGTCGAGTGAATTCCCAGGTCCTTTTTGTGGCTGAGATATTGAGGGAGTGCCTCGAACAGGGGTCCTATGGAATAGTGGATGCAACTCCCGTCCTTGATGATTGAGGCTACAGTGGCCGCAAGCTTGTCAAACACCTCGTCATGAGGCCATCTGTCAAAGTATATCGGTGGTTCCGTGGACTCAACGAAGTAATCAAAATCGGATACGTGGACAAAGGTGTCCCCCTGCGTGCAGGGGATTTCTTCATTTATCTCGCCGACGATGAGAGAGGCGTGGTCCATCGCGTGCCTCGCCGCATCCAGGGCCACGCCGAGACTTGCAAAACCCTGCTCATTGGGTGGTGTAATCTGAATAAAGGCCACATCGACATCAATGGAACCCGATTTAAAAAGCCACGGTATCGAAGAGGTCCTGCTCGGAATCAGATCGATCCTTCCGGCCGTAATCGCCTCGCTTGCTATCCATCCCGAAAAGAAGGTCTTGAGGCGGTATTTATGGTGGTATCGCTCGTCAATAGGGATGGCATCTCCGAAACTTACGAGTTGAATGAGTTCAAGGTCCCTTAAATTGCTGAGCTGAGACGCCATGAGATGCTTGACTAATGTCCGGGGTTCGGCAGCGCCGGTTCCGAGGAATATGCTCATACCCGGTTCGATCTTTGATAGTATTTTCTCCGGTGGAACAACCAATTTTTTCCAGTCGGAGGACATTTTATAAGACATTGAAAAGCCCTTTCTTATGACAAAATCGCCGTCATTATATCCGCTTTGAACTGATTATCAAGAATTAAAATACGAGAAAGGAAAGAATGCGTTGAGAATGAAAGCAGATGAGAGGGAGTGTCTTTTATGCTTTTTTGCTTCCCTCATAGAGGTCGTATTCAAGGAGCCTGCATTCGATCGTGCTGTTATAGAAGGAAATTTTTCTCTTTGTCCTCAGGCCGACATATTTGGCAAGCGCGAGATTGCCCGTAAATATATATCCCCGATATCCCTGGCAGCTTTTCTTGAAGTAGTCTCCTATTCCTCTGTATGTTTCTTTGAGCTTCTCGATTTCGCCCATCCTTTCGCCGTATTCAGGATTGACCATGACGATGCCGCCCCCTTCCGGTACGAAGGTCTGGGAATAATCGGTGATACCGAAATTTATCAGCTTTCCGACACCTGCCATGCGGGCATTCTTTCGCGCTGCTTCAATGGCTTGGGGATCTCTATCGGTGGCGATAATTTTTCCTTTGATGGACTCCCTAGCTTCTCTTTCTGCTCCGTTTCTGAGATCAGTCCAGAGGTCCTTGTTAAAACCCTTTATATGCATGAATCCAAAATTATCTCTCAGAAGCCCCGGTGCTTTGTTAAGCGCGATAAGGGCAGCCTCAATAGCGAGTGTCCCGCTTCCGCACATGGGATTTATAAAGTTTCCCTCACCGTTCCACCCCGTTGCGATGATTGTTGCCGCTGCGAGTGTTTCCTGCATGGGTGCCATAAAGGGGATCTTTCGGTATCCGCGGCGGGGAAGGGGGGCGCCCGAGGTATCGAGATAAATACTGCAGCGGTCCTTTTCCCAGTAAAGATAAATGACCGCATCATCCCTTCCGGGACCTGAGTCGGGACGTCGGCCATACTTTTTATAGAATCTGTCGACGATGGCGTCCTTGCATTTTCTGTTGGCGAACCGCGTGTCCGTAATGGAAGGGTTGTTGACCGACGATGACACTGAGAGGTAGCCATCTTTTCTGATATATTCTTCCCATCCGATTTTCGTGACCATTTTATAGAGCTCATCGGGATTCGCTGCCCTGAATTTCTTGAGAAGATAGAGAACCCGGTGACCTGTTCGTAAAAACAGGTTCAGTTTCATGGTGTCTTCGAGGGTTCCCTCCGTTTCAACGGCGGAGATGAACTCCGACCGAAGCGGAAACCCGAGGGAGAGGATCTCATTTTTCAGATAGGGGGGGATTTTCCTGGGGCAGGTGATCAGAATAGAACTTTTACTTTTAAACAAAGACATAGTTTAATAGTTGCCTGCCTTGCAATCTCTTAAATATCGGCAAACTTATATCCGAAACCACGAACGGTAAAGATATATTGAGGATTCGCCGAGTCCTCCTCAATCTGTGATCTGAGACGCCGTATATGGACATCCACAGTCCTCGGTTCTACGAAGGCCTCATCTCCCCACACATAATCGAGGAGTTGGTCCCGTGTATAGACCCGTCCGGGATGCGTTGCAAGAAAGGTAAGGAGTTTGAATTCGGTTGGACTGAGATCGATCTTTTCCCCCCTGGCGGTGACTGAGTGAAACGTGTGATCGATAGTGAGTCCCTTGTAGCTGAAGGGTTCCTTTGTTTCTCTTTCTTTGCGTTCCTCTGTGCGCCGCAGGATCGTTCGAACACGCGCTATCAGCTCTCTTACGCTGAACGGTTTTGTAATATAATCATCGGCACCTAACTCAAGGCCGAGGATCCTGTCAGATTCGTCTCCCTTTGCGGTGAGCATGATAATCGGCAGATCGCTCATCTCTTGGCTGCCTCGAATCAATTTACAGACATCAATGCCCTGGATGCCGGGGAGCATAAGATCGAGGATCATGAGATCCGGCTTTTTTTCTTTCACCAGCGTTAGTGCCCACTCACCATCATAGGCCTTTATGGTGGAGAAGCCTTCTTTTTCAAGGTTGTACGATATAAGGTCGACAATATCCTTCTCATCGTCGACAATAAGAATTTTTCGAGTCATATAACGGGTCCGATCGATTGCTCTTGATCTGTTTTTGAAGGAGGATTTGACGCATCTCTTCCTCAAAATTCAGATAACTTCTTTTTGCACGTTTTTGCTTATTTGAAAAGTGGAAAACGAAGCGTTACAGTTGTTCCCCTGTCGGGTTGACTCTCTATCCCGATAGTGCCCTTGTGTGCTTTCATCAGGTGCTTGACGATCGAGAGACCGAGCCCCGTCCCACCCAGTTCACGGGACCGTGTCTTATCAACCCTGTAGAAACGTTCACCAAGACGAGGTATCTCATCCTTCGGGATTCCTGTGCCTGTATCGGTTATCCTGATGGCACAGTGATCCTCCGTCTCTTTGAGGGCGCTGACAAATATCGTTCCTGCCTCCGGGGTAAACTTCACCGCATTATCAAGGACATTTAAGAAAACCTGTTCCAGGCTGTCTCTGTCGCCATTTACAGGATTCATTTCTGCGGGAATATTTTTCTCGATGGTTATTCCCTTTTTGTCAGCCTTTGGTTCGATTATATGTAGCGCGCTTTTTATGACTTCCTCAATTGCTACGCTTTCAAAAAAAAGTTTCTTTTCGCCAAGTTCGATATCCGATATTATCAGGAGGTCATCCACTAAACGGTTCAAACGCTGGGCATGTTCATCAATAATCCTGAGGAATTTCATAGACGTTTCTCGATCATCGATGGCTCCTCCCCGCAGGGTTTCGATAAAGCCTAAAATGGCGGACAAAGGTGTTTTTATTTCATGAGTTACGTTGGCAACGAAGTCAACACGCATTTTTTCTAATTTTTTGAGCTGCGTCACATCACGAAAAACGATCATTGTCTTTTCTTCCTCTTTGGGAAGGCCTTGTATCTGGGAAACACTGACGTCAAGAATAACAGGATTCTCGATGCCGAGAACGATCTCCTGTGAAACGACATCCTTCGTATTTCTGAAATGGTCGATGGCATTTTGCAATTCAATGTTTCGAAAGGCCTCAAGGGGAGTTTTTCCGATTATATCTCCGTAAAGTGTGCCAACTATGGAAGTGAAGGCATTATTTAAGATCTCGATTCTATTCTGGCTGTCGAGAATCATAACACCATCGCTCATGCTTGCAAAAGCGGCCTCGAGCTTTCCCTTTTCTTCATTCGAAACCCGGACCTTTTCTCTCAGCTCAGAAACGAGATAGTTGATATTCTGTGCGAGGCGTCCCCTCTCATCGTTCGCGCTGACAAGAAGTGTTTGAGTAACATCGTCCTCTCTGAGTTTTCTCGTATATACTTCCATTTCCTGAACGGGTGAAACAAGTCTCGATGTGAAGACAAAGGCGACAAGAAAGGAGATGACTCCAATGAGAATAAAGGATTGAAGTATTATAAGGATGAGTTTGTTAATGGAGGTCTTGACCTCAAGAAGGGGCCGGGCCAGTCTGATATAACTGCTGATTCCATACTCACCTTTAACAGGAAGGGCCACGTAAAGTGTGTCGATTCCGAGGGTATGGCTGAAGCGAGTTGCGATTCCCTTACCCTTTACTCGTGCCTCCTGTATCTCTGTGCGGTTGAGATGATTGTCCATTTCCTCGACGGGGGCTTCGGAATCGGCCAGTACTTTTCCGTTGGCATCTATCAGCGTCACCCTGGCGTTGGAGATTGCGGAGAGTTTGCCTATTTTTTCTTCTATCTCCGGTATGGAAGAGGTGAGATCTATCATTACGGTATAGTTCATGAGCTCCGTTTCGATTCTCTCCATCATTTTCGCCTTGAGTTGCTGGTAGGATAAGGTACCCACCAATGCAAGGGCAAGGGCAACAATGATCAGATATGTGGCGAATACTTTATAGAATAAATGGGTTTTCATAGGGCAATACCCCTTGTCGTGAGACAAACATCACTTATTATTATCCTTGGGTTCACAGGATTCCTCAGCCTCGTGCCGAACGTTTTTGCCGGTGATCATATAAACTACCATGTCAGCAATGCTTTCAGCGTGGTCGGAGATGCGCTCGAGGCTCTTGGATATCTGCATGATGAGGAGTGACCTGTGGACGGTTTTCGGATCTTCCATCATAAAGGTCAAAAGTTCCCGGAATATCTGTTCATTTAAATTATCAACCTTTTCATCCTCATGACGCACCTCGTGTGCCAGTTCACAATCTTCGTTGATGAACGCGTCGAGGGCCTTTCTGATCATTTCCTGGGTAATCTCCGCCATGCGGGGGAGATCGATATAGGGTTTCAGCTGCGGTTCCTTATTGAGCAGAAGAACCTTTTCCGAGATTTTTCCCGCCATATCTCCGATTCTTTCGAGGTGACCGTTGATCTTGATTGCCGTCGTGATGAACCGTAAATCGCGTGCGGCTGGCTGCCGCAAGGCCAGAAGGCGTATGCATTTTTCCTCAATTTCCTCATCGAGCCTGTCAATCTGACCGTCTCCTTCTATCACTCTGGTTGCAAGCTCAGAGTTTCTCTCCAGAAGAGACTTTGTCGCATCGTGAATCGTCTTCTCGACAAGGGCTCCCAAGTAGAGTATCTGCTCCTTGACCTCTTTGAGCTCTCGCTCGTAATGAGTACTGGTGTGTGTTTTTTCCTCCATGCTCTCTCCCTTTTATCCGAATCTTCCCGTGATATAATCTTCCGTCTGTTTTATGTCCGGGGTGGTGAATAGTTTCTCGGTCGGGTTATATTCTATGAGCTTTCCGATATAAAAGAACCCCGTAAAGTCCGATATGCGTGCTGCCTGCTGCATATTGTGCGTCACGATTATAATCGTATAATCTTTTTTTAATTCTTCCACAAGCTCCTCGATCTTTGCTGTCGATATCGGGTCGAGTGCCGATGTCGGTTCATCCATCAGGAGGACATCGGGTTTCATGGCAAGTGCTCTCGCTATGCAGAGTCTCTGCTGCTGTCCCCCGGAAAGCATCATTGCCGACTGCCCAAGAATATCACTGACTTCATCCCAGAGGAAGGCCTGTCTGAGGCTCCGTTCCGCCAGGGCTTCGAGATCTCCTTTCTTGCTTATTCCTGAAAGCTTCGGGCCATAGATTATGTTGTTGAATATCGATTTTGGAAAAGGATTCGGCTTCTGAAAGACCATGCCGATTTTTCTCCTTATGTCGACGGGGTCTATTTTGGGGTCGTAAATATTTTTTCCCTCAAAAATAACCTCTCCTTCAACGCGAGTCCCATCGATGAGGTCGTTCATCCTATTGAGAAGCCTGAGGAGTGTTGATTTTCCGCATCCTGAGGGACCGATAAGCGCAGTCACTCTGTTTTTTTGAAATTCCATGGTGACATCGGTCAGTGCCTTAAAATCGCCGTAATAGAAATTGATATTGTTTGTCTCTATTATGATATCGTTTTGCACCACTACCACCTTTTCTTCTTTCGAATATAGCTTCGTATGATGATTGCAATCAAATCCACACCGAGTACCAGTGCGACGAGAACAACGATGGTCCCGTACTGGAGAGGTCTGGTTTCCTCTATATGCGTCCCCGCCGTTGCCAGAACGTAGACATGATAGGGAAGCGCCATAACCTCATCAAAAATGGATGTCGGCAGCTTTGCCGTAAAAAATGCCGCAGCGGTAAACATGATCGGTGCCGTTTCGCCGGCAGCCCTGCCAATTCCCAGAATAGAACCGGTGAGTATCCCCGGCAGCGCATTGGGTATTACTACACGCAGAATCGTCTGCCACTTTGACACGCCAAGCCCTAACGAGGCTTCTCTGAATGTTTGGGGTACGCTTTTGAGCGCTTCTTCGGAAGCGCCGATAATTGTCGGTAGTATAAGAAATCCGAGGGTTAACGCACCCGAGAGGATGGAGGAGCCGAAATGAAGAAATACGACAAAGAGAGCGAGACCAAAAAGACCGAAGATAATCGAAGGAACACCGGCGAGACAATTAATACCAATTCTGATAATCCTGACCACCGGCCCCTGCTTGGCATATTCGCTGAGATAGACGGCAGAGACAACGCCGAGTGGAAGGGCAACGACAATTGCACCAACAGTGAGATACATCGTGCCCAGAATTGCTGGCATGATCCCCCCTTTGGTCATAGAATCTCTCGGTGGTTCTGTGAGGAATTCCCAGCTAATCGCTTCCACGCCATTGAGAAATATGTATATAAGAAATGCAAAAATGGCGAGTGCGATAACAAGTGCGGAGGAGCGAACTGCCATGAAAAAAAGACTCTGTTTCATATATCGTATTTTCATAGCGTTGCCGAACCCTCCTCTTTAAATCGATGTGATATGTAATCCGCCACAATGTTGAAGGAGAGTGTGAGGAAAAAAAGTACTATTCCGGTGGCAAAGAGAGCGTAATAGTGATCACTTCTGAATGGCGCTTCACCCATCTCTGCGGCGATGCTTGCTGGCATGGGACGAACCGAATCAAAAATGCTCTCGGGAATAGCTGCGGCTCCACCCGCCACCATAAGAACCACCATTGTTTCGCCGATCGAGCGCGCCATTCCGAGGATCACGGCGGTGGAAATTCCCGATAATGCAGCAGGGATAGTAACTTTTACAATAGTTTCGAACTTTGTTGCTCCGAGGGCGTATGACGCTTCTTTGAATTCCTGAGGAACGGTGTAGAGAGCATCTTCAGAGATGCTCGATATAGTCGGTACAGCCATAAACGCCAGGACAATTGAGGCGTTTACTATATTCAATCCGGTCGGAAGATCAAAGGTTTCCTGGAGCCAGGGTGCCATGACGGCCATGCCGAAGAAACCGAGAACAACCGAGGGCAGACCTGCCAGAAGTTCAACAACGGGTTTAAAGATTTCCTTAATTAATGGCGGTGCAACCTCGGCAATATAGACGGCCGACAGGACACCGAGCGGTACGGCGATGATTGTTGCAAAAAAAGTGACAATCAGTGATCCAACGATTAAAGACAGTATTCCAAAAGAGGGTGGGTCATAGGTAGGGTACCATTCAAGGCCGAAAATGAAATCCTGTATCGAAACGACGTTGAAGATCGGAAGACCTTCAATAAAAAGAAAAATAATAATGAGGCCGAGCACGAAGATCGATGCCAGTGCAAAGACAAAGAAGATGTTTTTGATGATTTTTTCTTTAAGTGTTCGTGTGATCATAACCGTTTCATAAAATAAGACTAGTGAAAAAGAGGGGGGGGGTGATGCCAAAGACTCTTATGACGATGACGCTTTGTCACCACCCCTTTCTTAGCATAGACGGATTTCGCTAGTAAAGAGGGACGAACCCCTCTTTTTTGACAATTTCCTGACCTTCTCGACTCAGAACGAAGACGATGAATTTCGCCGTCGAGCCCGTGGGCCATCCATCGGTAAACATAAAGAGCGGCCGCGCGACCGGGTAAGCACCGGAAAGTGCATTTTGAGATGAAGCCTCGATCCCGTTTACCTTGAGAGCTTTCACGTCCTTGTTGAGATATCCGAGACCGATATAACCGATGGCATATTTGTTTTTTGATATTGCCTGAACGATGGCTCCGTTTGAGGCCTGCAATTGCGCCCTTGGGGTTACCTTGGCCTTATGAAGGACCTTTTCTTCCCAGACCTCATAGGTTCCGGAACTGGTGTCCCTCGAAACGACCACGATCTTCATGTCATTTCCCCCCACTTCATTCCAGTTTTTGATTTTCCCCTGATAGATGAGGCTCAGCTGCTCGATTGTAAGATCGTTTACAGGATTTGATGGATGGACGACGGGAATAATAGCATCAATGGCAACACGATGCGGTACGGCATAGACGCCGTTTTCATGAGCGAGGTTGACTTCCTTGTCCTTGATGAATCGTGATGCGGTCGCGATATTCGTTGATTTGTCAACCAGGGCCTTGATGCCGTTTCCCGAACCACCGCCGGATATGGAAATGTTAATTTCGGGATTAGCGGCAATGAATGCCTCCGCCGTCGCCTGGGCAACGGGGAGTACTGTTGTGGATCCCTTGATAACGATTGTCTCTCCGAAGGCGGCCCCTGTGCCTATAAGGGAAAGAGAGAGAAAACTGATAAATAAAATTCTTGTTAAATTTCTCATCTTTGATAATCCTCCTTGCATAATTGTTTCATTTTGTATAACTCGGTATTGTCTTTTGGGGTGTAAGATATACCCTTCATGTTACAGACCTATGACAACTTCATTACAATTGTGTTAAATTATCTATGATGTAGAGCTACATTAGAGAAACATTCTGCAAGAAGGTGATATGGTCTTATTCGGATTGATGAACAGCGAGGGGATTCCCCGTTGCCTGCGGCGGGGTTAGCGAGTGAATAGAAAACAAACATTTTCCATTTTCGGTCGCAGCGAACTATTTATAATCGCTACTATATAACAAACAGAATGGTTTGTAAAGTATGTTTGCGCAGTTAGGCAGGTGAATGCATGGATTTTGATGTTATCTTGGGGCTTTTCGGAGGATTGGGGCTCTTTATCTACGGGATGCACCTTCTGAGCGATTCCCTGAGAAAGCTCTCTCTCGGTCTCTTGAAGAGACTCCTCGACAAGATGTCGGAGAATAGAATCGTGTCGATGCTTGTCGGTGTATCCTTTACCTCCATTGTTCAGAGTTCGAGTGCGACCTCGGTATTTCTTATTGGATTTTTAAATGCGGGTATTATTTCGTTGGCGGCGGCACTCCCCGTCATTTTCGGGGCTAACATAGGTACTACCATTACAGCACAGTTGATTGCCTTTAAGCTTACAAAATCTGCATTACTCTTCGTTTTTATCGGAGCCGTTATCTACTTTTTTGCGAAGAAAGACAAGAATAAGAACAGGGGACATGCCATTCTGGGATTCGGCCTCCTCTTTCTCGGGCTCTCGGTGATGACCACCGCCGTGAAGCCCCTGGCGGGAAATGAGGCGATTATTGATCTCTTTATCACTTTTGGAAAACAGCCGATTCTCGGGATACTGGCGGGGCTCCTTGTGACGGCCATTCTGCAGAGCAGCAGCACGACTATAGGAATGGTAATCGCCTTTGCCTCGGCGGGGCTCATTGATCTTCCTTCTTCAATTTACCTCGTTCTGGGGGATAATATCGGTACCTGCATTACGGCAATGATTGCCAGCATAGGGGGAAGGTATTCAAGCAGGCGGCTTGCCCTCGGCCATGGCCTTTTCAATATTGCAGGTACCCTTATCATGCTCCCCTTCATTCCGCTCTACATTCATTATATTCCCATGCTTTCGGGAGATATTGCGAGACAGATAGCCAACACCCATACGATTTTCAATATAATTAATACGGCGATTATGCTTCCCCTTGTGCCGGTCTATGTGAGAATCTTAATGTTTCTGGTTCCGGGTGAGGATTATGAGAAGAAGGAGGCAATGCACCTCGACAGGAATTTGCTTGCCACTCCTAACGTGGCGATTCAGGCTGTAGTAAAGGAACTTTCAGTGATGCTCGGAATTTGCAGGGAGATGCTTGATAAGGCAAGGGTGTGCACCGTTTCATACAATCACAAGCTGAAGAATGAAGTCTCCTTTGATGAGGAATCTGTCGATGAAATGCAGAGACATATCACGGAGTATCTGGTCGATCTTACGAAGCAGGAAATGCTTGAGAAACAGAGGCGATTGATACCAGCCCTTATTCATAGTGTGAATGACATCGAGAAAGTGGGCGATTACTGTGAAGATATTACCAAGGTCTCACAGAGGATATTTGAGTATAATCTGGCATTTTCCTCTCCGGCCAAAAGGGATATCGAAACGCTCTTTGAAAAGACAGATGTAATGATGAAGCATACGGGAAGGGCTATGGAAAATAATGATGAAAATGCCGCAAAGGTAGCCTTGAATGTTGAAGGTGAAATCAACGAACTGATAATGAAATACAGGCTGGATCACATAAAGCGATTAGCGGATGATGTCTGTACCAGCGATTCGGGCCTCGTTTATTCGGATATATTGATGAATATAGAAAGAATGAACGCTCATCTGACCAATATTGCAAAGGGCATATTGCATATCGGAAAACGGTAAAACCTGTTGTTTGAATGATAAGGGATGAGATAGATTTGTCTTGATAAATTACGATGCCGGTTATACATAAACAGGAAATGTGCTGATCGGAGGATGTGTAATAATGTACTGGGAAAAAGAAATTGAAACGATATCTCGTAAAAACCTTGAGGCGTTGCAACTTGAGAGATTAAGGAAAAGCGTAAAGAATGCATCGGCTTCTTATCATTATAAAAATCTATTTGAAACAATAGGAGTTGATCCCGAGAAAATATCATCGCTGGACGATATAAAGAAAATACCCTTTACGAACAAGGAAGATCTGAGAGAGAACTGGCCCTACGGATTTCTCGCCGTTTCAAAGGATGAACTGGTCAGGATGCATTCATCGTCGGGAACAACGGGGAGGGCGACCATTATCTTTCATACGCAGCATGATCTTGATGAATGGACCAACATTGTTGCCCGTTCAATGTATATGACAGGAATGAGAAGAGGTGATGTCTTTCAGAATATGATGACCTATGGTCTCTTTACCGGAGGCCTCGGTTTCCATTACGGTGCCGAGAAGGTGGGTGCACTGATAATTCCGGCGGGGTCGGGGAACAGCAAACGTCAGATCCAGCTCATGCAGGATTTTCAAACGACGGTCATCCATATCATCCCGAGCTATGCGCTCCATCTCTCGACTGTTTTCGAGGAACTCGGCATTGATCCCCGGAGGGATACGAATCTTGGAATCGCCTTTCTTGGTGCGGAACCCCATTCCGAAAAAACCAGGCAAAAGATTGAGGATTTCTATGGTGTAAATGCCTTCAATTCCTACGGCCTATCCGAGATGAACGGTCCCGGTGTTTCCTTCGAATGTCAATACAAAAACGGGATGCATATCTGGGAAGATAATTATATCGTCGAAATTATCGATCCCGATACACTTGAACCAGTGCCCGATGGGGAAGAGGGAGAACTTGTCTTGACCACACTTTTGAGGGAGGGCATGCCGATTCTGAGGTACCGGACTAAGGATCTCACTCGCATTATTCCGGGGCCCTGCGAGTGTGGAAGAACACACAGGAGAATCGAAAGGATCAAGGGCAGGACCGATGATATGCTGGTGCTGAAAGGTGTCAATATATTCCCCATACAGATCGAGAAAATACTGATGGATATTGAGGGAGTTGGAACGAATTACCAGATTATCCTTGAGCGGAAAGACTATAACGATCACATGATCGTGAAGGTGGAAGTGCATAAGGAATTCTTCTCGGGAGACCTGAAACAACTCGAAACCCTCAGGCGAGCCATTACGGAGGAGCTCAAAAGCGACATTCTCATAACGCCAAGGGTCGAACTTGTTGAACCCAACGCGCTTCCCAAGAGTGAGGGGAAGGCGGTGCGGGTAATAGACAACAGAGAGGATTGATTATGAAGGCCTATCAACTTTCGATATTTGCCGAGAACAAGCCGGGCAGGCTTGCGAAGGTTACGAGAATTCTGGGAAAGGAAAATATAAACATAAGGGCAATTTCCATCTCCAGCTCCGATGCCTTCGGGGTGATCAATATGCTCGTCGATGACCCAGAGCGGGCACAGAAAGTCCTTTCCAAGGAAGGCTTGACGGTAAAACTGAAAGAGGTAATTGCCGTCATCATCGAAGATAGACCGGGAGGGCTCGACAAGCTGATACAGCTTCTTTATGATGAAAATATTAACGTTGAGAATGCCTACGGCTTTGTCCTGGAGAGTTGGAAGAAAGCGGTCTTTGTCGTCGATGTGGATCAGATAGAAAAGACGCAGGCGGTTCTCAAAAAAAACGGTGTTGAAACGCTGGATACCGAGGCGCTCTTGGCGGCAGAGCCCTTTCATTACATGAAGTATTAAGATAGTATAGGGAAATACTATGACACACGAAGATGCCGGGCATTACGCCGCAAAACATTCAAAAGAAACCGAACTCAACGAGCGTATTGCTGTAGAAATCAGAAAAAAAATCAGGGAGGGAAAAGTAAGCTGTGCCGCCGCCCACAAGACCGCGGAAGAATTAGGCGTCACGCCCGCTGAGGTGGGAGTTGCTATAGATCTCCTTGAGGCACGGATAGAAAGATGCCAGCTCGGGCTTTACGGGTATAGCCCAAAGAGAAGAATAGTTGAAGCGGCCGAAAACGTATCGCCTGAGCTTGAAGAAGCGATAAGAGAATCTCTTTCTGAGGGAAAACTCACCTGTCTTTCATCCTGGGAGATTGCGAAGAAGTTTGGAATTCCCAAAATGGCCGTTTCTTCGGCCTGTGAAACATTGGGAATCAAACTCTCTTCCTGTCAGCTCGGGGCATTTAAGTGATAGTCTGAACGGTTCTCTGATGCGGAATCTCGATCGGTGTGAGTCGGACACCTTTCGTTTTCGAGTCTGGGCCCTGTGGCCTTCCCGCTCATCACGAGAGAAGAAGCCACCATATACTGCTGAAAAGTCCCCACACCGCCATGATAGAGATGATATCAAGCATGGTACAGTGATTTTTGTATAATATCCTCAGCATTTCTCAAATCCCGCCTTTCAACCATAAAACTAAAGAATCAGGTTTTACCTCTTCTAACTTCGACTAAAGCGTCTCATATTTTTGCCGAAAATTCCTACTAAATCATTACAAGAGTAGTACAAGGAAGAAACTGATAGTATAAAGGCCGTGGTGTAGAGATAATTGTTTGATATTACCGTACGAAGCAGAGGGAGCTCTGTGAAGTTTTAACGGAGGTCAGGAGGGTTCATTTTTTAGACAGTAATCGATGATCGTCAGGATTATACCCGAATTTTTCCTGGCGTTTTCCTTTATCTCCTGCGTTGTCAAGGGATTATCTGTGAGACCGTGACCGAAATTGTCAACGGAGCAGATCGAAGCATACTCGAGGTCCATCTCGCAGGCGATCACCGCCTCGCTTGCCATCGTCATTCCTACAATGTCGGCATAGCGTGACATCATTCGAATTTCCGCCTTTGTCTCCAGTCTCGGTCCCCGAGTCTGACAGTATGTGCCGTTGGTTATAAGTGAAATTCCCAGTTTTTCTGATGCCGCTATGAGTTTCTGCCGTATCTTCCCGCTTAGTGTCGGTATTATATGTCTCTGTTCGTCATCGAATATCGTGGGGGTTTCCGAGAGAGAAATGAAGTCATCGGGCACAATTAACGTGCCCGGCTCAAGCTCTATTTTAAGTGAACCCGTTGAGTTAACACTAATTATTTCCTCAACACCGAGGTCTTTCATGGCCTTCAGGTTTGCCTTGTGATTTATCATGTGGGGAGGAATCTGACCGGGGTAGCCTTTCCCGTGCCTGGAAATATAGACGAGGCCTTTTTGACAGAGGACCTGAGCCGTTCCGAATTCGTTTTCTATCCTTTTTTCCACCAAGTAATCGAGGGATTGTTCCTCCTGAAAGGAAGTCCCGGCGATCAGCCCCAATATCTTCATAGCACTCCTCCAAAGGATTGAAGCTCCCCGCAATCCCGTATAAGCGGGATCTCCACTTTTGCTTCAACAGTTGCGGGGAATCTTCGACTGTTAAGGAAAATTTTATTTTTTAGTCGCTCGCTAACCCCGCTGCAAGCAACGGGGAATGCGCTCGCTGTTCAGTTCAATAGACTTCTATCAGATTATGGTTTTCCTGTCAAAAACCGGCTAAATAGTGTTTGACATAATATGTAAGAATGAATAAGTTAATGCCCAATCAGAAGCGTAAAGGAGAGAAGCAGCATGACAAATGAAGGGTTTGTGATTCATGTGAATGACAGTAATTTTGAGGAAGAGGTACTCAAATCGGATAAACCAACACTGGTTGATTTCTGGGCACCCTGGTGCGGACCCTGTGTGCCAATGGGTTCGATTATAGAGGAACTCGCCAAGGAATATAAAGACAGGGCGAAAATGGTAAAACTGAATGTGGATGACAGCCCCAACACCGCAGGTAATTATGGTATCAGGGCCATTCCGACGTTGCTTTTGTTTAAAGACGGTGATCTTGAGGAAACGCTCGTTGGTCTTACGCCAAAGGATAGACTCAAAGACCTTTTAAAGAAAGTGCTCTGATTGTGCGATCTATTAAGGCAATTCTCATACCGATAATCATTCTTTCCATTACGGCATGTGCGTTATTTGGAGAGAAAGCTCCTGTTCGATCTGCTCCGGAGAGCCTCTATCAGAAGGGTCAGCAATATTATCTGAAGGGGAAATATAAAAAATCGATCGAGGCATTTCAGAAACTGAGGGAGGAATATCCGCTCAGTAAATACACCATATCAGCCGAGATGGGGATAGCTGATTCATATTTCAGTACCGGTGATTATATTTCGGCTGAATCATACTATAATGACTTTGTAGACTTTCATCCCACAAACGAAAACCTTCCCTATGTGATGTATCAGCTTGGTCTTTGTCATTACAACCAGATGCTGAGCATAGACAGGGATCAGACTGAGACTCGTCGGGCAAGGGATGCCTTTGAAAAGCTCATCAGCAGATTTCCCAGCAGCAAGTTCTCCTTCATGGCAGAGCGGAAATTGAGAGATACGAGACGAAGAATCGGTGAACACGAGTTTTATGTAGGTCAATTCTATTTTAATAGGAAAAACTACGAAGCCGCGTTGAGACGATTTGAAGTGGTGACCAATGAGTATGCTAATCTGGGAATGGACTATAAGGTGAGTTACTTCATCCAAGAAACAAAGAGGCGACTTGCCGAGAAAAAATCAAAAACCGATTAAAGTTACCACCCTCCGCGTTACATTAATTAGCCGCTTATTCTTATGCGGGAAACTGCCTCAGATGTACACCGCTCCGGCGCCTTCGATGTATCAATGATTATATGAACCCCTGGCGATGCCTCGCCAATCATGTCGAAATCTTTCTTCTGGGCCTGAAATATCTCCCATCTTCCGTCGGAGACCTCTTCTTTGTTTAATAGTCTCCTCTTCAGGCGCGACTTTATTGTTTCTTCGGAACAGGTGCATTCTATAATGAAAAAATCGGCACCGGTTGTATCTGCAAGGGAGGAGAAGTTATTTCTTTCGGCCCTTTTCTTGAAGGAGGCGTCTACAATGACAGCCCCTCCTTTTTCTATAATAGCTTCGGCTGTTTTCAGCGCCTCACCATAGGTTTTCTCCGTCATCTCCTTCGAGTATATGCCCTCTCCGAACTCTTCGAAGTGATGCTCCGCCGAGGGGATATCGAGCAGGTTTTTTCTGATAACATCGGTGCGCAGTATCTCCGCTCCCAGGAGGGGAGCCAGTCTTTCAGCCAGGACACTCTTTCCCGTACCCATCAGACCCGTCATCAGGATAATCGTCGGTTTTTCCAGAGACGAGGCATAGCTATAGGCAAGTTCGAAATACCGTGAGGCCGTCTCAATTGCTTCCTTTTTTTCTCTCTCTTCAATTGCTTCGTCGTCGATCTTGAAGCTTGTGACCTTTCCTCTTACGTAGGCAAAATAACACTTGTAAAAATTGAGTAGTTTTTTGATTTTGCTGTCGGAAGAGTATCGTAAGTAGGAATTTACAAAGGTGCTTGCGTGTCCGCGGTATCCGTTAAAGTCGAGGTCCATTGAAAGAAATGCAACCTCGGCAGCAACGTCCAGATATCTGAAACGTTCGTTGAATTCTATGCAGTCAAAGACAAGGATCTCGTCGCCGATACATATGTGCTGTAGATGCAGGTCTCCGTGACAATCCCTGATCCTGTGACCGGCCACCCGTTCTTCAAAGAGACTTCTGTTTTTCCTCAGGAAGTTTTCGGCATAGGATTGAATGAACCGGTATCTATCCCGGGCAATTGAAGTTCCTATATATTGCATGGTCTGTTCGAAATTTTCGTCGTGATTGTGACGGATCGTATCGATGCCGCCGATTCGATCAATTTCACCACCGGTTGCGGCGTCCCGATGAAATACATAGACTCTCTTGGCAATCCTGTCCATAACGGAATCATCAACCTTTCCTTCAGAGATGAGCCTGTTGAGCATTTTTTCTTCCGGAAGCCTCTTCATCTTTACGGCATAATCGATTATGGTATCCCCTGCGTCGAGGAAGAGATTCCCCGATTCATCTTCCCCTATGGGGACAACTTCAAGATAGATCTCGCTGGCAAGTCTCCTGTTCAGGCGAAGCTCTTCGTCACAGTAAAATTTTCGCTTTTCCAGCGTGGTAAAATCGAGAAATCCGAAATCGACGGCCTTTTTTACCTTATAGACGAGATCTCCCGCGATAAAGATGAACGATATGTGCGTTTGTAGTAATTGAACGGAGTCCGGGTTGTGTGTATAAAAATCCGGACGTGACATTGCATGAACAAGCTTTGAATGCGTCATGGTTCCTTTCCCTGAAGTGTCTGGGTTTTCACGCCCCCTTGGATTGAGAGATTTTTCAGCATCTAATTAACATCAATTGGACTTTAGTCAATAAAAAAGGCGCCGGAGATTATTTTTTTTGAAAAGGGGAGATTGTAGTATATAATGAAAAAAATATTTAAGATTATTTGATAAACTCTTCAGAACTGCTCTCCAATTCGGGGAATCACATCAAAAACAGGCACTCATGTAAGTCCTGTAAGGGGGGGGGGAATTACCATGAGCACATTTAAAGAATACGATAGCTACGACGGCCTTGGTCTGGCTGAGCTTGTCAGGAGAAAAGAGGTTTCCCCGGCAGATATCTGCGAGGAGGCCATCAGCCGCATTGAAAGGATCAATCCCAGATTGAATGCGGTCGTAACGCCCATGTTTGAACTGGCACGAAAGGCCATTGAGAGCGGCCTTCCCAAAGGACCCTTTAGCGGAGTTCCCTTTTTACTGAAAGATTTGATTGCGGCCTATGCCGGTGTACCCCTGAGAGGAGGAAGCAGGGCCTATAAAAACTATGTTCCCGGCGAGGATTGCGAACTGGTAAAGCGGTTTAAAAAAGCGGGTCTCGTTATTGCAGGAAAAACGAACTGTCCCGAATTCGGACTCCTGGGTGTTACCGAACCGGAGCTCTTTGGTCCTACCAGAAATCCATGGAATACCGATCATACGCCGGGCGGTTCGAGCGGAGGTTCAGCGGCAGCGGTGGCAAGCGGTATGGTCCCGATAGCTTCGGGGGGTGACGGCGGCGGCTCGATCAGGATTCCTTCTTCACACTGCGGACTTTTTGGTCTCAAACCGACTCGTGGTCGCAATCCTACAGGGCCGGAACACGGAGCAATCTGGCAGGGTGCCGTGGTGGAACACATACTAAGCCGATCGGTTCGGGACAGTGCTGCAATGCTTGATGCAACCTGCGGTGCCGATGTTGGGGCACCCTATATAATCCCCATGTCGGAACGGCCCTATATTGAAGAAATCGAAGAGGATCCGGGGTTACTCAGACTTGCCTTTACCACTCGTTCTCCGATAGAGACCGAGGTTCATCCGGAGTGTGTGAGGGCTGTTGAAAATACCGTAAAACTTCTGGAGGATCTGGGACATACCGTTGACGAAGATCGCCCCGATCTTGATGGAATGGCCCTGGCGAAGAGTTATCTTGCCATGTACTTTGGAGAGATAGCCGCGGATATTGAGGAATTGGAATCCATACTGGGGAGAAAGGCGAGAAGGGAGGACGTGGAGTCTCTGACCTGGACACTTGGACTCTTGGGAAGAACTTTTTCATCCGGATATTTTGTTAAGTCAATGAGAGAGTGGGGCATAGCATCACGCAAAATGGGGCAATTCCATGAACAATATGATCTCTACCTGACACCGACGGTTGCCTATCCGCCGGTAAAAATCGGGGAGCTTCAGCCAAAACCGGCGGAGCAGGTGGCAATGAAAATTGTGAATACCCTCGGTCTGGGCAAGCTGGTTCAGCTTTCCGGATTAACAGATAAAATGGCGATAGACAGTCTTTCGAAGACGCCCTTTACACAGCTTGCCAACTTTACGGGACAGCCGGCAATGTCTGTTCCTCTTCACTGGACGAAAGAGGGACTACCCTGCGGTGTTCAGTTTGTGGGAAGATTTGGTGATGAGGCAACACTCTTCCGTCTGGCGGCGCAGTTGGAAAAGGCAAAGCCCTGGTTCGATAGAAGACCCCCTCTGCCGTCGTCTTAGATGATTATTATAATGGAGCGATAAGGGAAGGCCGATAAAAGAATCAAGAGTAGAGAGACGATCGGTGTCTGGTCTGTTTCCGACCGATTGCCAGCCCTATGATGAGACCGAAGAGGAGGACAAGTGCACCTGAGAGGAACCAAAGGTTTCTCTTTGAAGATATTAAAATCCTGTTTTCTTCTGTGAGTCTCTGGAGTTCTTCCTGAGTTTTTTCGAGCGCCTTTTGCGTTACGGCCTCCTTTTCTTTGAGTTCGACATAGGAAGCGGCACCGGTTTTTAAAGACTCATATTTGTTTTTCAGGGTATCAAACTGAGAACTTTTTTCTTCAAGCCTCGTGACAAGCACTTTTTCCCGACGAAGGGCGTCATCAAGCTCGTCGGAGATTTTAGGCAATCTTACTTTCATTTCGGCGTTTGCGTCCTGTAAGGATTTTGCCTCAGCCATCCAGGGCCTTCTCTTCATAAGGTACCTGCTCAGTATCCATCCCTCGTTATCAGTGCTCTTCTCCTTGAGACGAACAAGACTCCAGCCGTTTTCGGATCTCAGAATTTCGACGTGTTGACCCGATGAAACCATAGAGATTATCTTGTTTTCCGTACTCGGTCCCGTGCGGAGCGTGACCTTAAAGGAGTCCGTAACATAGGCGTCGTCATCGGCACGACTCTGGCCGGAAATGAGACAGAGACCTAAAATGATAAGGACGGTTCCGGTAAAGAGAGGTATTTTCTTCATGATCATGCTTTCCGTGTAAACTATCTCGTGAAAGTTTTCAATAGTAAATTTCTCATCCAACGCAATGATTTGAAAATGAGGACGAGTCTGTCGGCATTTTTAGCAGAATGATGGAGGTCTGTCAGTAAGAGAAAGGTAGCGCCACAAAAAAGGATCAGCTCTTGGAAAGGAGGAAAACCAATGCTGATCCTTTTTATAAAACATGATTGTTTTATTAATAGTCTAGCAATTGCTGTGCCAGAAAAACCAACCATGCCGTAAGTACATTATATAATGAACATATCATGATATTATGTACATATTTTTGCTATGATATAGGTTTCTAAAAATAAAATTATGGATATTAAGTATCCATCTATGGTATGTTGCTGAATAATAAGTATCCAGTCTTGTGGGATACGCTTGATTCCAGTATGAAGCATGGCGTTCTGAGAAATCGAAGTTATGAAACTTTTGGTGATCCGGCAATAATGTTGCTCGTTGCGGAGATTAGTGATGAAGAAAGAAGATAAGAAATCCTGGATTAATATACCGCCCTGGATAATCATAGGCGCCGTCGTTATTCTGGCTCCTATATTTTTTTATATAGCCGTTGAAGGTATCAATAAGCAAAAGGAATACACCGAAAGACTTCTTCTGGAGAGAGGCACAGCTCTCATACGCTCTTTTGAAGCCGGAACCAGGACCGGACTTCTCGGAATGCGATGGGACGGGGCACAGATACAGAAATTGGTGACCGAGACTGCGCAGCAGCCCGATGTGGACTATCTGCTCGTCACCGATCAAAACGGCAAGATACTTGCGCATAGCGATCCTTCCAAGGTGGGTCAGGTTTACTGGGTTCAGTTGGATACAGAGAAAATTTACGGGTCCAATACACCCGATTGGCGGCAGTTCGAGGGAGAGGATTCCGAGAAGGTTTTCGAGGTCTATGGCAAGACATCGCCCCTTCCCGGTCAATTGACTGCCTTTGTTCGCACCGACTCACCACATGAACTTTTGAGGTTGCGCATATCATCGCAGGAGGGGGAAGATCTGTCCCGGCCTATCGTTTTCGTCGGTCTTGATATGGGTCCCCTCGAATCGGCACGAAAAGCGGATGCACGAAACACGATTATTTTGGCCCTCATTCTTCTTCTCATTGGATTTGCCGGAATAATTTCTCTTTTTCTTGCCCATGGCTACCGAACGGCCAGGGCATCGCTCTCCATAATAAAGGCGTTTTCCGATACCCTTGTGGAAAATCTCCCTATGGGTATCCTGGCCATAGGGACTGACGGGAAGATAACCTCCTTCAATCAGGCGGCGGAGACGCTCCTTAAATACTCTACACAAGAGGCCGTGGGGAAGGAGGCGGAATCTGTATTACCTGAATCACTGAGAACGATTGTCGATGAGCTGGATTCAGGGGATGAGATACTATCAAGAGCCATTGATTGCGCCCGGTCGGACGGAAAGATTGTTCCTTTAGAGGTAACAGCAACCATATTGAGAGGAGATGAGGGGGATTCCCTTGGAGATGTTTTGCTTTTCAGGGATCTCACCGAGATCAGGAAACTGAGAAGGGAAGTTGAACGTTCTCAGCGACTGGCATCTCTGGGAAGACTGGCTGCGGGAATCGCTCATGAGATTCGAAATCCCCTGAGCTCGATTAAGGGCTTTGCTACATACTTTCGCCAGCGGTATAATGATGTCCCTGAAGATCAGGAGACGGCTGAGATCATGGTGCAGGAAGTTGATCGCTTAAACAGGGTAATAGGAGAACTCTTGGAGTTTGCCCGCCCAATGGACATGCAGTTACGGAAGACTGCAATCAGAGATCTCATTCAAAGTTCTCTCAAGATGGTAGAGGCCCAGGCTCGGGAAAAAAATATAGAAATAAAAACAACTATCGCTCCCGAAATCGACACGGTCCTTCTGGATCCAGACAGGATGAACCAGATATTCCTTAATCTCTATCTCAATGCCATACAGGCGATGGATGAGGGTGGGGTACTGACTGCGGATCTTTCCCGGGATGGGGTTAAGAAGATAAAAATCGTTATCTCCGATACTGGAAAGGGAATAGCCCGGAAGGATCTGGGGAAGGTGTTTGATCCTTACTATACCACCAAGCCCTCCGGAACGGGTCTCGGACTTGCAATCGTTCACAGAATTGTAGAGGCCCACCAGGGAGAAATTAAAGTGGAAAGTAAAGAGGGAAAGGGAACGACTGTTACGATTGTACTGCCGGCTTAGATGGAAGGAAGAAACCGCCGGCACGAGGTTATGCAATAATGAACGCTAAAGGTGCTGTATTAGTTGTTGATGATGATCGGGCCCATCGCACGATGCTCAAGACCCTCCTTTCCGGATGGGGATATGTCATCTTCGAGGCGGACGATGGTGACACCGCCATAGAAAAAGTTCGGGAAAGGAGTTTCGACCTGATATTGATGGACGTACGAATGATGAGAATGTCAGGTATTGAGGCCCTTCACGAAATAAAAACCATAAATCCCGCCATTCCAGTCATTATAATGACCGCTTTTTCTTCCGTTGAATCTGCCGTCGAGGCCCTTAAAAAGGGAGCCTATGATTATCTTACGAAACCGCTCGATTTTGACGAACTGCAGATTATCATAGAAAGGGCCATGGAGCATCGGCAGCTACGGGAGGAAAATCGTCTCTTAAGAGAAAATCTGGGTGTCAGATTTGACAGACAGAACATTATCGGCCGCAGTGATGCCATGGAGAAACTCATGGAAACCGTTGCACAGGTGGCCCCCTCCGATGCAACGGTTCTTCTGACGGGAGAGTCTGGTACAGGCAAAGAATTGATCGCCGGGGCTATACATTTTAACAGCCTGCGAAAGAAGGAGCCCTTTGTTAAGATCAATTGTGCCGCAATTACCGAAACGCTCCTCGAATCGGAACTCTTCGGTCATGAAAAGGGCTCTTTCACGGGCGCCGAAAGGAGGAAGGAGGGGAAATTCCGCCAGGCCGATGGAGGAAGCATCTTTCTGGATGAGGTCAGCGAGATGTCACTGGCTATGCAGGTAAAATTACTGCGCGTATTGCAGGAAAGAGAAATAGTACGTGTGGGCGGTGATGAGGTAATAAAGATAGACGTAAGGGTAATCGCCGCGACGAACCGGAACCTTATTGAAGAGGTTGAGAAGGGAAATTTCCGGGAAGACCTTTTTTACCGTCTGAATGTTGTTTCCCTGAATATGCCGTCCCTTCGGGAGAGGAGGGAGGATATTCCCCTCCTGGCACAGCATTTCCTCACGCAATTTGCCGAAAAGAATCGCAAAGATATCAAGGGCCTCACCCCTCAGGCAATGGACAGTCTTCTCAAGTATGCGTGGCCAGGAAACATACGAGAAGTAATGAATACGATTGAGAGAGCCGTCGTTCTCTCAAGAGCCGAATATCTGGATGAGGAAGATTTATCGCTGATAATCAGGAACGAACCCGCAATTGAGTATAGCAATCACGGAAACATGCCCCTGGAAGATGTGGAAAGGAATACCGTTTTAGAAACCTTGGAGGCGGCGGCAGGTAATAAAAGTGAGGCGGCGCGACGTCTTGGAATCACGAGGAGAACCCTTCATAAAAAACTGAAAAAATATGGCGTGATGGACTGAGGAGGAAATTAGATTAACCCGTTAGTTCCTTGCCCTGCCGCTTAACTGACCGCAGGCGGCGAGTATATCACTTCCCTTGCTCGGACGTACTGTTGCGGTAAAATTGTTTTTTATCAGCATATCCCTAAACTTAGATATTCTTTCTTTTGATGGTTTTTTCAGGTCCGATTCCGGAAATTCGTTAAAGGGTATAAGATTAAACTTGCAATGTATCCCGTCCATGAGATGGGAAAGCCTCACGGCATCTTCTTTCCTGTCATTGACCGAGTCGATCAAAATATATTCAAAGGTGATCATCCTCCGCCTCGGCATGGGATATTCCTTACATGCAGCAATGAGTTCCTCCAGAGGATATTTTCTGTTGACGGGCATCAGATGGTCTCTCGTTTCATTATCTGTTGCATTGAGAGAGACGGCAAGATTAACGCACATATCCTTCCCAAGCTGATATATCATCGGCACGATACCGCAGGTTGAGACCGTAATCCTTCGCTTTGAAAAGCCCAGTCCCACGTCCGAGGTAATGATATCGATTGCCTTCAGAACATTTTCGTAATTGAGGAGAGGTTCTCCCATTCCCATCATCACGATATTTTTTATATCTCTCCCTTCGGGAATACCGAATCTGAGGCACGTAATCTGGTCAACTATTTCTGAGACATTCAGATTTCTCGCAAGCCCCTGTCGTCCCGTCAGACAAAACCTGCAACCCATTCGACATCCGACCTGAGTGGAAATACAAAGAGTCAAATGATTTTTCTCATGAAGGACGACACTTTCGATGAAATGACCATCCTCCAGCTTAAAGAGGATCTTTTTTGTTCCGTCTTTGGACTCCTGTATCGTCTCTATGACGAGCGATCCTATTCGTGCGAGCTTATCTATCTCTTTCCTGAAGTTCTTGGAGAGGTTTGTCATTTCGTAAAATGAAGTGACACCCGATTGATAAAGCCACTTCATGATTTGACGGGCCCGGTATCGCTCCTTTCCGAGGTGGAGTATGAAGGACTCTATCTCGGAAAGGGTCATATCTTTGATATTGGGTCTCACGCCGCACAATTCTTTTGATTCCATCGGTTATTCCCTGAGGATTTGTCTCAATTCCCTGCCCGGGGTATAAAGGGGGTAGTAAATTTCAGTCAGTCTGCCTGTTTCGGTTACTCTGTCTCATCAATATAACGTTGATAAAGGCGATGTCAATGGAGGAGTTATTTTCTTTTGAACTGAGGACAGAGCTCAGATGACCCCGGCATGAATTCCCTGCATACCCTGGGCCTTGTCTCGTAAATCGCACATAGAGCCGATTTTTCTTTCCAGTCAAGAAAGGGACAGCCGCGAAGGTGCCGTCCATCAGCTGCCGACACAAGATGATCGCCCGCCCATACGGGAATGTCGCGGTCTATGATATGGAGAATGTCAGTCCTTCCTTCTCTCCTCCAGCGTTCAATGTCCTCATCGGTAGTATATGAGATAAGGTGAGCGAGACAGCATCTGCCGCATCGTTTGCACGTGATAGTTTGCCCTTTTTTCATTAAGCGATCCGTTTACTTTATTTCTTGTTCTTGACCGAGGTTCACTCATATACTACATATGCAATAATATAAGAAGAAGATAGTGGGGCGGTTGTGAGTGTCAATAAGACCCAGGACTATTATCGATATCAGCCGATAGATCTCATGACCGAGTATACCATATGTGAGTCTCTTTCCTCCCTCAATTCACCCTATATGGCGGCGCTGAAAAATCCCCGTTCCTATGGTTCAATAGTTGGAAAACGTTTGCAGGAAGAGGATATCTTGAGAGGGGGATGCAGGATATGTGAGGTTGGTGGAGGATATGGGAGCCTCATGAAGGGCCTTCTGGAAGAGTATTCGAGCTCGGTGGACAAGGTTTTCATGACCGACCTCTCCATGTTTCTCCTCAAAAAACAGAGGGAAACGTTAAAGAGGTGGGGTTCAAAGGTGACATTCATCAATGGAGATATAGCTGAAATTGTGCACCTTTTTGCCGGAATGGACGTGATAATTTTTAACGAAATGATGGGTGATCTTGATACCTGGAGGATTGCTGATGGAAAAAACCTCCCCAGGGAGATCGAAGCCTTTGTCGGACGCTATGAATTGGAAATTCCCACCGAGGGGTCTTTTAATTTCAATTACGGTGCTCTTAAAGTAGTAGAGGCACTCTGCAAAGTTGGGACGAAGGCATTCATTGCCGAACATTCCAGTGATCCTGTCATTCCCGGTACTATGGAATATCTTGGAAAGGGGCTCGCTTCCGGCGGGTTTCCACGAGAGATTCGGCTGAAGGGGCACTCTGAGTTCACGATACGGTTTTCTCATCTTGTAACGGTGGCGAGGGCTTTGGGGAGGAATATTACGACGGGCTCGCTTATTGACCTCGTAGGAGTGGCCGATACAAACAAGATGAGATTTATCTTTCTGTCACGGGCCTCGGCAACGGATGAACAGGAGATCATCTATGAACTTCTCGATCATATCCGCGAGTACCGGTGGCTCATCATCAAATAATGCCCTTGAATTTTCTTATCGTACAGGGTAGGAATTTGAAGCACCCCGCAACAAGTTGCGGGGAATCTCCGACTGTTAAGGAAAAATTTTTATTTTATATTCGCTCGCTAACCCCGCTGCAAGCAACGGGGAATGCGCTCGCTGTTCAGTTCAAGGTTCCAATCACATGAAAAGGATTTCATTGGTTGAAGCTTACACCAAACGAGAGGAACGGGGAAAATGAGATTTTTACTACGCTGGCTTATATTGACGGTAGCTATCATATTCGCCTCTTACTTTCTGGAGGGGATAAGGGTGGAGGATTTTTTCTCCGCTTTTTTCGCTGCGGCACTTCTGGGGCTGCTGAACGTTTTCTTTCGACCTGTCCTCATTATTCTGACTCTTCCCATAAATATACTGAGCCTCGGTCTCTTTACGTTTATTATAAACGCGCTTCTTCTGAAAATGGTGTCGGGTGTCGTATCGGGTTTTGATGTCATCGGTTTCTGGGCTGCCATTTTTGGTTCGCTGATAATCAGCATCATAAGCGGGCTTCTCAATTCATTCGTCAAAGGTGGGGATCAGATACACTTCAGGACCTATAAAAGACATGAGGGCAGGGGAGACAAGGGTCAGTATATCGATCTTGAGGAAAAGGACGACAGTAAGTGGGAATGATGAAGATTACCCCGGCGATGCGGCAGTATCTGGACGTTAAGGAGCGGTATAAGGATTGCATTATTTTCTTCCGGATGGGTGACTTCTACGAGATGTTCTTTGAGGATGCTGTTACCGCTTCAAGGGTCCTGGAAATCACCCTTACGTCGAGAAATAAAGGGAAGAAGGACAGCATCCCCCTCTGTGGTGTTCCTCATCATGCGGCCTCGACCTATATTTCCAAGCTGATCGACAGCGGGTACAAGGTGGCCATATGCGAGCAGGTTGAAGATCCGAAAGAGGCCAAAGGGATTGTGAAAAGGGAGGTCGTCCGCATTGTCACGCCTGGCCTGGTGGCAGATTCGGAGAATCTCTCGGCAAAGAAAAACAACTTTCTCGCCAGTTTCTCTCTGAGGGACGAGACCTTCGGCCTCGCATTCATTGATATATCGACGGGTGAATTCCGGGTAACTGAAACCGACAACAGGGAGATATTCCTCAATGAGATTGCCGGTCTTGAAATAAAAGAACTTCTCCTCGCTGAGGAACTGAGAGGAAGCTCTATTGTAAAGGCAATGTCTCCTGAGATGAATCATTGTGTCGTGAATTATCTTTCCTCGTCCAGCTTTGAATATGACAGGGCAATCGATCTTCTCAAAGAGTATTTTGATGCAAAAGTGATAGACGATAGAGATCTGGAAAAGCACCCCGCTGCAACGGAGGCGGCGGGAGCGGTTCTCGAATATGTAAAGGATACACAGCGGGAGGGATTCGGTCACATTAACGGTATCGAGTGGCATGAGATAAAAGGATATCTCCTGCTCGACGATACGGCGAAAAAAAGCCTCGAACTCTTTCAGACAATCCAGGGGGGGAACAAGACAGGGACGCTTTTTCATGTCCTTGATGAGACCGTTACCGCACCAGGCGCGAGAAGGCTGAGGTGGTGGCTCAATTATCCCCTCTTTGATCCCGAAATGATCAAGGAGAGACTTGCCGCAGTTAAAGAGATAAAAGAACAGCATATCCTGAGAAAAAACCTTCGCGAACTACTTTCTCATGTCTATGATCTCGAGAGATTAGGAGGCAGAATCTCCATGGGAATTGCAAATGGACGAGATCTGGTCTCTCTCAAGACATCCCTTGCAATGATACCTGCCATCAAAGATGTTATCGACGGGTTGGAGTCTTCAAAAATGCTGAGCATTTGCGGCGGTATTGACGGGATGCCCGACATAAAAGAGCTTATAGAACGATCAATCGTTGATGAACCCCCTCTGACAATAGGCGAAGGGTATGTGATTAAGAAGGGATACAACGAAGAGTTGGACAGCCTGGTTTCCCTTGCAACCGACGGCAAGAAATGGATTGCCAAACTGGAAGAAAAGGAGAGAAAGAGAACAGGCATCAATACGCTCAAAGTCGGTTTTAATAATGTGTTTGGCTATTACATCGAGATAACAAAGGCAAATGCGGGCCTGGCGCCCGATGATTATGTGCGGAAGCAGACACTTGTCAATGCCGAAAGATATATCAACGAGGAATTGAAGCGTTATGAATCGACCGTCCTGAATGCTGAGGAGAGACGGAAAAAGCTGGAGTACGACCTTTTTGTCGATATACGGGGAAAGATCGCATGCGAGATAGAGAGAATCCAGAAAACGGCATTTCGCCTTGCCGAGCTGGATGCACTCACTGCCCTGGCGGAGGTGGCAGAACGATATAACTACTCCTGTCCCAAGATAAATGAAGAAGATTTTATAGAGATACGGGATGGAAGACACCCTGTCGTAGAGAGGATGAATCTCGCCGATGGTTTTGTGCCGAATGATACCCTCCTCGACACGCGTAATAATCGTTTTCTCGTGATTACCGGTCCCAATATGGCGGGTAAATCAACTTATATCAGGCAGGTGGCAATCGTCGTGCTTATGGCACAGATGGGAAGCTTTGTTCCTGCCTCGGAGGCAACGATCGGTCTGGTCGACAAGCTCTTTACCAGGGTGGGGGCGGCGGATAACCTTGCCAGGGGGCAGAGCACCTTTATGGTTGAGATGACGGAAGTTGCCACCATCCTGAAAAGTGCCACACAGAAAAGTCTGATACTCCTTGACGAGGTCGGCAGGGGAACAAGCACCTTCGACGGACTCAGTATTGCCTGGGCCGTCACGGAGCATATAAGCAGTTCTGAAAGACTCGGTGCCCGGACGCTCTTTGCAACCCATTATCATGAATTGACCGACCTCTCCAGGACCCAGGAAGGGGTCAAAAATTACAGTATCGCAGTAAAAGAATGGGGAGAGGAAATCATATTCCTGAGAAAAATTGTCGAGGGCGGAACAAACAGGAGTTACGGCATTCAGGTGGCGAGACTGGCCGGCGTACCTGATGAGGTCATCCTGCGCGCACGGGAGATCCTGGAAAATCTGGAGAGAGGTGAACTGGATGAAGTGGGAATGCCGAGAATTGCCAGAGGGGAAATGTCCGCTATGAGAAGGGGACAGGAGCAGCTGAACCTCTTTATGGAGGACAGGGATTACGTCCTGCGCGAGTTAGGAAATCTCGATATTTTAAACGTAACGCCGATTGATGCACTGCAGAAGATCAGCGAGTGGCAGACGAGAATAAAGGGGAAGAAATGACCGGGGGCGCACCCGCAACCCCCGCCTTGCAGGCGGGGTCAAGGGGGCGCAATTAAAAAGGAATATATTATTCGCCTTCGGCTTCCTTGCCGGGAAGCCCCACCCTGTGGGCGGGGAGCTTCATTATTTAATACATACCTTTCTTACCTGGTTGAAGTCCGTAAAGCCCCGAAAGATTTTTTCGATACCGTCCTGAAGCAGCGTCCTCATTCCCTCGTCAATTGAAGCTTTTCGTATTTCTTCGATGGTAGCCTTTTTCGTGATAAGTCCTTTGATTCTATCCGATGAAACGAGCAGTTCATGAAGGCCCATTCTGCCTCTATATCCCGTGTTTTCGCATTTCGAGCAGCCGGCCGGCCTGTAAAGCTTGAAATTTTCATCGTAGGGAAAGTTAAGCGTCTCAAACATCTCTTCCCCGTAATTTGCGGCCAGCTCATCGTATTCTTCTTTCGTGGGATGGTATTCTTCCTTGCAGTTCTTACAGAGTGTTCTTACGAGCCTCTGGGCAAGGATCCCGAGAAGTGAGTCGGCAAAATTCAGAGGGTCGATACCCATCTCGAGGAGCCTCACAATTGTTTCCGGTGCGCTGTTGGTGTGAAGCGTACTGAAAACGAGATGTCCCGTCAGTGATGCCTCGATGCCGGTCTTTGCCGTTTCATAATCCCTCATTTCTCCCACCATTATTACATCGGGATCGGCCCTAAGAAAGGCCCTCATGGCGGAGGCAAAATCGAATCCTATTTTGGGGTTGACTTGAACCTGCCGAAGTCCGTACTGAGTAATCTCTACGGGATCTTCAGCCGTCCATATTTTTGTCTCCGGTTTATTGATGTTTTTGAGACAGGCATGAAGGGTGGTCGTTTTACCCGAACCCGTGGGTCCCACGCAGAGAATCATTCCATATGGTTTTTTTATAATATCCGTGAGGTTGTTATAGCTGGGTGTGGAAAGACCCATATCTTCCAGGGGCAGCGTCTCTCCCTTTGCCAGAATACGCATGACCACATCCTCCACCCCCCCCTGTGTGGGAACGGTTGCCACCCGAAGCTCGATTTCGTCTCCGCGGGGCCTTCTAAATTTTATTTTTCCATCCTGGGGGATTCTTCGTTCCGTGATATCGAGATTTGACATGATCTTGATTCTCGAAACGACGGCAGACTTATAGTTAAAGGGGAATGTCTGATACTTCATCAAATCCCCGTCTATCCTGTATCTGACCTCCACATTCTTTTTGGAAAGATTTGGCTCTACATGTATATCAGAGGCGTTTCTGTTATAGGCATCGTTGATAACTCTGTTGACCAGCTGCATAATAATGCTGTCGGATTCGGTGACCCCCTCATCCTCGGTGTTATCATCCTCGGCGTCGAGCTGACCTATTATGTCGGAGATGGAACCCTGAACATCGTCGGTCTGATAAAAGAAATTGATATATTTCTTTATATCACTGTAGAGGGCGACGTCGTAGACGACAGCCCTTGTCTTCAGAAGACTCTCTATCATGTCCCTCTTAAGGACATTATTCGGGTCATCGATGACTATTCTGACCTTTCCGTCTTTTCTTTCCAAAGGAACCCACATCTCTCTTCGAAGATATTCTTCCTTGAGATTCTTGAGAAGGTCGAAGGGTGTGGGTGCCTTGTCACTGAACTGGACAAACTCGCAGCCATAAAATTCAGCAAGAGACTTGCCGATATCCTCCTTCGGGATTTTGAAGGTCTTCATGAGATAGTCTTCAATGGTTTCCCGGTTATCCCGAGATTTACCGTAGGCTTCTTCAAGGTCCTCCGCCGAGATCAGCCCGTATCGTATGAGATAATCGAAGCGTGACCTTTTTTTCTTTTTTATCCTTTCGTGGTTGAAGAAGGCTATACCGAGTACGTCGGCTATTTCCTTCAGAAAGGCCTCATCATCTTCACTAAATTTATTCGCTCCGTTTTCCTTATTAAGGATCTGAATCACACCCATGACTTTTCCTTCATGGGGAATTGGAACGGCCATTACCTGGGTGGTCTTTATCCCTGATTTCAGGTCCCAACTTGAATCGAAGGAGAGTTCGGCGCCTATCTTTTTTAATTCCTCGCTGTCATAGGCATCCGTTATATTGACTACTTTCATGTTGTTGGCAGCATACCCCGCGATGCTTTGATTCGTAATGGGTAACCGTATCTCCGACAGTTTTGATCCTGCAAGAAACATCGAATAGATCTCATTGGTCGATTGGTCTTTTACATATATCGTCACAGATTTTGCATCGAAAAGGGCCAGAATGTCTTCCCTCAGGTCAACCAGTATGTTTTTCAGGTTCTGCGCCGCATTTATACGGTTCGTAATGTTCTGCAGAGCCCTTCTGATATTCAGTTTTTCCTCGAGCTCAGTTATCTGAGTATTTGCCGGGCTGTTGTTGCTATGCTTGGTATGTGCCTTGAAGATACTCATAATGGCTTTTGTCCTTTTGGGGATAGTAATTACAATGTGTAAATATAGAACAACTTCGAAGGATTATCAATAGGAATTTCTCTAGTTTTTAAAATCATGGAATTGAAAAGCGAGCGCATTCCCCGCTCTCTGCGGCGGGGTTAGCGAGCGAATACAAAATAAACATTTTCCTTAATTCCGACAATCGGGATAAGTGAGTTAACGAATTTATTATCTGCCAGAAAACACAGAAAATAAATTCTAACTTACTAAACAATCGGAGATTCCCCGCAACTGTCGGAGCAAAAGCGGAGATCCCGCTTATACGGGATTGCGGGG
>JAFGBH010000034.1 GCA_016933215.1 Deltaproteobacteria bacterium | reverse complement strand
TATAAATACAGTGAGGCTGCTCGCCATAATGATAAGAATCGGGCAGAGAAGCATGACGGACAGGTAATCGCTGAATCTCCTTCCTAAAGTACGCGATTCCTTTATTCCCCAAATGTCATTAAATGAATCCTCGATATTCCCCAGTACCTTGATGACCGCCCAGAAGAGAATAACAATTCCGACACCGGCCATGAGCCCTCCCCTCGTGTTAGCAAGGAGCGAGTGGGCAAAATCGATAACCCTCGTTACCACCTCTTCCTGCCCGGATAACTGCTCCAGCAACTGTTTCTCAAGCAGCTTCTCAAACCCGAATCCCTTTGCAATTCCGAAGGCCATGGCAGCAACGGGAACAATCGATATGAGCGAATAAAAGGTAAGGGCCGACGCCCTCAACTGGCATTTATCCTCGTCAAATCCCCGTATCGAGAGGAGAAAAACGCGGAGGAGTTTGATGAAAAAGGATTTTTTAGGCGGCAGGTCTTTTAAGCGGATTCTCCAGATATCATCTTTGATAAAATTGATAAACCCTGAAATCATAGATATGATAGTTTGCATCGTCGATTTCCTCACGTTTAATGGCACCATCCAAGCTATTAAAAATCTTGACGAAAAGAACCGAGATGGGGTATCTGTAGTCCGGAAAGAGGCCGATAAAGATTCACACTTCTCACGACACCCCGTTTCTACGTGTTGGCACGTATTATAGCTACTCCACTGTCTTCATGCACGAAAAAAATGAGGAGTTATGCTGAGATTTCCAACAAATACAAGTTTTTCAGTGTCAGTCATGACTGAATATTGAAGCTCCCCGCAATCCCGTATAAGCGGGATTAAGGAAAATTTTATTTTTTATTCGCTCGCTAACCCCGCTGCAAGCAACGGGGAATGCGCTCGCTGTTCAGTTCAATATATAAAAAGGAGGGACTATGAAAATATCCGCAATAGAATTGTTCCATGTCGCGATACCTCTGAAACACACATTCTGGCCCACCTGGATTCCCGGGTATCCCCAGACCCACAACGGATTTACCCTGATAAAACTTACCACCGACGACGGTATCGAGGGGTACTCGGCCGGAACCGCTCTCGGTATCGAAAGGCAGGGACTGGGCGACCTCATAGGGGGATATCTCATAGGGGCCGATCCCACCGATATCGACGGCATTCAGGCATTATTAAAACAGGCGGGAATCCTGGGGTGGAGAAATTTCTGGATTGAGCCAGCCTGCTGGGACATCATCGGAAAGAGCCGGGGAAAGCCGGTCTATGAACTCCTGGGGGGAAAAGCCCGGCCAATTCAGGTTTACTGTTCTACAGGGGAGATGCATGAACCGGAGAGGAGAATCGAAGAGCTTCTGGCCGTGAAGGAACGGGGGTTTACCACGGCAAAGCTGCGAGTCAAGAATATTGAACTGAAGGACGATATACGGCACATAGAAACGGTTCGAAAGGGTGTGGGTGACGACCTCGGCCTGGGCGTCGATGCAAATCAGGGATGGCTCGTCACTATCGTGGATAAGATTCCCGCCTGGGATCTGAAACGGGCCGAAGAATTTGCCCGGGCATGTCACGCAAATGGTATCGGCTGGCTCGAGGAACCTCTTGATTCCAGAGATTATGACGGGAATGCGGCACTGAAATCGGTTTCGGATGTCAAGATCTCGGGAGCGGAACTCAACTATGGCTGGGATGAGATTAAGATAATGTTCGAAAAGGATTGTTTTGATATCTATCAGCCCGACGCCACCTTTGCCGGAGGAATTGCCCAGGTTCAAAAGGTCATTGAGGCATGCCACGCCAACAAGAGGGAATTCTCCCCCCATACATGGACAAGCGGAATCGGGTTCTATATCGGCTGGAATATGGTTCTCGCCGACACCGAAAACAGCCTCCCCCTCGAATATCCTCTTGAGGAACCTTCCTGGACACCTGAAGTCAGAGAAGGGATAATCGCACCCATACTGACTGATAATATGGCTATGCTTCAGCCCTTCACAAAACCGGGACTCGGTTTCGAGATTGATAAAAGTCTTTTGAGAAAATATGGAAAACGTTTTTTTAAGATAACCGAAGGGGGGCTGAAATTTAAAGTTATACGACAAAAGGGGCTCAAGATCGCCCTTGACCTGAAGAAAAGGAAGGAAGGCAGGTAGATGGCCATCCATTTTTCATGAAGATTCACGGGAAGATGGCCAATTCACCCTTGACACACAGGCATCCTTTCCCTATACTCCCCCTCACTAAAAAACAGGCAGTCTTTTTTCATACGATTCTTTGCAGCAGCGATATATCAACCAGGAACTGTCCTGGTAATCCTTAAAAAGGAGGATGATCAAGTGAAAAGAACAGTTATCGCAATTCTGGCTTTAATGATGGTGGTTTTACCTTTCTCGACAGCTTTCGGGCAGGAAAAAGCTACGTATAAGATTGGTATAACCCAGATAATTACCCACCCGGCCCTTGACCTCTGCCGAAAGGGTTTTATTGATCAGCTCGCGAAGGAGGGTTTTACCGAGGGGGTAAATGTAACATACGATTATCGGAATGTTGAGGGTGACATGTCCCTCGCCGCATCGATCGCACAGAAGTTTGTGGCCGAAAAGGTCGACTTGATATTTTCCATCGCCACACCGACAACGCAGGCAAGCGCCAAGGCGGTAGAAGGTACCGATGTTCCGGTAGTTTTTGGCGCTCTCACTGACCCCGTCGCAGCCGGCGTCGTTGACAGCTGGGAAAAGCCGGGAGGAAATGTGACCGGTTGCAGCGACTGGGCAGATGTCGGCGCCCAAGTAAAGCTGGCCATGGATATACACCCCGGTATAAAGAAACTGGGTGTAATCTACAACGCCGGCGAGATTAATTCGGTGGTTCAGGTCAAGGAACTCAAAAAAGCGGCACCGGCTTTGGGAATAGAAAAAGTTGTGGAGGCAACGGCAGCCACAACGGCAGACATTTATGCGGCGGCCATGTCGCTGGTGGGAAGAGTTGACGCAATATGGGAACCCACGGACAACACAGTGGCGGCAGCCATGGAATCCATCGTAAAGGTCGCTGAATCAAATAAAATACCCCTCTTTGGCAGTGATATCAGCATGGCAAAAAGGGGCGCCATAAGTGGCGCCGGTCTCGACTACTACGTCAACGGTGTGGAAGCGGGAAAGCTTGCCGCTCGTATCCTGAGGGGTGAAAAAGCCGCCGATATCGCCGTTACCCGATGCCCCATAACAATCATCTATCTGAGCCCCAAGGCGGCAGAGCGAATGGGAATATCTATTCCGGCGAATGTACTGGAAAGGGCCACTGAGATAGGAAGCTAACGTAGACAAGAACCAGGGCCGCCAAAAAAGTTAATCTGTTTTTTTAAGGAGAAAACATTGCTGGATACAATTCAAGCGATACTGTCCTTCTCTGCCTATGAAGGGCTGGTATTTGGTTTAGTTGCCATAGGCGTTTATATAACCTTGCGGGTTCTTGCCTTTCCCGATCTCACGGTGGACGGAAGCTATACCCTTGGCGGAGCAACCGCGGCGGTTCTCATCGCAAGCGGTTTCAATCCCCTTTTTGCAATTCTGGTTGCCACAGGAGCCGGTTTCTGTGCCGGCATGCTGACGGGTCTTTTAAATACGTGGCTCCGTCTGCCGGCACTCCTCGCCGGCATATTGATGATGGTGGGGCTCTATTCCATAAATCTGCGAATAATGGGAGGAGCCAATATTTCGCTTCTGAGAGATATAACGATTTTTAACAAGGCGGCCGATTTTTTCGGACTCGGCTCCAATAGTATAGAACTTTCCCTGATCGTTGCCCTTATCATTGCCCTCGTCGTTTTTTTGTACTGAACTGGTTTTTGAGAACAGAAATGGGCCTGGCGCTCAGGGCAACGGGAAACAACGAGCAGATGGTTCGCGGACTCGGCTCAGATACGAATAAAAACATATTGCTGGGTTGTGCAATCTCGAACGGCCTTGTCGCACTTGCGGGATCCGTTGTAGCTCAGGCACAGGGTTTCGCCGACGCAGGCATGGGAATCGGCATGATCGTCATGGGCCTTGCATCGGTGATCATCGGAGAGACTATATTTCGAACGCGGGGCGTTGCTGGATTACTTCTTGCGGCAATTTTTGGCGCCTTCGTCTACCGATTAATCATCACGATTGCCCTCAGACTCGGAATGGCTCCGGGAGATCTCAAGCTGGTAACCGCTGTCCTGGTGATCCTGGCAATGGCAATCCCCTATATAAAGAAAAAACTGCGCGGCGAATGGCTACCGCCGGCAGAACGATGGTGAGGAGATGTATTGAATGAGCGAAAACCTGGAACTACTCAAGCTCAATGGAATTAAAAAAATCTTTGCCAGGGGCACCGTTGACGAAGTCACCGCCCTTGACGATGTGAGCATAAAAGTCCATCCCGAGGACTATATTACGATAATCGGGAGCAACGGTGCCGGGAAGACGACCATGCTCAATATCGTGGCCGGCGTTTTTCCGCCGGATGAGGGAAATGTCGTTATCAATGGAGAGGATGTCACAGGCCTCTCCGAATATAAATGTGCGAAGTATATCGGTCGCGTCCATCAGGACCCTAACGTGGGAACGGGCGCGCGGCTCACGGTGGAAGAAAACCTCGCCTTTGCCCTCCTGCGGGGCGAGTCCCGGGGATTGCGGACCGCACTCAACAAGAAGAGAAGGCAGCAGTTTCGCGATCAATTAGCGCCGCTCGGCCTGGGACTGGAAGACAGGCTGACCACAATGGTAGGAACGCTGTCAAGCGGTCAGAGGCAGGCGATTGCCCTTGCCATGGCTACCATAAGCAGGCCATCGCTCCTTCTCCTTGACGAACACGTGGCGAACCTCGATCCGAGAACGGCGCAAACTGTCTTCGATTTAACCGAAATGGTGGTCAAGCGTGAAAAGCTTACCACCATGATGATCACCCATAATATGGAGATCGCACTCCGTTACGGTAATCGCCTCATCATGATGCACAGGGGAAAAATCATCGTCGATATCGGAAAAGAATATAAAGACAAGCTTACCATCAATGACCTGGTCAGCGCATTCGAACAGGCGGCGGGCGAGAGGCTGGCCGACGAGGCAATACTCCTCAGCCGGACAGAGATGTAAGTGCGAAACCGTAAAGAAACAAAAAAGGCGGGCATAAAGCCCGCCTTTTTTCATCTATTTTGCCAGGAATCCTCCGTCATTCAAGAGGATATGACCCGTCATGTAGGAAGAGGCCTCGGAAGCAAGAAAAACGGCAACGCCTTTCATGTCGTCGATGTCACCGATTCTCTGCAGGGGAATCTTCTCCATGGTCATGTCTAAGGCAGCCTTGAATTCCGGTTTCTCGATAAAGGCCATCATATCGGTTCGGAAAAAGCCGGGCGCGATCGCATTCACCCTGATGTTATAGGGTGCCAGCTTCACCGCCAGGTTCATCGTGAGGAGATTAATGGCAGCTTTTGTCGAATTATAGGCAACAGCGGGGTGAGACAATTCGTCGGATCCCCTGAATCCCATAACGGAGGAGACATTTATGACATTTCCTCCCCCTTGCTCCTTCATCAGATTGGCAACCTTCTGTGTCAGCATCCAGACGCCCCTGACATTTACGTTGAAGAGCTGGTCCCACCGCTCCAGGGGAAACTTCAGCGTGGGTGCACCCCATGTGGCGCCGGCATTGTTTACCAGAATATCGATGCGGGGAAAGTGTTCCTTCACCACCGACAGGAGATTGTCAATATCCTCCTCTTTGCTGACATCACATTTTACTGGAAGTGCCTTGACGCTGAAATCCTTTTCGATATCCCCGGCCACTTTCTCAAGATTTTCCAACTTCCGTGAGGTAATGACCACATCCGCTCCGGCTTCGGCAAGACCGGTTGCGATGAATTTTCCGATTCCCCTTCCGCCACCGGTGATGAGAGCAACCTTTCCGTCAAGTTTAAAAAGATCCTGCAGTTTCATATGAATACCTCCTCCTACATAATATTAGTCGTAACTACTCAGGCATGAGCAGTTACAGGGCGTAAAGTTCACTAAGGCACAAAGCTACAAAGGCACAGAGAAACAAAGTATAAAGAAACCAGCCGCCCCTCTTTGCAAACATACATTTTTTTACAGAACATTAGGCATTTTTGACAATAATAGCACACAGGCAAACTTTGTGCCTTTGTACCTGAGCAATTATTATTGATCCTATTTGACCGAGGGCGGCTCATGCTTGAAAATCCGTCCGTCGGGTGCATATACGACTATTCCCTCCTTCTCATCGATTTCAACCTTTATACAATGAGCTTCTATATTCCGCTTCTGAAGAGTATGTATCGCCTCATCGACGGTGGAAAACCCGTCCAGATCTTCGAGGGTTATCACCGTGGGCACAACCATATCAAACGTTCCTCTCCAGTATCGCTCAAGTGCCTCTCCGGGGGTCACCCATAAATGTTTCGTGAGTTCCAGTCCGTCATGGAGCGCCTCCTGACTCGCCGGTGCCTCGGCAATAAAAAATCTCGTATCGTATCGTATGGGGGAGAGTTCAGGCGTAATCCACCGTGAAAAGTAGTGAAGTCTGCTAACAGGAAGCGTTAAATTCTCCTCTATGAGAAGATCGTAAAAGGTGAGTATCTCTTCACACAAGGCACGACGATATTCACGGAATCTCAGCACTTCCTCATCGGTGGTTATGGAAACGATTGAACCGTCATTTCTGCAGGCCATCATGAGGCCTACCTCTTCGAAGGTCTCTCTGATTCCGGCTACCCATATCCCCAGTGCCCTTTCCGCTGTTGAAAGGTCACCCAGAATATGCACCGCTCCCTCGCGATCCATACCAGAGCAGAGGGACTCCACCTCGGGCAAACAGTCCTCGTTCTCCAGTCCGCCACCGGGAAATACATACGAACCGGGCACAAAGTCGCTCCTCGGGTTACGGAGAACCATCAGAACCTCGATCCCTTTTAAAGGCAGAGGGCGATTTCGAATCAATACGACCGTTGCCGCATCTTTCGGTTGAGAAACCATCGCAACCTTTCTTCCATCAGATACCAGAGCAGTTGTAAATCAAAGTTATCCCGAGATGTAAAGCATTTTATCGAGGTCGTGGATAGTTTTCAGTGATTCTGGTGCCCTCGACAGACCTCTTTCTTTCCCGCGCGCTTCCTTTGCATATCCCCTCTATTTAACCAACCCAATGAATATACTTGTCTAATTAAGAGTAAGGCGGCAATCTTTACTTTGCCTTTTTCTTGCTCTTATGAAATAATTGTCCGTAAGTTCAAATCGAGAGTTCTCCTTTTCCTCCATCGATCATAATTCCACGACACTGGCGTATAAGAACCGACATTCTCTCTGCCGAACGTAAATAGGAATAATACTTAACAGGTAATCACATGCTACCGATTGTAAATCAGAAACGGACGAGAGTTTTGAAAGACGCGGCACCCGGCTCGGGGCCGGTGGTTTACTGGATGAGTCGAGATCAGCGTGTTCGGGATAACTGGGCCCTTCTCTATGCTCAGGACTGCGCTCTTGAAAGAAAGGTGCCCTTCGCGGTTGTGTTTTGTCTTGTTCCTTCCTTTCTCCATGCGACGATCAGGCACTTCGGATTCATGCTTCAGGGACTCATCGAGGTTGAGAGAAATCTTTTAAAAAAGAATATTCCCTTTATCATCCTTTCGGGTTCTCCACCCGATGTTCTCCCATCTTTCATTGCCGAGGAGAATGTGGGGATTCTTGTTACCGATTTTGATCCTCTCAGAATAAAACGTGGGTGGAAAGACAAGCTATCAAAGGTCCTCACCATTCCCTTTTATGAAGTGGATGCCCATAACATCGTTCCATGCTGGCATGCATCGTCGAAGCAGGATTTCGCGGCACGGACACTACGACCGAAGATAAAGCGGCACCTCGAAGAATTTCTTGAGGAGTTTCCCACATTGAAGGGCCACGCATTTCAATGGAAAGGAAAAGCCGAAAGGGTCGACTGGCCGTATATTCTTGATTCTCTTAGCGCGGATCGCACCGTGCCCGAAGTAGGCTGGATTAAACCGGGCGAGAGCATGGCGCTCGAAATGTTCACGTCATTTCTCTCCAATAAACTGGAATCCTACGATGAGCTTCGGAACGATCCGACAAAGGACGGCCAGTCGACCCTGTCGCCCTATCTTCACTTCGGTCAGATTTCCGCCCAGCGGATCGCCCTCGAGGTGCAACGATCAGGGGTTGATGTTGCAAAGAAGTCATCGTTCCTTGAAGAACTCATTGTACGAAGAGAACTGTCTGACAATTTCTGTTTTTATAACGACAACTATGATTCCGTTAAAGGTTTCCCGTCGTGGTCACTCAAAACGCAGCGGGAACATGCGAATGACCAGAAAGACTATCTCTACACTGTTGAGCAATTCGAACGTGCCGAAACCCACGATGAGCTCTGGAATGCAGCCCAGATGGAGATGGTGAAAAAAGGAAAGATGCATGGATATATGAGGATGTACTGGGCAAAAAAGATACTGGAATGGTCACCCACGCCGGAGGATGCGATGAGTACCGCACTCTATCTGAATGACAGGTATGAACTCGATGGAAGAGACCCCAGCGGGTATACGGGCTGCGCGTGGTCCATAGGTGGCGTTCACGACCGCGCCTGGTTTGAAAGACCTATCTTCGGGAAGATCCGGTACATGAATTATAATGGATGCAGGTCGAAGTTTAATGTCGGCCTGTATATTAAAAGGGTACAAAATCTTTAAAAGGAGGATGGCGAAATGACGAAAAAGAAGGACAGAAAAATAATCATGATCGCCCAGTGCCTGGTCAACCCCTACTGCAGGGTACATCTTCTCGGCCAGAATTTTCCACTGTCCCATGAATTGATGGACTATCTGATGAGGGAACGGGTGGGCGTCATTCAGTACCCCTGCCCGGAGACCACCGCAATGGGACTCATGCGGAATCCTCAGGGTCGACAGCAGTACGACAACATCTTTTTCAGACAGCACTGTAAAGAACTCCTGCAAATACCGATGCTGATGGTCCGGGAGTTTATTCATAACAAGTATCGGCTTACCTGTTTCATCGGTCTGGAGAACAGTCCGACCTGCGGCATTCACTGGGGAAAACACAAGGTAAATAAGTATATGACGGAATCACCGAATCCGCTCGATACTTCCGACCCGGATGACCCCGTTCTGATGGGCATTATGGCAGAGATCCTCTCGGAGGAACTTTCTGAATTGAACGTCGAGGTACCCTTCCTGGAGTTTCCGACAAAAGAAATGGCCGAATCTCCAAAGCGAAAACAGTTCTGGAAAGACCTCAAAAAGGCCGTCAATCCCGGCATGTATGACGAGGAAGCAGAATCGGAAACATAATGCTGACGCACGATAGTGGCAGGGATAAACACTTTCTATGAAAAGTCAGAAAACACTCTCGCAAGATGAGATAACAGAATTTCGAAAAACTGTCTATCACCACTGGGAATATTACGGACGAGACCTGCCGTGGCGTAAAACCGATAACCCTTACAACATCATCGTTTCCGAAATCATGCTGCAGCAGACGCAGGTTGCGAGGGTTATCACAAAATACGAGGAATTCATAACTACCTTTCCCGATATCGAATCGCTCGCCCGGGCGCCACTTCAGCAGGTCCTCACCGTATGGCATGGACTCGGGTATAATCGACGAGCCCTGTCATTACGAAAAATGGCAGAAGAGATAGTGACGCTCCATGATGGCAGGATTCCAAATAATGTGACACTTTTGAAAACCCTGCCGGGAATTGGAAACGCCACCGCACACGCGGTCTGCGCCTTTGCCTTCAATCAGCCCGTCATTTTCATCGAAACTAATATACGCACCGTATTCATTCACCATTTTTTCAGCACGAAAGGCGCGGTGAACGACAGTGACATGCTGCCCCTCATCACCCAGACGCTTGACAGCAGAAACCCGCGGCGATGGTATAATGCATTGATGGATTACGGTGCGTCATTAAAAAAAGGGTATCCGAATCCCGGGCGAAAAAGCGCCCACTACAAACGGCAATCGCCCTTTAAAGGCTCACGACGCCAAGTGCGGGGTGCCGTTCTCAGCACCCTCGTCGAGTCGATATCGATAGCGAAGGATGAGCTTGCCGCCGCTCTCCCCTTTGACAAAGAACTCATACACTCGGTTCTGTCGCAACTCGAACGGGAAGAGCTCATAGTGGTAAAAAATGGCGTGCTCTTTATTGCATAGCCTCAGACGTGAGCCGTCATAACCGAAATCGGCGAGAGGGAGCGCTTCATCCTGCCACGCATCTTTTTCACCCCTCCTTTATCTCCGCCGAGGCATCAGGATTAAAGGGGTTTATTCTCACGGCAAGTGAATAGAGGTAGGGATAATCATTTTTCAGGTGTTTCATATAGACCAGCCATTCTGCCGACAGGAGGGAATAGGCACGTTTGATATCGATGGCGATATGTTCATAGTCAGCATCGCTTAGGTCATCGAGATCCTCTCGATGGACCAACTCCTCGATCAGATGAAATATCATCCACAGGAGATCTGAAAAGGTATCATGTTCCAAAAGACTGGGATTCTGTATCAACGACAACATGAATGCCCTTTTTTTTACAAGAAAGTCCTTGAGCTTCTTCAGGTCTCCCCTCCGGCAGTCGATATCGTAATGATATTCCTTGCAGGTTTCGCTTGCCTGCGTGTATTTACTGTCAGACCAGGCCTGACAGGTCATAAATTCGTCTCTCACTCCCTCGATGTTATGGTCAAAATCAGAAAATATCCGCAGAAGGTCCGTACCGACGTCACTGAAGAAGGCCCCGATGACCATATTGAGTTTATACATTTTTTCCTTGTTCTCTCTATAGGTAAGAAGTTCATGAATAATCATGGTAACAAGAAGAACTTCGGTAAAGACAAAGGCGACATCCCCCACAAGAAAGATGAAGAGATGGTGAGGATCTCTGAAGATTAAAAAGTGGATAAAGTAAAAAACGATGGACAGTGATATTAACAGTGCGCCCCAGACGATTTTCCATTTATCGAGTTTCATCGCGGTCATCCTTCCTCTTTTATGCCACCTCTTTAAACCATCTTACAACCGGAAATTCTTATCTATGCCAATACTTCCATATTCCCGGACGCGTCAGGATAAAATCATAACGCACCGGATCGGTCGGAACGATTCTCCTGAACGACTTCGTTATCTCAAGCGCGGTTCTCATATCTGCCTGTCGTCGCTTCGTCAGGCCGATGAAACGACATATCCTGTGCATATGGGTATCGAGGGGAACCACAAGTTTTGAAGGCGATATGTCTTCCCAGTCACCGGTATCGACCTCATCCGACCGCACCATCCACCGAAGAAAGAGATGCAGTCTCTTGCAGGCACTCCCCCGTATCGGTTCGGGCAACAGGCTGTTCTTCCTGCAATCGAATCCGCCACCAAGCTCCTCTGTAAATTTCTGAAGGGCCGGCATCACCGTATCCGAGTCCCTGTCAAAGCCCGCCTTGAAGCAGGTATAGAGGGAACCGTACTTTTCGCGAACAGCTTTGATCCCGAGGAGCATCTCCGAAAGGTCGCTTCCCGCAGTAAATCTGTGTTTGAATCGCGCAAAGTCACCCGTGATCTTTGTTGCCGTCGACCGCTCGATGTAGTGCGATGGCGAGGGCAACATCTTTTCGAGAACCGATGCAACACTCTTCAGTATCTGGGCCACCCTTCCATAGGCAAGCGATGATGCGATCAATCCCACAATCTCACGATCGAGAGGATTATCATAGTGATAGAGGAACTCCAATGGATCGGGATGCACAAAGGTGCGTTGATTGAACTGATCGTAGAGGGAATCAAGGACTGTCTTTAAAGCAGGTTCAGTCGCCACCGTCACACTCATCACTTTTCTCTTGTCTGGTTATGATTGGATTTGTCACGCTATTGGTTCAACTTTTTCAGTTCGCTCATGATCGATTCGAGGGGTGGCCTCTTGTTTATATTGTGCACATCGATGTAGCGAATATACCCTTTTTTATCGATGACAAAGATCGCCCTCTCGGTTGTACCATCCGATCGCAAGACCCCATACTTCGAAGCCGTGCCGCCGTGAGGCCAGAAATCCGACAACACCGGAAACCACAGCTCTCCCATCTGGTTTGTCCAGGCGAAAAGCGTTGGAATATTATCAGCGGTAATCCCGAGGAGAATGGCGTCGTTTTCATCGAAGAGATCCTTCACAATATTATACCCAGGCCACTGGTCCGAACAGACCGGTGTCCAGGCGGCAGGCACGAAGGAAATCACCACATTCTTCTTACCGATGAACTGGCTGAGGGAAATCTTTCCGTGGTGAACGGAAGGGAGCGTAAAGTCGGGAGCCTTTTCGCCCACGGCTACTTTAAGAACGCTATCGGTCGGTGCGAGTTTCTCGGGTACGTAAATATTTTCCTTGAAGACATCCGAAAGGCCATAGGCGGTGCCATGGAGAACCAGGAGCATCACAAAGCCTGTTATTGCCATAGTTAAATTTCTCTGTTTCTTCATTTCACACCTCACGTCATAATCCTGAAAGCTCTATCATCATTCTCAGGAACTCATCGGCACTCTCAAAACCGCCGAGCTTCGAGTAAAATACACGGGGAACGCCACTGTCAATCCTGACTCCGATAAAATAGGGCGTCCTCACTCCACCGAGGATGTCGTGAAGTTCAAAATCAGCATCTTCAAAGAGAGGAAATGGCACCCCATACCGTTCCCTGAAGACCTTCTTTTCATAGGTAGAATTTCCCGCGGCGATACCGATCAACTTTATCTTTCCCCTGAGCGAGGGGTCCTTTTCTATTAAATCATAGACCTGATTTACCCTCGGTGCCTCCCTCTGGCAATGGGGGCAGTACATGCTCAGGACCTCCACAACGACGACCTTCGCCTTTATATCCTGGATCGAGAAATACTCGCCCTTTGAGAGGCCGAGATAGGTCCGGTAATCAGATTCCCCGGGAATGGAAAATGTAATCTCCGGGAACACATCCCCCACTGCAGGCGGTTTAGTATCGAAAGCAAGAGAAGAGCCGGATACCACCAGGCAAAGGACGATTCCCATAACGACGACAAAATATTTTTTCATTTTTCCTTCCTCTTTCCGGTTTTTTCTAAACCGGACACATTCCGACCCGCATGCCAAATGATTATTACCCGTTCTCGAAAGTAGAACGGGTAATAATTGTACGGATAAGTAAACAAACCGAATTTTCGTTATCGAACGTCAGGGCACCAGACACCCTAACCGCCGTCGAGGCCTCCGCGTTCTCTCTCACGAAACCATGATGAGGGATCCGACAGATAGAGCTTCATGTCCTCAAGGGCGGCATAATGACTCCTCTCTTCCGATATCATCTCCTTTATAAAGTCCGTTTCCATCTTATCGGTAGCCTTCTGTAACTGTGCTTCGTAAAACTCAACCGATCGTGCCTCAAAGTCAATCCCTATATCAAGTGCCTCCAGATCATCGGTCCCCACAGTGATTTTCGACCCATGTTCCTTCGCCATCTTCCTGAAAATCGCCGCAAGATTACCGTGTGGCGCCTCTAAATTATCCCACGCGCACCAGACCTCGCTGCCGCTCAGAGATTTATATATCGTTTTGATACGATCCATGTGAATTTTTTCGTCTTCCAGAAGTATCTTGAACATCTCTCTTCCCACACTGTTTGTACAGGTCGAAACGACGCGCTCGTAAAAGGCCCTTCCCTTTTCCTCCATCTCTAAGGCGGTGGAAAGCATCTTCAATGACCTGTCTGTATCTTTTTTCATATGTTCCCCCGATCCCGTAAAAACATTGAAGCTCCCCGCAACAAGTTGCGGGGAATTTCCGACTGTTAAGGAAAATTTTATTTTTTATTCGCTCGCTAACCCCGCTGCAAGCAACGGGGAATGTGCTCGCTGTTCAGTTCAACATACGGGATATCTTCTAATATTCTACCGTCACACCAGGCTTTAGGACGCCGTCTGCCACAAGCGGAAGAATCGTGTCCACCGTAAAGAAAACGACATATTTTGATTCATTGTCATACTTCGTCGTAAAAATGGGGTATCTCTTTTTCCGCAACGTATCGATCAGTTCGCTATCCTCCGATTCCCGCACCTTGGTCAGGTAGAGTCGTTTGCCTCCAAACTCTCCGTCTTTTTCAACGAAGTAGTAAGCCGCGTGAGGATTAGACTCTAAATTGTGATGAGTCAAGTGGCCCGACATGAGAAAGGCAACCGTTCCGTCGTCCATCACCGTCGGTCTCGATAGCGCCGCCACATTTACCTTACCCTCGGAATCTGCTGTCGCAAAAACGCCGTAGCCCTTAACCTTTTCAAAATAGTCAGCTAACTTCATAGACAAAATCCTCCTTTGCTCAGCTTTTCCATAATCCATGCAGGTTACAGTACTCGCGGATCGTCAAATCTCCCCCTTCAATATGAAATTCTGCCTCCGGCGCATCTCCCGGTTTGAGAAACTGCCGGTATGCTTTTCCATCCGAGATGACTTCGATCCACTCGATGTAATGCTTCTCCTCCATCGGATGAGGAACGTCCCCCACCTTTACCTTGACAACTCCCGCCGCCGTCTCACTGACCGGTACATGCTTCTCCTTCGCCGCATCGACGGTGTTTTCCTTGAAAAGCTTCATCGGTTGATTACAGCAGACAAGTTCCCCCTTGCCCTCGTGAATCATCTCGACAATATTGCCGCATACTTCACACTTGTAAATCTGAAGTCTTTCCGTCATGATCGTTACACCTCCCTGTAATTTTAGTATGACATCATCTCCTGCTATTTCTCGGGCGCCGCCTCAGGTGAATAAACGCGCGCACCCAATTCCCTGTCGAGCATGAGAAGCCCGTTACCATTGTCTCCTATGAGTCTCAGACGGCTGATGATGTCATTATCATTCCCCTCTTCTTCTATCTGTTCCGTCACAAACCACTGCAGGAAGATCTGTGTCGCATAATCCTTTTCAGAAATCGCGAGGCCGACCAGATCATTAATGGATTTCGTCACCGTTTTTTCGTGTGACAGGGTCTTCTCAAACATGTCCAGAGGAGATTCAAATTCAGCAGGCGGTTCGCTGATTGCCTTCAGCGTTAGTCTTTCACCCTGATCGTTGATGTAGTCATATATCTTCATGGCGTGTCCCATCTCTTCCTGGTACTGCACCATAAACCAATTCGCAAACCCCTTGAGCCCCTGATACTGACTGTGTGCAGACATGGACATATAGAGATAGGCCGAATACATTTCCTTATTAATCTGTTTATTCAATGCATTCAGCATCTTTTTGCTCAGCATTTTTTTATCCCTCCTTCATTTATGCTTCTATAAAACCTAAATGAGGAGAATTTTACAGACACTTCTTCATCTCTGAAAGCATCTGAAAGTGTTTTCTCTCCTCGTTTATAATTTTGTCAATGGCAGCATGGTCGCTCCCGGAAACGAAACCCTTTATCTCCTGATAGTAGAGAATGGAATCGAGTTCCCTGCGGATCGCAAAATCGAGTGCTGCTTTTGTGTCTTTGATCTTTGCAAGCTCTTCCTCCATCACCTCTTGTGTAAAAATGAGGTTGTTGTCGGCATATTGATGGAGATAGGCGCCGTATTCCCCCGGATAACTCTCCGGAGGGGAATGCGTCTCTATCTTTGAGAGCAAACTTTTAAAGGTGGCCTTGTGTTTGTCCTCCTCCTCGGCCAGCTTCATGAATAACTCCTTTGTCTGCTCGTCCTTCGCGAGCTGAACTGCAAACCGGTAGAAACTGCTTCCATTCTCTTCGATTCTCATGGCAATCTCAAAAATATCACTTGCTTCAAACTGACTACCCATTGCTGTCTCCTTCTCAATTTACAATTGATTTCTTACGGCTTCCAGACTTTCCATACCTTACCCACAAGATCAGGGCCCGGTTTCAGCGTCGGCTTTCCAGGTTCCCATCCAGAGGGCATCGCCTCGGAACCCTTTGTCTTTCGGACATGCTGGAAGGCCTTGACCTGTCGGATCGATTCCTCGACCTTTCTTCCAACAGGCGGTGTCAACATCTCCATCGCCTGAACCACCCCATCGGGATCGATGATAAATCTTCCCCTGAAATTCACGCCGCTCGCCTCGTCATAGACACCGTATGCCCGACCTAAATGACCTCCGGCATCAGAAACCATCGGAAAGGGAATCCCTCCCTCGACCATTTTTGAAAGCTCTTCGTCGTTCCATACTTTGTGGACAAACTGGCTGTCGACGCTGACGGAAATGATGTCCACTCCCAGCTTCTGAAATTCGCTATATTTATCGGCGACCGCCGACACCTCGGTCGCTCAGACAAAGGTGAAATCACCCGGATAGAAACATAGAATGACCCACTTACCCAGATGATCTGATAGTTTCACTGACGTAAACTCTCCTTTATAATAAGCCGGGGCCTCAAAATCCGGAGCCTTTCCACCTACTTTAACCGTCACCATTGTTTTTTCCTCCCTCTCATGCATTTCTTTCCCCTCGGCACCCCTTTCGGGAGCCTTTTCACCGACGACAGCACCTGTCGGTCTTGCACAGCCAACTCCTTTTTCAGCCATATCGTTCACCTCCTTAGTGAGACTACTCAAAACTTACAAATTTGTCCTTCTTGACACCACATATCGGGCACTCCTCGGGTAAAACCCCGTCGGACACATACCCGCATACGGTGCATACATAATAGGTAGTTTCTCTCTCTTCAAGGACATGATCCATCGCTTCCTTGTAGAGCTTCGCATGAACCTCCTCCACGTCTGAGGACTGACTGAAATACACGGAGGATGCCCTATCCCCTACCTCCTCGGCAATCTTCACGAATTCATTGTAGGCAACACCAGCAACTTTCGTTTCCGACTCGAAACTCTCGGCGAGGTTCTCCTCCGTTCCCTTGATTTCCTTTAGAAGCTGCAGAGCCCTTTTCCCATGAATCTCTTCGGAAAAGGCGATCACATCAAAGAGCCTTCCGATTTGCGTATACCCCTCATCCCGTGCCTTGTCTGCAAAGACCTTCAGCCTCAGAGCCGCCTTCGACTCACCCGTATAGGCCTTATATATGGCATCCTTTATCCTCTCATCCATAAATCCCTCACTCATTCTTCCATAAATTGAAGGCAACTCGTCATTGAGACTTTTCTCCATAATTGGCGAAGTTTTCGACTTCGCACTTCCTGAAACTGCTGCAACCGTAAAGATCAAGCCGCGGGACAAAAGTGAACGGCGGTTTTGATCTACTCCGGCTCAAATTCATCTTTCGCGGCACCGCATACAGGACATGTCCAGTCATCCGGCAGATTCTCGAATGCCGTCCCCGCAGGTATACCGCCCTCTGAGTCTCCCTCTGCAGGATCGTAAACATAACCGCAAACCGTACATACATAACGTTCCATCTTCATCTCCTCCTTCACTGGTTTTTCCGGTGCTTTTTCTGCTTCCTTTTCATTTATATAGGTCGGCGCATTCTTCGGCGATTTGCCCTTTTTCACCGCGTGATAATAATCATAGGTCATCGGCACACCTTCTTTCAGGACCTTTGCATCCACCACGTCGACAACAAAAAGTGTATGCGTGCCGACATCGGCAGAGTCCACAACCTTGCCTTCAATATACGAGAGGGTGTTCTCCGATACGATTGGAGCTCCCGTTTCTCCCTTTTCGTATTTCACCTGCGAAAACTTGTCGATATCCTTTCCCGACTTGAAGCCGAAATTGCCGATAAAGGTCATCGGCGTATCTTGCTCAAGGACGGAAATGGCGACTACCCCACTCTTTTTAATGTACTCATGCGTGAGGTTATCCTTATTGATGCTTATTGCTATCTTTGGCGTTTCCGAACATACCTGAAATACGGTATTAGCAATCTGACCGTTTACCTTTTCACCCGATACCGAAGTTACGAGATAAAGACCGTAACTGATATCCCTGAGCGCCTGTTTATCCATTTTTTACCGCCTCCTTGAGCTTCTTCGCTATCGTCATCCCAAGATCAAAACAGCGTGAAAGATCCGCATCATTGGGCACGTACTTTACCTTGAGAGGTTCGGTCACGATCTCCACCTTCATTTCCGAAAGGATGGTATTAAGCTGCGCCGCCGATTCGCCCCCCCATCCATAGGAGGCAAATGCCGCACCGATCAGGTTTTCCGGTCTCAGACCCTTCAGATAGGTCAGCACATCAGCCATGGTGGGAAATATGTTGTTATTCAACGTAGGAGAACCGGTGACGAGAGCCCCCGCATCCAGTGTTTCGAAGGCTACATCGCTCCGGTGCGACGACGCCATGGACATAACCTTGACACGAGCCCCCCCTGCAACGAGACCCTCCTCGATTGCTCTCGCCATCATCTCCGTACTATGCCACATCGTATCGTAAAGAACGACGGCTTTCCCCGTCGGTTTCTGTTCCGCCCACTTCCGGTATCGATTCAAAATCCAGCCAAGATTGTTTCGCCAGATCGGCCCATGATCGGGTGCTATCGTATCGATTTCAAGACCTGATTTTTCCACCTCGTCGAGGAGCTTCAGGACGAGAGGTGAATAGGGAAGGAGTATGTTCGCATAGTAGGTGGCGGCCTCATAATCAAGGATGTCTTCCTTAATCTCGTCAGCAAATCGCTCATCGGTGGCAAGATGCATTCCGAAGGCGTCCTGTGAAAAGAGAAGTTTTTCCTCCTTCAGATAACTGAACATGCTGTCAGGCCAGTGAAGCATGCGCGTTTCCAGAAAGGAGAGCTCCATATTCCCCAGACTCAGGGTTTCCCCGCTTTTCATAGGCAGTATTCCCTCCAGACCGAAGTGTTCCTTCAGGGCCTTTGTCCCCATCGCGGATGCGAAAACCTTCTCGGGATTGATCTCGGCAATGACCGCCTTCAATGATCCGGAGTGATCCATCTCCGAGTGATTGGAAACAATATAGTCAATTTTTTGAGGTTCGATAACCGATGAGATGCGTGAGAGCAACTCGTCTTTGAAGGGAGCCTTTACCGTATCGATGAGGGTAACCTTGTCGGCGAGGATGAGATATGCATTGTAGGTACTCCCCCTCTTCGTGGTATATCCGTGGAAATCTCTAATGACCCAGTCAACTGCCCCAACCCAATAGACCTTGTCGCTGATCTTGACTGCTTTATAGATACCCGACATTGTAGCACCTCTCCTCTCAGTCAAATAAAAAACTGCTTTCACGCTCGCAAAAGCCTCTTTTATCAGAATAAAAGCACCGAAACTCTCCGAGAAAAAGAAGACCCCGTATCTTGTGCAAGAACGGGGTTCTGTTACTGAGTTGCCACACCTCCGTGAGACGACGATCAATACGATCAAGTAACCCCTTCGAAATCTGTTTATCTCTTCAGAATGAGGTCGAAATCCATGTGGTCACTACGAGAGCTATGTATAGGTTGAATGTCTATGTTCTGTTTTTCTCGATACCCTCTAGTTTCCTTACAACTCCTTTTTTCTTTCCAGCGGCAGACCACCAACTGGATTCGTTATTAATATAATATTAATTGCAAATAAGTCAAATACATTACGTTTAAAAAGGGGGGGTGCTTTTCTATTGTCATGAATACCCATCGTCTGTATAATACTTTAAATAACAGAAAAAAACAGGGGGCTTTGAGAACTATGAAAGATATCAAGGGAACGAAAACCGAGGCGAATCTGTGGGAGGCCTTTGCGGGAGAGGCAAAGGCGAGGACCAAGTATACCTATTACGCATCGACGGCAAAGAAGGAAGGATACGAGCAGATAGCGGCAATCTTTCTCGAAACCGCCGAAAACGAGAAGGAGCACGCCAAGCTTCACTATAAACAGCTGAACGGTATCGGAAACACCATTGAAAACCTGAAGGACGCGGCGTCGGGTGAACATTACGAATGGACGGAGATGTACCCCACGATGGCGAAAGAGGCCCGCGAGGAGGGATTCGAGGAAATCGCCAGGATGTTCGAGGGCATTGCCGAAGTGGAAAGCAAGCACGAGACGCGATACAAACAGCTTCTCAAGAACCTGGAGGAAAATACCGTCTTTGAGAAAAGCGATAAGGTCCTCTGGAAATGTCGCAACTGCGGGTACATTTTCGAAAGCAAGAAGGCCCCCGAAATGTGTCCCGTCTGCAAGCACCCGAAGGCGTACTTCGAGCTCTTGGCAAGAAATTATTAAGGAAGATGGAACCGCCTTCCGGCAGACAGTTGAACTCTTAAGCAAATACTTTACCCTATCTTTACGGGTTCTTTTCAACAGGAAAAGAGTACATCTTGAGGAAATATCGGGACAGCATACAGGGCAACCGTTGAGGCAATTTCGTATGCTGTCCCGTTTCTTGCCTCTTAGTAGTCTCTTCATAAATGAGACAGTTCATTCTTATGTCGGTAATGGTAGGCGCTGTTGATTGATCTCCGGTCGTTGAAGCTTCCCGCAATCCCGTATAAGCGGGATCTCCGCTTTTGCTCCGACAGTTGCGGGTAATCTCCGATTGTTTAGTAAGTTAGAATTTATTTTCTGTGTTTTCCGGCAGAAAATAAATTCGTTAACTCACTTATCCCGATTGTCG
>JAFGBH010000033.1 GCA_016933215.1 Deltaproteobacteria bacterium | reverse complement strand
TGATTTCATCGACGCTTCTGACGCTTCTGGTCGTCCCCGTGGTTTACCTCATGCTTGACGATGCGCAGGAGTGGGTGTCAGGAAAGTTTTGGAAACACCGCCGCAGAGTGCCTATCAACGCGGTCAGTGAAAAAAAACAAGGAGAATAGTGATGCAACATAGTTCCTATGGAAAGTATTCCAAAACACTTCTTATCGTTTTTACTGTGATTCTGCTGTCAGGATGGACCGCTCACGGCAATGCCGAGGAAACGACAGCAAAAAAAGCAGGGGGGATACAGGTTAAAACAGCCACTGTGGAATTGCGTGATTTTCAACCCATCATACAGGCAACGGGGACACTGGTTCCACGTCGCCACACTGACGTGTATGCCCTTGCAGGTGGTCAGATTGAAAAATTATCAGTGGATATAGGAGATTATGTATCGAAAGGCTCCCTCCTTTTCATGATTCGAACTGTTGACTATCGTCTTGCGCTTCAGCAGGCAGAGGCAAACCTCGCACGTGCCGAGGTAATGGTCAGGGATCGCAAACGGGAAAAGGAGCGGATCAAAAATCTCTCTGAGGCTGGGTCTGCCACTCAGCAGATGTATGATCAAACGATCACCGCCTACGATGAATCGGAAGCGGCACTGGCTCAGGCCGTTGCGACCCGCAATATCGCACGACAGGCACTCCATGACTGCACTGCCGTAGCACCCTATGATGCCGTCATTACGGCACGATACCTGGAAGAAGGAGAGTTTATCGGAAAAGGCAAGAAGGTCATCGAAATCATGGATTTGTCAGTCCTCAACGCCGAAATGGAACTTCCCGAACGATATGCGGGAACAGTTACGAAGGGTCTCTCAGTCGATCTCTCATTCAATTATCGGTCAGAAAACGTTGTGGGAAACGTTGTGGCTGTCAATCCAAAATTGAATCCCGCTAACAGGACCTTCCTGGTGAAGGTGGCTGTCGACAACCGTAACGGATCGCTTCAAGCGGGCCTCTTCTGCTCCGGCCGTTTCAAACTTCCTGTCAAGGAAAAACAGATGGCAATTCCCACCGAAGCCCTCATCAGAGACGAGGGACGCTCCGTCGTGTGGATTATTCAGGATGGCAAGGCCTATAAACGCGTGGTGAAAGAAGGCTCTTTTTCCAACGGCTTTGTCTGGATACTCGAAGGTCTCAACCCTGAAGATACCGTCATAACGGAAGGTTCCGGGGGACTGATTGAAGGGAAACCGGCCACAATAATTCAATAAAAAGTTGAATGTATCTGCCAATTAAAGTAAAGGAGAACCTTCGCAACAAACATCTGAATCAGAAAGGACAGCGTAATGCAGATAGGAGAAATTGAACTAACCGATCTTGACATTGGGACATTTATTAAAGAGAAAATTGAAGAGATTTCGGCAACAGTTGGTGACGGTCTTGCGGTGAATGCACTTTCCGGCGGCGTCGATTCGGCCGTCGTTACCATGATTGCCCACAAAGCACTGGGAGATCGGCTCAAATCTTATTTCATCGATTCCGGCCTCATGAGAGAGGGTGAACCGCAACAGATTGCCACCTGGTTTGCCGACCTTGGTGTTCCCGTCGAAATCATTGATGCACAAGAACAATTTCTCGACGCACTTAAGGGAAAACTTGACCCCGAAGAAAAAAGAGAGGCGGTTACGCAGACCTTCTATAAGGACGTCTTCGGAAAACTTGTGAAAGACAGTGGGGCAAAATATCTTCTGCAGGGAACGAACTATACGGACATAGAAGAAACCGTTGCCGGCATAAAACGACAGCACAACATCCTTGAACAGCTCGGTATCAATCCGGAAGAACAGTTCGGTTACAAGGTCCTCGAGCCCCTGCTTCAATTGAGAAAGCCTGCAATACGGGAAGTCGGAAAGGCCGCAGGACTGCCGGAAGCGATATACAAAAGGCCCCCTTTCCCCGGACCTGCCCTGGCAGCACGCGTCCTCGGCGAGATTACCTGGGAAAAACTTGAAACGTTGAGGAAGGCCACAAAGATAGTAGAAGATGAACTCTCCGAAAGCGGCGCCTTCCAGTACCTCGCCATACTTCACGAAGACAGGGTTACCGGAATGAGGGACGGAAAAAGAGATTTCGGCCTTCAGATCGAAGTCAGGTGCTGGGAAAGCGAGGATGCGAAAACAGCGCTCCCCACAAGATTGCCCTACGAGAAACTGGAGAGACTCGCCGACAGGATAACCGCTGAAGTGAAAGGTGTCGTAAGCGTGACATATAATATTACAAAAAAACCGACATCAACGATAGAGGCAATCTAATATTCGCGTCAATCCATTACTGTAAGAACTCGAAGAGGCCCTCTTTTTACGTTTATCCATTCTAAGAAAAAAGAGGGCCTTTGACTGAGATCAAAAGATGGCGGACATCGAAAGACAAAAAGCAGGGGTGGCATGGCTTTCCGTTATTTCCAACACCATCCTTGTCATCACAAAAATCATTATCGGAGTATGGATAGGTTCGGTATCCGTCATCTCCGAGGCCATCCATTCAGCCGTCGATCTCATTGCTTCACTTATCACCCTTTTCTCAGTCAAGACATCGAGCAAACCCGCCGACAGTGAACACCCCTTCGGACACGGAAAAATAGAAAACATCTCAGGGACTATCGAAGCCCTCCTTATATTCCTTGCCGCCGGTTGGATACTATATGAAGCAATTGAGAGGCTCCTTCACCCCGAACCGATCGAACTTTTAAGCTGGGGCATCGGGGTCATGTGTTTCTCCTCTGCCGCCAACCTCATCGTATCGGAGATGCTTTTCAAGGTGGGAAAGATAACCGATTCCATCGCCCTTATGGCGGATGGCTGGCATCTCCGCACCGATGTCTATACCTCGGCAGGTGTCATGTGCGGCCTCGGTTTCATCTGGTTGGGGAAATGGATTTTCCCGGAGATGGACCTTCAGTGGGTGGACCCCGTCGTTGCCATCGCCGTTGCACTTCTCATCATAGGGACCGCATACCGGCTCACCGTTCATTCGATACGGGATCTGATAGATGCCTCTCTCCCCTCTCATGAAGAAGCTGCAATAAAAGATATTATCGAAGCCATGTACCCGCGGGTCCACGGTTTTCATAAGCTTCGCACCCGTAAGGCAGGAAACACCCGCTTTATAGAATTTCATATGAAAGTCGATTCGAAGCTGACGGTAGAAGATTCTCATTCCATTGCGGAAGAGACCGCTGCCAAAATAAAAGAACACCTTCCCGGTGCGTACGTGAACATCCACATAGAACCCTGCAACGGACGATGCGAGAGCGATTGTTTAAGGGGATGCCTCCTTTTCGAAGAGGAGAGAAAAACGATACGAGACGAGGTGAATCTCCCCGCCCATAGGGCGGGGCTTCCCGGTAAGGAATAGTTTAATTATGTTGCGCCCTTTGACCCCGCCTACAAGGCGGGGCTTGCGGGTGCGCTCCCGGTCGAAGGCTTGTAGGGAATCGATGTATAGGCAAAACCGCCTTATGAATAAGGTAGCCACGTTTGGCAGGACTGTCACGATTCAGGTTTAATAAAAATGGCAATTACAAAAATATCCGGAAACATTGTAGATGTCCTCACAGGTGAGATCTACCCCGGAACACTGATAATATCTGAGGGAAAGATACAGGAGATAACGAGAGAAATAAAAGATTATACTACATTTATCATTCCGGGATTTATCGACTCACACATCCATATCGAAAGTTCAATGCTCACGCCTTCCGAGTTCGCCCGTGTATGTGCCATTCACGGAACTGTCGCCGCTGTCTGCGACCCCCACGAAATTGCAAATGTGCTCGGAACACGCGGCATCGATTATATGATAGAGGACGCCAGATCGGTACCGGTGAAATTCTACTTCAGCGCACCCTCCTGCGTTCCCGCAACAACCCTGGAGACGTCGGGAGATGAACTGGGCACCGAGAAAATAGAGAAACTCCTGAAAAGAGATGAGATACTCTGTCTGGGAGAGGTCATGAATTTTCCGGGTGTTCTCAACAACGATCCCGATGTTATGAAAAAAATTGAAAGCGCACGAAAGTATTCGAAGGTCATCGACGGTCACGCGCCCGGACTTTCAGGCGAAGAACTGAAGAACTATGTGCGTGCGGGAATATCGACGAATCATGAATGTCTTTCGGCGGAAGAGGCCCTGGAAAACATAGAGGCGGGAATGTTCGTTCAAATAAGAGAGGGCTCGGCCTCGACAATCCTGAATGAGATGCTTCCCCTTATAAACGACTATTTCGAACGCTTCATGTTCTGCAGCGACGACAGGCACCCTGACGATCTCGTAAAGGGCCATATTAACGACATGGTGAAACAATCGATCGAGTATGGGATCGGCTTCATGAAGGCCCTCAGGATTGCATCGGTAAATCCGGTCATGCATTACGGATTAGACACGGGTCTGCTCCGCGTCGGCGACAGCGCGGATTTTCTCGAAGTGGATAACCTGAAGGACATGAACATCCTGAAAACATATATCGAAGGAAGACTGGTGGCCAGGGAGGGCAAAACGCTCATACCTCGAAGGCCGTCGAAGATACTGAACAAGTTCGCTTCACACGAGAAAAGTATCAGCGATTTTGCGATCCTCTCTTCGGAAGGCAGGATAAATGTCATAGTCGCCATGGACGGTCAGCTCATCACAGAGAGACTGGTCACAAAACCCAGGACCGATAAAGGCTATGTCATCTCCGACACTGAACGGGATATCCTCAAAATTGCCGTCGTAAACCGCTACAGAGATGCCCCTCCCACTGTGGGTTTTGTAAAGAATTTCGGGCTTAAAAGGGGAGCTATCGCCTCCAGTGTTGCCCACGATTCCCATAATATAGTTGCCGTGGGAGTAACCGACGAAGACATAGCGCGAGCAGTCAATCTGATAATCGGGGAGAAAGGCGGCATAAGTGCAGTCTCAGGTGACAAGGAAATGATACTTCCACTTCCAATCGCGGGAATTATGAGTGATAGTGATTATGAAACCGTCGCTCCGCACTATACCGATATGGATCGCTTTGCAAAGGCCATGGGATCGCGACTGACAGCACCCTTTATGACCCTTTCCTTCATGTCGTTGCCCGTCATACCGGAGATAAAGATCACCGACAGAGGCATCTTCGACGGCGAGGCATTTAGGTATATCGACCTTTTTCACTTATAAGGGGAGTATTATCCTTTGCACTTTTTGAAAGGAAGGTGCATAAAAAACTAATCTGGGAAAGAGAAAGGCAACGAAATGAACGACGATATTTACCGCAGGCTGGCACAGGTACTGGACACCCTCCCGAACGGTTTTCCCTCAACGGAAACGGGTGTGGAAATCAAGCTTCTAAAAAAGGTATTTACACCCGACGAGGCCGATCTCTTCTGCGATCTCACGTTGACATTCGAAACCGCCTCGCAGATTGCCGAGCGCACGGGGCGACCCCTCGAAGGTCTCGAAGAAAAGCTGGTATCGATGTGGCGGGAGCGCGGCCAGATATTCGGCATCGATCTCGGCGGCGTCAAGGTCTTTAAGATAATTCCCTGGGCGGTGGGCATCTATGAATTCCAGCTTAACCGCATGGACCGTGAATTCGCCGAGCTCTGCGACGAGTACAACCAGGTATTTGCGGAACAATTCTTCCATGCCAAACCGCAGCTCATGCGGGTGATCCCCGTGGAGGAGGAAGTTCCTGACGGAAAGGAGATACTCCCCTTCGATCGAGTCTCCGCCATCATCGAAAAGGGAGAGTCCTTTGCCGTTGCGGACTGCATCTGCAGAAAGGAACGTAAGTTACTGGGTGAGGGATGCGATAAACCCCTCGAGGCATGTCTCGCAATCGCACCGGTGCCCGGGGTTTTTGACGAATATCATTGGGGACGCCCCATTTCCAGGGAGGAGGCCTTGAACGTGCTTCGCACCTCCGAGGAAGCCGGGTTGGTTCATCAGGCCTTTAATGTGGAAGAGGGACAGTTTTTTATCTGCAACTGCTGCGGATGCTGCTGCGGCGTTCTCCGTGCGATCAATGAACTGGAAATCCACGACGGCAGTTATTCAAATTATTATGCCGAGATCGATCCTGAGTATTGTACCTCCTGCGGTATCTGCGCCGATGAGCGATGTCAGGTGAATGCCATCGAAGAGGGGGACGATACCTATACCGTCATCAGGGAGAAGTGTATCGGCTGCGGTCTCTGCATGAGCACATGCCCCACAGATGCCATCAAACTCGTGCAAAAGGCCCCTGAAGAACAGATACACCCTCCGAAGAACGAAAGGGAATGGTTCAAGGAACGGGGGCGAAGTCGCGGGGTGGATTTCAGTGCCTATGAACACCCCGTCAAGAGGTGAGGCTATAAGACCTTAATCGTGTGTAAAAAAAAGGGGGGGGTAGTCATGGATGTTACATTTCTCAAGCGATCAGTTTTTCAACGTTTATTCGGCAGACCGGCAACCCTGGAACCGGCTGATGAAAGATGCTGGACGTATGTGGATAATAGGATAGAAATCGATCTCTCTCGGGTACCGGAGTTGGCGGAAAAGGGACATGGAATCAGACTGGAGGGGAAAAATCTTCCCCAAAGAATCCTCGTGATCCGCGGTGAAGACGGCACATATCATGCCTTCGAAAACAGATGTCAGCACATGGGGAGACGCCTTGATCCCGTTCCCGGCAGCGAGACGATTCAGTGTTGCAGCGTGAGCAAATCAACCTATGATTACAACGGCAATCCTCTTTTTGGACCGGCGAAGAAAACCGTGGCAACGTTGGATACGAAGGTTGATGGGGGAAGATTGATCGTCACACTGTAGCATTACAATCCCGTCGCACAGAGTTTAGATATTATATCGTTATTTATACAAGCTACGTTCTATGAAAGGTCAACAACAATGGAATCGACTATTTATCAGATTGACGCTTTTACAGATCGCCCCTTCTCGGGCAATCCTGCCGCAGTCTGCCCGTTGGAAACATGGCTCGAAGATCCGGCAATGCAGAACATAGCAGCCGAAAACAACCTCTCGGAAACGGCCTTTTTTGTAAAGAAAAGTGATCATTTCGAATTACGGTGGTTCACCCCAGTTGTTGAAGTAGACCTCTGCGGCCATGCGACACTTGCCTCGACCTTCGTGATCATGAATTATATGGAACCCTCCACAACTGAACTCACCTTCAGGACGAAAAGTGGCGAGTTAACGGTTAAAAAAGCGGGTGATCTTTTCGTCATGGATTTCCCCTCACAGCCACCGGTTCCCTGCGATACCCCAGGGAATCTCGTGGCCGGTTTGGATATACAACCGAGAGAAGTTCTGAAATCAGAAGACTACCTCGTCGTCTTAGAAGGCGAAGATGATGTGAAAAATACTGCACCTGATTTCGAACGTCTGAAATGTCTCGATCTCCGGGGAATCATCGTAACCGCCCCAGGCAGGAATGTTGATTTTGTGTCTCGTTTTTTCGGTCCCAGTGTCGGCATCAATGAAGACCCCGTTACCGGTTCATCCCACTGTACACTGATACCATACTGGTCGAAACGCCTGGGCAAAAAGAAACTGCACGCCCTCCAGGTATCGGAGCGCGGTGGAGAACTTTTCTGTGAAATGCAGGGAGACAGGGTCCTGATTGCGGGGAAATGTGCCCTTTATATGAAGGGAACGATATCCCTGTAACGGGAAGAGGAAGCACCCGGAAAAAACACAGCATCAAAATAGTGATGATTATAAAGGAGGAATACCATGAACAATCTTTTTCACCCGGAAGTAACGGATCAGGCACTCGCCATTTTGCGAAGCGGTGACTGCTTTCAGTGGTATGTTATCCCGATTCTCGCCCTGGTTGTCTATGTCTACTTCAACGAGATATCGAAGAGAAACTGGAAACCCATTGCGGCAGGTCTTTCTCTTTACATGGTACACTGGCTTGCGGAAATCATAAACGCTCTCATACAGCATTTCACCGGTCACGCCCTCTGGACGGTACCCACCGGCACCGCCTTTCTCCTTCTCGTCGGCGTGGGTGTGGAGCTCAGTCTCATGTTCTCCGTCGCGGGCCTTATCTTCAGCAAGATTCTCCCGGAAGACCCGAAGATGAAGATCTTCGGAATCAATAACCGCCTCCTCGTCGCCATAGGAAACGCGGCCTTCTTCTCCATATTCGAGATATTCCTCGCCATGACGCCTGCCTTTGTCTGGGTCTATCCGTGGTGGGGTGCGCTTCCCGTCTTTATCACCGTCTATATCCCCTTCTTCGTTGTCGGCATGTATTCCTACGACTGGAAACCCAAAACGCAGATATTGGTGATCGGCACACTCTTTGCCATCAACGCTGCCTCGCTTATTGTCTTCGCCGGCATCCTGAAGTGGATATAGGTAGCTAAAAAATCATGCTGAAATCCGTGTTTAAAACGATTCTCATCATCTTCCTTTTTCTCCTTGCGGCCTGCGTGCAACTCGAAACAGTGCGGGAAAGCGTTGCAGTAAAGTCCAGGACACAACCCTTTCTCGGCATAGGATATCGAATCGTCACGGGACTGGAGCAAATCCCAGGCATGAAGGCTCCTCATGGAATCAGTGTGGCACGGGTGGTAAGCGGTTCATCGGCCGAAAAAGCGGGGATAAGGGTCAACGACATCATCATCGCCTACGACTCTATCAACCTTGAGAAACAGAAAGAAAGCGAGGTCCTGCAGGCCTTCAGTGATTATATCAAGAAACAAAAGGCAATCGGTGACGAGATGACCCTCAGAATCATTCGCACCGAAACGGCCATCGAAGGGAGGAGCAACGAAACAGACCTTTCCATTGCAAACCTGGCAGATCTTGAGAGGCTTTTCGACGATCAGAAACCGGGCGAGGTCTTCGATTTCAGCGTTGAGAAGAAAGTGCATCTCATCGATATCGTGGCAACTCTGCGGGAGAGAGAATCTTTTACAGCCGAGCCGCCGCCCGAAAACAGCCTCCTCTTCCCGGAGTACGAAACCCTCACTGATCCATACTCCGATCTGGCGAAGGAACTGATCGATGCCTTCGATATCGAAGATGCCTACCAGGATATCCTGAAACGATATGGCGATGATGAACTGGAGTATGATGCGTTCAGGCTGAATCTTTTTCGCTACATTCACCGCGATCCCCTGAAATTTTCGCCGGTTGCGGAGATGGTATCGGGCGAATTAGAGGCCATTGGGAAGGAGAATGATCTTCCCGCCATCATCGATTACGGCGCAAGACTGATCGATGAACCACCGGCCGATGCCGGAGAAACCATCGAATGCCCCACGTCGAAAGAGCCCGAGGTTCATCTCTCCTTTATCCGTGACATTGTCTTGCGGGCACTCGATCTCAGAAACAGGGCCATTGAAACCCTGGATCAAGAGGAGAGGGAATTCCTCTTGAAAAACCTGTCCTCTTTTATCGACGATGGCTTCGAGTCAGACTCGTCAGACAGTGAGAACAAGGCGGAAAAAATCAGGAAGACTCTCCGGCTTCTCAAAAAGATAAACTACGGCGCCCTATTCAAATCGGCGAAGATCCTCAGCCAGTTAACCGATGCCGAATGGCTGTCAGATTTTGAACAATTGATGATCGATTACCCTTCGCCTCAACCGGTCACTATTCAGGGAATCAGCGGAACCATCCTCTTTGCTGAAGAGACCGAGGCAGGCCTCATCGTAATAGGAGGAAGAACGGCAAATCGCTATGAGAGGGAAGCGGCGGTCCTTATCGATCTCGGGGGAAATGATTTCTACGGCGGCAATCCCGCCTCTGCCAGCGGCGACAGGCCACTCTCGATCATTGTCGATTTCAGCGGCAACGATGAATATTCAGCGACGGAAAACTTTGCCGAGGGAGCCGGCATCCTGGGAACGGGAATTCTTCTCGACCTGGCGGGTGACGATATCTATCACGGGGTCGCCTTTTCACAGGGAGTGGGAATAGCAGGCATCGGAATCCTTGCAGACCGTGGCGGAAATGACGAATATTTCGGCCAGAAATACAATCAGGGCGTCGGCTTCTGGGGCATGGGGCTTCTTCTCGATTCAGGAGGGGAAGATTCCTATCGCTCCCACCTCTTTGCCCAGGGGGTCGGAGGACCCAAGGGTGTTGGGCTTCTTCTCGACAATTCGGGAGACGATTCCTATTACGCGACGGGAAAAGAACCGAGTTCCTACAGCACACCGGGAATATTCAGAGGGTACTCACAGGGATTCGGCATCGGCTTCAGACACCACGCCTCGGGCGGGATCGGAATTCTGATCGATTCGGCCGGGCATGACCGATTCAGGGCGGGAAACTTCTCCCAGGGAGGAGGCTACTATTTCGGCCTCGGAATCCTGAAAAACTCAGGAAATGAAGATGACGAGTATATCGCATCCCGTTACGGTCAGGGATTCTCGGCCCATTCCGCCGCCGGAATTCTCATCGACGAAGGGGGAAGCGATCACTACTCGGGATCGGTGGGCGCTCTCCAGGGAGCTGCCTGGGATCTTGGAATCGCCGCCCTTTTGGACAGATCGGGCAACGACACCTATGAGAGTGCCGGTCTTTTCTTCTCGCAGGGGGCTGCGGCGCACAACGGCTTTTCCTTCTTTATTGACAGCGCGGGGGAGGACCGGTACCTCTTCGAAGAAGAGGAAAAGGTTTCGAAAAATACCTACCATGGTGGGTACAGTCTTTCCTTCGTCATTGACGATGGCGGTGATGTCGATTCTTATAATGAAAGCCGGGACGGAAATGACCAGATACAACTGGGTGGCGAATATCGATTTCGGGCCGATCTGGACAGAACCGTCGAGGAGATGCTTCAGAAAAACAGTTTGAGACACCTCAGGGTCGAGTAAATGAATTCAAAACAAACTTCCGAGATATATGATGTGGTAGTGGTGGGGGCCGGTTTCGGCGGTCCCGTCGCCGCCAAGAAGTGCGCCGATGCAGGTCTGAAAACGCTGATGCTCGAGCGGTCCGAGAATGTCGGTGAAAAGGTTATCTCCGGGCTTACCATACCTTTTTACGGATTTCTCTTCGGGCCCGCCTTCATCCGGGACGGAAATCCGCCGGTAGAGCGCCCGGTAGACGGCATCATCAATTACATCATCAAAGACATCGACACCGGTGATATCGATATCGACGACACCCTCCGAATCCCGAAACCCCTCTCACCGATTATCGCCTTCGGGTACAATGCATACTGCAAACCCTTCTGTGAATGGGAAGTGCAAAAGGCTCTCGAATCGGGCGTTGAGCTTCGAACGGCAATCACTGTGACCGATGTCATCAGGGAAAATGGATGTATCAAAGGAATCGTAACGGAACGGGGCGAGAGAATCGGGGCGAAAATCGTTATTGACGCCGAAGGCTCACAGGGGCTCCTGGCAATCAAATCGGGAGTGAGAAAAAAATACCCACCTGACACCATTTCACTCGCCGACATTTATGACTACGAGATGCCGAAGGAAGCCCTCGACAGGATCTTCGGTCATACGATTCGATTCTGTTGGGGATGGGACGAACAGAAAATCGCGCCCCCCCTCGGTCACGGCAACGGACTCATGGTCTGGCCCTACCGGAATAGCGTTCATTTCATGCAGGACCAGTGCCTGAGAAAAGACGGCGGCCCCGTTTATAACCTGAAGAGGGACCTGAAGACCTATCATAGTAACATTACCTCAAAGCTCCCCTGGTGGAGAGACGAGATTGCGCCGCACATCACAATCAGGGCGCGAATGTGGGAGGGATTTGAAATATTTGTCGGTCTCGACGAAACGCTCCGCGACATGCCGAACCATACCGACGGCATGATTCTCATCGGCGACGTCGCAGGCCTCGAAAACACCGAACTTTGTGATGGGGTACCGACAGCCTGGTTTTCGGCGGATATAGCCGCCGACGTGGTAATCGAGGCCATAAGGGCAAAAGACACTTCACGGGAATTTCTGAAACGCTATGACGACAGAATCAAAGCGCACCCCATCATTCAGTGGGCCATCACGGCAACCAACCGGTATAACCTGCGCTATGCCCAGCAGGACCACGATGAAGAACAATTAAAGAAATACGTTCACGACGGCTGGGGAATCGGCTCATTCGCCCATGCAAGCACACCCCTTCTGACGGTCATGCTCCAACTCATCGAGAAAGACCCGATGGTTATATCACAATGGATAAAGATGTATCTGAGATACTACTACAACTGGCATCACGAACGGTTCGGAAGCGAAGGCCAGAAAGACCGAGCGATGATACTCAAGAAGGATGAGTCACGTGGAACCCAACGGTTAAAGATGGGCCTGAAACTGCTCGATATTGTGCTGAAAGTATTGAGCCCTCTGATACGAATAAAGGCCCGTCTCTTCATGCCCCTCTCCCAGCACGTCAATCCTTTTATGGCGGCAGTGCTTCCGAAGATCGAACCGTTTTATCTGCGCCTTCGGAAAAGGCTGGAGGAGAAATCGGCTCCGCTCGGCAAAAAGATCGTCGACGCAGTGGTGGGGACAAATCCTTCGATATTCGAGTAATCTCTATTAAGCGAGGAAATGAGATGTCGAGAAAACATAGCGAAATACCGGGTGTTGAATGGACGGGAGAAACGGGTGATTTTATCAAAGTAGTGAGGGAACGCTGCACGGGATGCGCGAACTGTCTTATGGTCTGCCTTGGCGATTGTTATGAAATCGTGGAGAAAAAGGCTCGCATAAAGAGCCTCGATACGTGCATGGAGTGCGGCGCCTGCTGGTACGCCTGCCCCGAAGATGCCATCGACTTTTCCTGGCCTCCCGGCGGAACGGGATTCAGAACCGAGTGGGGATAATCGGTGAGTTTCAAAATTTGCCAATGTACAATCCAACAATTCTCAGAGGGAGCAATTAATGATTGAGAAAACGGCAAAAAAAAGCAGGCAACTTTTCGAATCGGGGCACTGCTGTGCCGAGAGCGTGCTCATTGCCATTTCAGAGAGCAGAGACATCTCATCGGACCTTATCCCCAAAATCGCCACCGGTTTCTGCGGCGGGATGGCACACACATGCGGGCCCTGCGGTGCGGTGATCGGAGCGATCATGGGTATCAATCTGATCTCAGGGAGAACTTCATCGGACGAATCCAGGGAAGAGAACGTTGCTATTATACAAAAATTGATATTCAATTTTAAGGACAAATTCGAGTCAATCAACTGTTTTGAGCTGACGGGGTGCGATCTCGACACCCCGGAGGGTCAGAAGGCCTTCACGGATGAGCATATAATCGAACGTTGCCTCGATTATACGGAAGAGGCAACGAGGATTGCCCTCACCCTTCTCGATGAAAGAAAATAAAAAAGAAAACGGGACTCGAAGAATGATATCGAAAATAAGCATAACAGAAAAAGCCCGGGAGCTGGGATTTGAAGACACCGGTTTTACCACAGAGGAACCCTTTGAATCGCAAAGAAAACTTTTACGCTCCATGGATGAAGAGTATCAATGGATTTCGAAGATGGGTCTCGATCTTGCCGGTGGGACCGATCCAAAAACAATTCTCCCTGAAGCACGATCGATCATCGTTCTCATGGAGGCATACTTTCGTGAATCCTTTCCAGCCTCCATGGAGGCCCATTTCGGTCGCTGCTACCTCGATGATGACAGGGTGACGAAGGACGGTCTCGCCGTCAGAATAAAGGCCTTTCGAAAATATCTCCGTGACAACGGAATCGATTCAAAGGTCCCCTTCAACCTCCCCCACCGGCTCTCGGCAGCCCGCGCCGGGATGGGAACCTTCGGTAAAAACTGCCTCTTCTATTCAAATAACGTCGCCTTAGGCGGCTCATGGGTTTTACCCATCGCCGTGGTTGTTGACCGTAAGTTTGAACCCGATGAGCCGACCCTGGAGGTGGAATGCCCCGACTGGTGCAAAAATGCCTGTATCGCCGCATGCCCTACGGGAGCATTGAAGGGGCCCCGAAAAATAGATCCACGGAAGTGTATCTCTTTCCTTACCTACTTCGGCGAAGGGCTCACTCCCATGGAACTGCGAGAACCCATGGGGCTCTGGGTATACGGGTGCGACCGGTGCCAGAACGTCTGTCCCCGTAACTCGGCCTGGCTTGCTCAGAAACTGCCGCCGAATAAAAGGGTGGTTGCCATGACTGAGGACTTCGACCTTTTGCGCCTCCTTCATATGAACGGGGAATACTTTGAAAAGAGAATATGGCCCCATATGTTTTATATGTCCCCCACCGACTTGTGGCGATGGAAGATGAACGTTGCACGCGCCATGGGCAACAGCCTCAATCCCGAATATATCCCACATCTTATAAGGGCCTTCAGGGAAAATAACGACGAACGGGTAACGAGCATGTGCGCCTGGGCGCTGGGACGGATCGGCGGAGCTGAGGCCGGAGCAGCCCTCAAGGATTTTCTCAATGAAAACGAGGGGCAGGTAAGAGGGGAAATTTTACAGGCACTAGAGATGAACGGACAGGCGATGTAGCAGCGTGGTAATCCCTTCCTTCGAAAAAGGGGGAAATCTTTCGCCTTGACATTACACATATCATTGTGCATCTTATTGTGTAGACAGGAGGTGCATCATGCCCACAAACCTTGCAATAGACGACAAGCTTATAAATGAGGCACGAACAATCGGGGGACACCGGACAAAAAAAGCCGTTGTTACCGAGGCCCTGGAAGAATATATTCAGCGTCGCAAGCAGATAGAAGTACTGCAGCTCTTCAATGCCATCGATTACGACCCCGAATATGACTATAAAGAACAGCGAAAGAAAAAATGAAGGTTATTGTTGACACATCGGTATGGTCACTCTTTCTGCGCCGGGCGGTAAAACAGGAAAGTGCCTATGTTTCAGAGCTTCGAGAACTGATCCGGGAACTGCGGGTTCAGATGATCGGCCCCGTCAGACAGGAATTGCTCTCGGGTATCCGTTCAAAGGCCCAGTTTCAAAATCTCAAGGAACATTTGGCCGCCTTCCCTGACCTTGCATTGACAACGGCCGATTATGAGCTGGCGGCGCAATTCTTCAACATAAGTCGCAGAAAGGGGATACAGGGATCAAATACGGATTTTTTGATCTGTGCCCTCTCGGTTCACCATACCATGCCCATTCTTACAACAGATGAGGATTTTAGTCTTTTTCAAAAGCATATACCAATAAAGGTACACCGGCCACGGGCGGAGGATTTCCAACAAGAGGAGGGTTGAGTTAAGAGGGGGGAGACATGCACAATGCTCACGGCATATCTGATAAACATCTTCGACGCGGCATTCCGAACTACAATCAATATTCAGAATGAAATAGACGCGATTTATGAAAAGGTGGAAAAAAATATCATAAAATGGTAGGAGCTTCCACAAACTAATAAAGCCCGTCAGCACAATTTCAAACTCCCGTTGAATTGCTGCTCCGGGTTATCCATAACTGAGGAGGAAGAAATGCTGAAGGAAAGAACTGAAGACGGTATTGTCATTGCGACCTTTGAAAAAGAACGGACCAATTCAATCGATGTCGATGTGCTGAAAAAGCTGAGAGAGATAGTAGGAAAAGTCAACAGCGACGATTCGCTGAAGGGACTCATCCTTACCGGTTCGGGAAAGCTCTTCTCATCCGGGTTTGATCTCCCCATGTTTCTCAATTTGAAGGATGTTAAGGAAGTCACCGACTTCATCAGTGAAGAAGACGAGATACTGACTGAACTCTTCATGTGCAAAAAACCGGTGGTATCGGCCATGAACGGTTCCACCATTGCGGCCGGACTGATCTTTTCCATGGCCGCCGACTACCGGATCGTTACCAACCATCCCAAGATCAAGATCAACATGAGCGAGATAAAGCTGGGCCTTCCCCTCTCCATAGCCCAATCGGAAATTATGAGATTCGGACTCGAGAGCAACAAACTGTTCCGTGACGTTATGTACTTCGGGAAGATGTTTGACGTTACAAAGGCGCTTGAGTTAGGAATCGTCGATGAGGTGGTCGAGGGAGACGAGCTCCTGGAGAGGGCAAAAAAGATCATCTCCCGATGGATTGACAACCCCGGACGGGCCTTTATCAAGCTGAAAGAGGGGATCAGAAAACCGATAGCCGACAGGATACGAAAAAGAATTGCCGAGGAAAACTGGCAGGAATCGCTCAACTGTTTCTTCGATGAGAATGTGAGGGCAACGCTGGAGTTTGTTCAGAAGATGATGTAATCTCTATCCCGATTCGATAGAGCGGAATTGAAGCTTCCCGCAACTTGTTGCGGGAAGCTTCAATGAAAGTTATCCTCCCTTTATCTCCGTCTTCTTTCCCCACAGACCAAGGGCACGCCCGAGTTCTTCCTTCTCTTTGGCATACTCTTCCAGGGGAATCCCCTTCATCGATGCATCAATTGCCTGGCGAAAGGCCTTTGCTCCCGCCGTCGGCCCCTGCGGATGGGCATGAATCCCTCCTCCCGAACCGATCATGATATCCCTTCCCATGGTATTTACGGCATCAGCCACATTTGCGGGAGTAATCCCCCCCGAGGGCATCGGTAAAATGGGCTTGAGATCGCCGAAGGGATAAACCATGCAGTTGACGCTCTGTTTGAATCTGTCCCCCATATACATAGCCTTCCCGCCCAGCGCAAAGGGCACTACCATCGAGTCGGCACCGCACATACGTGCCATCTTACCGAATATCAGAGGTGATGAAATCCCCTGGTTGGGTGACATAAAATAGGCCCCTGCCACATCCATGTGGGCGAGAATGGGAACATTGACATCGGGATCTTCGGCCAGGGCGCGCATCGCCTCGAGCCCGACGGCAACGTAATTCACCATCATGGCATTGACACCGGCATCAACCAAACGCTTTGCCATCTCAAACATACGGGGAAGACGATCAGTCACGTTCACACAGTAGAGTGTATGTTCGCCCGTTTCCTCGTAGACCTGCCGCTCCTTTTCCATATATGCCTTGACCCGCTCTACGGCGGAGTTATACTCCATGTCGGCAATCAACTCGTCGTCTTTAATGACGTCACATCCGCCCAGTGCGGCCTTGTAAAAGAGGTCGACGCCAACCTCCAGTGGATAGCCGGAGCAGGGCTTGATCATGTTATTCAGGAGGGGGCGGCCTTTTTCGATTCCCAGGGCCTCATACCAGCCGTCAATCCCAAACCTGGGCCCCTGATATCTCTTCAGCGTCTCTTTAGGGATCCGAAGGTCAATGACTTTGAGATTCGGTACCATGGAGATATTGCCCACTGTTGCCGTAAGAAGCATGGAAAATTTGTCTTCAAAATTTACCGATGGAAAGGCAATCTGTAGGATATACTGCCGCTCCGTGATGTTATCGGGGAGCCCCCACTCATAGTAGGGTGCCTCATAGACACCGATTACCTTTGCAACGTGTTTTGCCCGAATTTCCGGCGTCTCCCCGGGAACGGGAACCCAGGTTCCGGTAGACTGTTCCACCGCCATAAAGGCCCCTATATCCAGCATGTCGTATTCCTTCGGGATAGAACAATAATAGGTGGCAATGACATTTTTTTCCATATCGATCCCTTCGGGAAGGGCCCATGGTTTCGATTCATATTCGTTCATTTCATTCTCCTTTCCAATGAATTGTTCGTTTATTTTGTGAGACCACGCCTGTTTAAACGCGCGCACATGGCCTTGTTATTCTTGTAGACAGCGAGAAACTCCCGAAAGAGTTCATCGTAAATTTTTCTGTTGTCGAGGTTCGGCGCGAAGACCTTTTTGATCTGAATATGCTTCGGAATATCGTCAAAGGTCATATGACCGAGGGCAACCGATGCAATAAAGGCGCTTCCACGAGCGTTTGCCTGAATCGGATCCTTTACCTGACGAATCGTCCTGTCAAATATATCGGCGTGGATCTGACACCAGACATCGGAGATTGCACCGCCCCCCACCATGTTGATCGGGTCCATCCTTCGCTTCATGAACTTCTCGACATATTGCAGCACCCACTTCTGATTGAAGGCAACCCCCTCAAAGGCGGCACGGATGATATCCTCTCTCGTTGTTTCAAGGGAAATATTGTAAAGTCCGCCCCGAATCAGGTGATCTTCAACAGGCGAACGCTCACCGTAGAGCCAGGGTGTACAGAGGACCCTGCTGCTGCCTGGGGAAACCTTTTCGGCAATGCTGTCGAATATCTTGAAAACATCGGGGAGGTTTTCCTCCAGGAGAAGCTCATCCTGGTGATAGACGATATTATCCCTCAGCCAGTTGAGGATGCCGCCGGCGATCTCCTGTTCATCGGCGATGAAGTATCTACCGGGAATGGAACTGGGGAGCGAGGCAATGGCATGGAATACATCGGTCTTCTTGAAAGGGACATGGGCCGAAATCCAGGAGGACGTTCCGATATAGCAGTGGCCCTCATAGTCTCTGACGGCTCCCGATCCGATGGCCGCCGTTGGAACATCGGGCGAACCGACAATGACCTGCACATCCTCCCTGATACCGAGCTCCTTCGCCACCTCCTTTTTTACCGGTCCCAGGATATCGATGGATCGCCTGAGATCGGGGAGTTTTTCTCTCTCAAGCCCTACCATTTTGAGCAGTTTCTCATCGTATCGTATATTCGATATATCGCGATTGTTCGTTACCCAGTGCAGGGTAATGGAATCATAAGATGCGGCGAATTCGCCCGTGAGCCGCAGGTTGATATAGTCTTTCGGCTCGAGGAATTTATAAACATTCTTGAATATCTCGGGATACTTCTCCTTGATAAAAAGGATATGGCTTATAGGATCCTTTCCCGAGGAACCGGGGGCACCGCCCGTTTTTCGGATCCATTCGATGACCTTTCTGATGTCATAGCCTTCAAAATTGAGGACACCCTTTCTCACGCTGTCGAGACAGTCGGCGCCGCGCGAGTCCATCCAGATAATTGCGTTCATGAGGGGATTCCCCTCTTCGTCAACCGCTACGGTTCCGCTCCACTGTGTCGAGCAGCATATGGCGACAATATTATCAGGAGAAACGAGGCCCTTTGAAAGAAGCTTCTTGGCCGTCACGATGATCGCATTCCACCAGTCATCGGGGTCCTGTTCCGCGCCCCCTTCGGGGAGGAGGTGGAGAGGCACACTCTGAAATTCAAAATCGATAATCTCCCCATAGAGCGTGGCGAGTGCCGTTTTGCTCCCGGATGTGCCCAGATCGATAGCAAGTATATATTTCTCTCTGGAATCGGATACCATAGGTCCCCCCGTTTACGTTACAAGACCTTTACGTACTGCCGACAATTTCATTTCGAGTCCCGATATAGTTCCGATTTATCGGAAAGAAATTTTCAACTCATGCAATCATGAAAGATTGCCGCGTCACTTCGTTCCTCGCAATGACAATAAAAAGATGTTTTCACCCTCTCTCAGGAGGGCAACTTTTTATCATTCCTTTATGAGAAGACCGGAAGAGAGAACAGTGAACATGATATCGATCAGCGCCTCCCGATCTAATATCTTCTCATTTTTCAGATAGTAATTGCAGAGATTGTCAAGAAACCCGACCAGTCCAACCGCCGCAAGTCTGGTATCGATCTCTTTCAGGTATCCCCGTTCCTGACCCTGCCTGAGCAGGCCTGAGATGAAGTCTATATAGCGCACCCGGACTTTTTCTATGTCGTCGAGAACCTCGTCATCAATGCCGCTCGTAATCTCGTTGAATACAATCTTCGAAAGGTCGCTGTATTTCAGATAGAGAAGAAAGTTGCTCCTGATAAGGTGTCTCAGATGCTCTTTAAAGGGGAGGTCCGATTCAAGCTCCTTTTCCACCTGACCGATAATCTCCTCCATCCCCTCCGTAACGGTGACCGCAAAGAGCTTTGATTTGCTGGGGAAATTGTAATAGAGAGTCCCCTTTGCCACACCCGCCTCTTGCGCTATCTCATCCATGGTGGCCCGGTAAAACCCCTTCGTCGAAAATACCAGCCCCGCCGCTATCAGGATCTTCTCTCGTTTTGTCATCACTATTACCCGCTTTTCTTTCGCAACGTCTCTCTCATTTCGTTGAAAAACTTTACCGTCTCCTCCGGCAGTGTGGAGATTTTCTCGCCCGTAAAGAGTGCATCGGCATAGATCGTCGCGATTTTTTCAAGGAGCTCCGCGTTGAGACAAGCCTTCTCAATGGTGGACCCCAGGGAGAGTGCGCCGTGATTTTGCATGATATAACAGTTGCAGCCATTTCCCATTTTTGCCGCAACATTTTCGGCGAGTTCCTCGCTTCCCGAAAGTGCATAGGGAACGACATCCACGATTTCACCGATATTCATGCATACCTCATCGAAAAGCGCCGGAATGGGACGGTTGATAACGGAAAACATACTTGCCCTGGTCTGGTGGGTATGGACGACGGCATTTACATCGGGACGCTCCTCATAGATGGCAATGTGCATCCCGCTTTCCATAGATGGTTCCAGTATTCCCTCAATCCGGTTTTTTTCAAAATCGAGGACACAGATATCATCGGGGGCCATCTTCGTATAGGATAATCCTGAGGGGGTGATGGCACAGGCATTTTCCCCCTCTATCCTGATGGACACATTGCCGCCGCTTCCCTTCAGGGCACCGAAATACCCGTTCTCGGACAGCCATCTTGTATACTTGAGCACGCTTCTTTTATACTCGATGTACTCTTTCACTGTGTAGCTCCTTCAATGCCTCGAAAAAACTCATATTGCTATCTCTTCAACCTTTCCGTCTGCATCGATATGCTCGATTTTCAGCGGTACACCGCTCTTACCATCCATCTTCACATGAGTTTTGGCCAGGGATATAAGATCCAGGGGATCGACGCAGGCCTCGGGTGGAAGGACCCCCTTCCCTTTGATTTTTCCAGTAGCCATGAGAATGGATCCCAAGGCAGCGGGAATCCCGGTACCTTCACCCATTCCGTGACCCCGTGACGACATGGAGAATATGTAGGTGGAGGGCGCTCCCTCTTTCCGGCCTTTGATCACGATCTTGAGGCAGCCCATCGCCTCCGCGAGACCCGCTTCAGCCGTCAGACGTGCACGCTGGGACAGTATATGGGCGACGGCAAATTCCAGTGGAACGATGGAATGACCCTGAACCATAATGGGGTCTTCTCCGATGATGCCCAGTCGCACGATTTCCTTGATGAGTTCCGCGTAGGAGGGCGGCAGGACGAGACCCAGGTTCGTCACACGCTTCACGTCCGGGATATACATCGGCAGGGTAATCGTCTCGGGATGGGGGTAGAGATACACATCGTAGGTCCCCACATCGGCAAAATCCGTCGTCTCCTCAAAGGCTCGGCCTTCCGGCTCAAACATGTTCAGGCGTTTTGCCTTGCCGTCGATGAAGACGGGAATGGGTACTGACATGGAATGGATCCTGTGTTTTACGACGGCCGGACCTTCCACCTCTGCGCCGCCGTGGGCGTGGTAGATATCGATGGATTCACATTCATCCAGAAGATGGTCCGCGCAAAACCTGACGAGGACATTGGCAATACCGGGAGAACTCCCCATGCCGATCAGGGCGGCGACACCGGCCTTTTTAGCCGCCTCATCCATGGTCAGACAGACTTCCGTGGCGTCGAAATCGTCACAGACATCGACATAGTTGATTCCCGCTTCGATGGTCGCCTTCAGTATCTTTGGGCCATAATGATAAAAGGGTCCCACGCAGTTCAGGACCACATCGACCCCGTCGATGGCTCTCTTAATGTTTTCCGGATCTTCCGCATCGACCTCGATAACGGTGGCAACGCCGGGTTCACAGGCTCCCGCGATCTCGAGGGCCCGTTCTTCGTTCACATCACCAATGATGATCTCGTCAAAGACGCCTGTTTCCGCAAGCATCTGGATGGCCACACTTCCGACAGCCCCGCATCCACCTAAGACACATATTTTCATGATTACACCACCCTCTTTTTTTCTTGATAGGACATCTCGTTTTGACGGGAAAATTGTAATGAGGAAGAAGGCGCGTGTCAAGAAAAAACTGACCGGTCAGTTCATTATGCGATTTGCACCCTTTTTGTCCTTATTTCAGCGAGACTATTTTACCAAATGAATTAGATTGCTAAGTTGAACGAAAAGCTCACCAGGCATTGAAGCGGCAATGCTTCCGCCGTCTGGTGAAGCACTTGGTTATGATTAAATCAATTAAAATGTGAATAGTGTATTTGAGCCGTTTAAAGGACCTTCAATCGAAACACGATTAACTTGAGTTAGTTCTTCAAAAAGGTTTGATCCGATAGCAGAACACACAAGAGGGTATCTGTTTTTATAGTTTAAAGCTCTGTGTACATCACCAGACCGAATCTTAACGAATTTTTCGTGTTTTTTACGAGCCGGATCAACATAAGTAACGACACAGTATTCACGGACATCATCTGCATGACTCATGGTTTATCCTCCATTTCTTCAATGAGAGCATAATTAAGATCCTCCTTTCCTACCCACTCATATATTTAGGGGACATAACACTTAATTAAAAAGTTAAATTAAATGTTATGTCCCTTAGTCTTACCATTTATAATCGTGACCAAACCACTTACCCGTTCTTTCTGATAGTTCCCTAGCATAGGCAACGATGCTCTTTAGACAATCATATACCATTGAGAAATCAATGTCAGGAACGGGCTGACCTTGAAACGTTGTTAGATCGAACGTTGTCGCGTCCGGTGGACCAAAACGATGAACGGCCGCAATACGAAACCGATCATAGACAATTGCTGCAAAAGTGCCCCGCCACAATTCCTGCTTGATATTCTCCATCTCCAGCGATTTTAACAGGGATGTCAATAGATCTATAATTTCGTGTTCTCCGTAAAGCTTTTTATCAGATCCTTGAAGTGTTTCAGATATCTTTGTATGAATTGTTGCCCATTTCCCGCTGCGCTTTGACAATTTATGAACGGCTTCATCAAGCATTTTCGGGTGGACGTGCGAGAATATTTCCTTGCCGCTATGTTCTTTTAGAGACTTGACGTAGTTGAAATTACTTCGCTCATCTGGCCAATATAGAGCGGATGCGATCGCATCAATGTAGCATGAGCACAAGATTCGGGCTTCATCACGATGGTCGGACTGATAGAGTTCCTCAAGATAGCCTGCTTTCTTATCGAAGTCATCAAAAAATGATCCAATAAACTCCCTCTTTGCTTTCTGGTCTTCCTCTGAAATGGGGGGCATGGGTTATCAACCTTAGATAAAAAGTGCTCCTCGTTTCTCATAGACGCTTTGTGGTTCTTTTCGCCAAACACTCCACTGATCAGAATCCATTGAATAGTGATAAATACGTTGGTCTGTCATGCATGCACGGCGAACACGATCTTCTGGTAACCGAGTCCCCTTAGCGAGGGCTGGAGTATCTACGTGAGATTCTCCAGGTTCATCAACGGTATTAGACTGAAGCCATTTGTATACCTTATGACGATCTACCATTGTTCTTACTCGTGTTATAAACCATCCGACAAGACCAATAGCCATAAAAGTTAAGATCGCAGTGATGACTGCATCGCTCATATATTATTATCCCTCACTAATCTTCTATTTAACACAAGCAATGACACACAAAGATTGCATAGGGTCAGTTCTTCATTCTTGACACATTAGGTAAAGGATAAAAAGTGATCCCTTGTGGCGACCACCCCATGAGGAACTTGATGTCGCAATTAGCGATTTCAAGTTGCCAAATTCTTCCTCGTTCAATTGAAACATAAAGTCTTCTGAAATTTTGCGATATTCCTCCCGCAATGGAGGTGATGAAACAAAAAAAACCCGCTACAGTATGTGAAACGGGTTGTAATAGTCAAATCGTAGGGACCTCCAGTTGGATGGTAAAAGATTATGACTCCTAACGTCGATCAGATGTTAATAGAACAAATACACTTCCGCGTTGATAATACATCCATCATATGAAAAATCAAGGATTTTATCGGAGGGGTGAACGTCATCACGACATTGCAACCATGTCTTAATTGTCCACTCCGCCAGACAGGGGGGGTAAAAGGGTCCGGCGTAAAGGACAAAAGGGGAAACCCCAATACAGAGGAGCAATCCTTCCTAATTAATGGACTTTTCACCATTGAAGCTCTGTGATATAAAGTAACAATCAGGGGGGGGAATCATGAGTATCAACGAGCCTAAACTTACGCGACGTTCCTTTCTCGGATTTACGTCTGGTTTCGCTCTCGCTTCGGGACTCGGCCTTCCCCGAAGGGTACATGCCGCAGGCGAGGAAAGCCTTGCCACAATAATCGATCTCACTCTCTGCAATGGCTGCACCGACAGGGATATTCCGGCCTGCATTTCCGCCTGCCGCACGAAGAATCTCTCTCGCATCCCCGATCCCGTGGATCCCATCCCAAAACTCTTTCCGAGAGGCAAGATAGAGGACTGGTCCGAGAAAAAGTATGTCACAGACCGACTCACACCCTATAATTTTATTTATGTCGAGAGGGCAACCGTTGAGAAGGATGGGCAGAAACAAGATATTTTTATCCCCCGGCGATGCATGCATTGCGACAACCCCGCCTGTGCCACCATATGCCCCTTTACGGCAAACCATAAATTCAAAAACGGGGCCGTGGTCATAAACGCCAATCTCTGCATAGGGGGTGCAAAGTGCCGTACCGTCTGCCCCTGGAGCATCCCCCAGCGTCAATCAGGGGTGGGACCCTATCTTTATTTCGTTCCAACCCTCGCCGGAAACGGAGCCATGTTCAAATGCGACCTCTGTTACGATCTCCTCGTAAAAGGAAAGACACCGGTCTGCATGGAAGCCTGCCCTCAAAAAGCACTGCTCATAGGGAAAAAGGAGGATATCTACGAAGAGGCGAAGAGACGGGCACAAGCTGTGGGCGGTTTTATTTACGGAGCGAAGGAAAACGAAGGGACGGCGACTCTCTATGTCTCTCCCGTACCCTTCGAGGAGATAAACAGGGTTACAAGAAAGGGGCCGGGGTTGCCCCACCTGGGACCGGCACAACGTCGTATGGCAGAGACGGACAGGCTGGGAAACTACACACTGATCGGAGCCCCCGTCTTCGGGGTCATTGCCGGCCTCGTCGGTATTTTTGCCTCCCGTAAGGGGAAGGGCAAGGTAAAGAACGATGACTGAAGGCATTATGAGAGAAAAAAATCTCGTTGTCAGACACAGCCTCATTGAGCTTCTGGAACACTGGTCTATTGCGATCTCAGGTCTTCTCCTTATCCTGACGGGGCTCTTTGAACTCCCAATCGCAAAGCGTTATTTCATAACGGAACTGCCGGGACTGGCATGGTCCGGTGATTTTATTATTTCCCTCAAGGTTCATTACGCCGCTTCCATCGTATTCATCGCCGCATCTCTCTTTCATATAATTTATCACGGTTTTCTCGGAGAAAGGGCAATGCTCCCGAGGAAGGGAGACCTCAAGGAATCGCTGGATGTCATAAAGACGTTTTTCGGGAAGGGAGAGGAACCACCTTTTCATAAATATCTCCCCGAACAGAGACTCGCCTATCTCGGAATGGCTGCTATCATAGCCCTCCTTATAATCTCCGGCCTGATGAAGACATATAAAAACATATACAATCCCCAGATGTCGGAAACCCTGACCCTTTGGGCTACCTGGACCCACAATATAGGCTTTGTCCTCTTTTTCCTCGCCTTCCTGGCCCATATTGCCGCCATCATTATAAAGCCAAACCGCCCCATGATACGGGGAATATTTACGGGCCGCGTGCGCCTCGATTACGCCGAAAGGAGACATCCCCTGTGGCTCCGGGAACTGGAATCAGAAAGGTCTTTGAAGGATGAACCAATGGAACAAGAAAAAGCGGAAATTACAGATTACAGCCCCTATGCGGGACAGGGCACTATCGTTGACGAATATTATATAACCGTCTCTGACGGTGTTTCGCTCAGGGTCATTGACTTTATTCCACCGTCATACACACCGGGAAAGCCGGTGATTGTTTTCGTAGCCGGTCTCATATCGCTCATCGCAGGCTGGAGGGAGGTCCTGAAAATACTGACTCCACATTACCGGACCCTCTATATCGAAACGAGGGAAAAGGTGAGCGCCCGTCTTCCGCAGGACAGAAAGGTAAAAGAGATAGACTTCTCCATCGATCGAATGAGTAAGGACCTTCATGAACTCTTAAAGGAAAAGATTCCTCATGAACAGCCCTTCTATTTCGTAGCCAGTTCTCTCGGCTCAACGGCCGTTCTCGATTATCTGAGCCAGAATCTCAGGCAGCCACGCCTGGCGCTCCTCATATCGCCGGTCTGTGAATTCGATATCCCCTCCTGGGGAGTTCCCATCATAAAATATTTCCCGGCATCACTCTATACGGCCTTAAAACCGCCGATCAAATGGTATCTTCGCAATATCCGTCTCGACAAGGAAAAGGAGCCCGAGCAGGTCAAAAAGTACGAGGGAACGATGGATGCGGCAGAGCCGAAGCGGCTGCAGGCACACGCCCTGAAACTGAAGGACTACAGCCTGTGGAATAAGTTACCGAACATCAGCGCACCGGTTATAATCATCGGGGCGGGAGCCGATAAAATTCACGGTCCCGAAATCATGGGAAAGGTAGTGGCATCGATGCCCTCGGCACGTCTGGAGATGATGAAAAGCAATAAAGAAACGCACAGCGAAAAGGCGGGAGCTTTTATCATCAAAGAGATTACTGCGCAGGAAAGTGAAATAGAGTCGTCCCATGTGTGACACGATCGTCGCGACACGAGACGCCACCGCAGAAGGTATCACCCTGTTCGGGAAGAATTCCGATCGCGAACCGAACGAGGCTCACCATATAGTATCCCTTCACGCGGCCTCCCACCGGAAGGGAAGCCGCCTTTCATGCACCTACATCGACATACCCCAGGTCGAACTGAACAGCGAGCGCATTCCCCGTTGC
>JAFGBH010000032.1 GCA_016933215.1 Deltaproteobacteria bacterium | reverse complement strand
TCTAACTTACTAAACAATCGGAGATTCCCCGCAACTGTCGGAGCAAAAGCGGAGATCCCGCTTATACGGGATTGCGGGGAGCTTCAATGAAAACGCAGGAGCATCAAAATGAAAATGTATATACCATGCGCACTGAAATGTCGGTTTTTGGTGGCATAAATGGGGAAAAAGAAAATCAGTTCCTGTTATCTCAAAAACCCATCTGTTCCAGCTTTCTATATCCCACAATCAGGGGAAGAATCCCCACGATAGCTGTCGCAATTAATGACACTATCCATGCAGTGAGTAGCATAAGGTGGAAGGTAGAGCGCGAGATAAATCCGTATATCTCGAAGCTGAAATAGGGAACAGCAAAAAGGACAATGATAAAAATGACATAGAAGAGGGCAATGACAAAAGTAAGGGTTCCCCCGAAGCCCGATACAATCTTTGCGGAATTGTCCTCCTTGAAATGTGGATAGATGGTCCCCAGGCCGATGGATAAACCGACGAGGCCGACGCTCACCATTGCCGCCAGCCCGCATGATACGTAAACGAGCGAAGTACCTGCCCTCAGAGTTACATTGGTGGCAATCATCAAGAACTCGCTTACCAGCAAGATACCAAGACAATTAACAATAAATTTCTGGAGCAGAAGATCTCTGAATGTGATTGGAGCGAGGCCGAGAATCCAAAACTTGTTTCCCTCGAGACTCATGAGAGGATAGAGGAACCTCACGGAAAAACCTGCCAAGACAAGAGCGGTTGCCGAAAGGTTAAGAAAGGTAACAATCATTTTCCAGTAGATATTGCCGTCTGCCTGTGGCATGTTTCGAAGGTTGAAGATGTAGATCGCAAGGATCGCAAGGTAGATCAAAAACTGGGACCACTGCCCGAAATCTCTGACAAAGACCTTTATATCCTTTGTGATCATGGCAGCCGTGGGTCTCGGAAAAAAAAGGGAAAACCCCGTAAGATTATGAAACAACTTTCTTTTCGGCGGTAGATAGTGTCTGCTTTTTCCTCTTCTCGAAGAGAGCCACCCCGTATAAAAAGTGTCACCCGCCATTAGCCAGTTGACCTGAAGTGCAAGGAGGGTGGTGATCGCGTAGGCTGCCAGATAGAAGAGGCCCTCGGAAAGATTGTTTATGCTGGAGCTTATCATCGATTTTGCCATCCAGTAACCGGGAAAGAGGGGATGTTTGAAGATTCTCAGATGATAAAGAAAATTATCGAGAAAGTACCCGGCCTCGTTTTTTGTAAAGAAGAGGGGACCGATGTTTTTTTTGTAATACCAGGAGAGAAAAAGAGCTCCCATCACGAGGAGGGTTGCAATGATATACTTAACCTTCCTGTAGTCAATAAGCCGCACAGCGACCAGAATTAACGCCGACGCAATCGTCGCAGGAAGGAGAATAAAACTGACAAAATAGAGCGGAAGAAGGAGGTAAAACCAGAAAGGAGCACCTTTTATTATGGCATAGGCCACTATGAACGTCAGACCGAGGAAGAGAAAGGCCCAGGAACTGAAGATGACCGACTGTGTGAAACGATAGAAGAAGATAATCCTGGTATCGATCGGTTTCGAAAAAAGAAAGGTTACCTCTTCAGACGTGTAGTATGTGACATAGCATACGATTATGCTGCTGAGGGACAGCATTATAAAGAGTATTGCAGAAAAAATGTAGATCGATTCATCGACAAGTGCTGGTCCGATCAGGGGGAATTGCCAGAAAAAGGAGAGGCCCTCATAAAAGAGGATGAAAGAGCCGAACCAGAAGAGGAAAACGATTGTGGAAATAAAGACAACCTTCAGTTTGGGTTCATTTTTGATCATTCCGATCGTGTTGGTGAGCATCCAGATCTGCGCCTTGGCGATCCCCCTTAACCCGCTCATGATACTCAATCCTCTGCGGTCATTGTGAGGAAAATATCCTCCAGCTTTTCCGTTTCTTTCGATTGTTTCTTTATCTCTTCAAGGGAGCCCTCGCTGATCAGCTGTCCCCTGTGCAGTATGCCGATACGATCGGAGATTTCCTCAGCCAGGGCGAGTGTATGCGTGGACATCAGGACAGTCATTCCATCATCTGCGGATGAGCGGAGGATATCTTTCACGAGGCGTATACTCCTGGGATCAAGTCCGACCATCGGCTCGTCTATGATGATTAAACGGGGTTCGGGAAGGAGGGCAGAGCAGATGACTATTTTCTGCCTCATTCCATGAGAATAACTTTCCATCAGCTGGTTTCCGTAATCCTCCATATAAAAAAGCTCGAGGAGTCGTTCCGTTTCGTTTCTTAGACGGTCTCTATCAAGTTCGTAGAGTTCTCCTATAAAATAGAGGAATTCCCTCCCCGTAAGCTTTTCGTAAATGTAGGGTATATCGGGAATAAAGCTGATGAGCCTCTTTGCCTCGGTATTTTTTTTCGCCATGTTGTGACCACCGACGAAGACCCTGCCCTTTGTGGGACGCAAGAGCCCCGCTACGATCTTCAGGGTCGTTGTTTTTCCCGCACCGTTTGGTCCCAGAAGGGTGAAAAATTCACCTTTCGGGATAGCAAGCGTGAGATTCTCAACGGCGAGAGTGGTGCCGAAGGTTTTTGAAAGTCCTTGAATGTCTATCAATCTGTTATTCCTTTCGGGGGGAGGTTCAATTATTCATGATTCATCTTTATGATCCTCAATCATCGCTTTCTACTATCTCGATATTAATCTTTCCAATGGCGAGAGCGATCTTTGCCTGGGAAGAAAAATCTCCCGATACGAGCTCAAAATGTGTCGCGTCGGCAACAGACTGTCCCAGTGTCGGGTCGAGGTGTACCCATTTTCCAACAAATACCTTCGGCCATGCGTGATAATAAAATCCATCATTCAGGTAAACAAGACCCGAACACGTCTCGGCTGGAATTCCCTGTGCCCTGGCAAGCGCAAGGAAAAGAACAGTATGCTCATTACAGTCTCCCTTTCTGTTTTTGAGTATGGAAGAGGCAACCGGTATTTCCGAGATGAAGGCCTTTTCGACGTTTTCGTATACCCAGTTTCCGATCATTTTTGCCGCACGCCACCTGTCCTGTTCTCCCCCCACTATTTTCTCGGACATTGATCTGATAGAGGGGTTGTCAAAGTCTACCCAGGCTGAGCTTTTGAGAAAGGGGGATGCATTATCACTCTGTAATGCTTCTAATTGCTCAGTTTCTTCGGAAGGGGGGCCTATGGAAGAAATTTCTATGATGCCCTCGACAGGATCGATAACCTTCTGTCTGGTGCCGTCGAAGAAAAAGTTTTTCAGGTCGACTCCCCTAACCCGTATCGTCATGGAATGGATATCACGAGGGTTGTTCACTTTTTTCGATATCAGGACCGATGAATGCCTTAGGATATCGACGGCATCCCCCTGAGCGCCGGCAAGATATCTCTCGATGGTTGTTCTGTCCTCTCTTTTTATTACCCATCCGTTTGGAGTTTCCTCCCGAATGACCTGACCGTCCTTGTCTATCCACGACCGTGAAACGAGACCGGCGAATTGTGTTTCCATAACGAGACTATCTCCGTCTTTCTTCACCGCCCGAATCTCAATTTTCTCGGTTTTGAGGGTAAGGGGGTTCAGTATGCTCAAGGCATAGGAATCACCCACCTTAAGGCCTTTCCCCCTGTATATCTGTAATATGCTCTGATCGAGAAAGATGTCGTCCTCCGCTGAAAAGGTCTTCTGATAGGATGAATCACCGTAGTGGATTTCAACTATCAGTTGGTCGTCGAGTCTTCTCCCCGAAAGCGTGATTCCCGCCACTCCCGATATTCTGGTATTAAAATTAATAAGACGGTATCCGGAATCGAGCTCCTGTATGGTTAGAAGAGACAGGCTGTTCAGCTGATTGAACATCTTAAATCTCAGGTACGATTTTGAGTTTAATCGATATCCCTTTTCCGTTGGGGTGAGAACTGAATGGTTGTATCCAACCCATCTGTTGTCTATATAGATTCCCTTCCAGGTATCGAGATAGGTTGCGGCGGGGATGATCGTTCTCACGAAATTCTTTGGGGGGTCGGCGGTAATGAGGCCCTCTTTATCGATCAGGAGAACCATCATTCCTATCCAGGATGCCAGTATCAGGAGGCAGACAGATATTTTTGTCACACGAGCTTTTTTCAAGAAGACCACCTTCTTCGGATTTTTAAGACATATACGTTTAAGAATAAATATTTGCAAGACGTGAATTGAGAAGCGAGCAATAGCCTCTGCTTGCGGCGGGGATGGTGAGCGAAAAAAATATTTTCCTTAACAATCGGAAATTCCCCGGAACGTGTTGCGGGGAGCTTCAATTTTTCTGAGAATAGATTCAGCAGCTTGTGGTTTCTGCGGGTTTGCATGGGTTCCTTTGCTGTGAAGCTTTTTGCGAAGTGCAAGAGAGCCTGCCTGTTTTGATTAGAGGTTGCACCATTTTGATTTTTAATGTAAAAATCTTGCGCGAGAGGGAGTGCCTGCATTTTTTCTGAGAACCATGGATCGAAGGAACTGACAAATGCAAATTCTTGAAAAGTTGAAAGATACCCACCTGTTCAATAACAATAATCTGTATCAGAGATTGAATGCCATTTTCGGACTATTTTTTCTGGTTCCCGTCCTCGGCTTTTTTTACTTTGGTATGAAATACGACCTTTTTACGGATAGATACATAGGCCTCTTCTTTTTAATCTTCCTGATATTTTCTTTCATCGGCTTTGTCCTGCTTCGCAAGTTTGTTGATAGGATTACAATGATATCACGAGATGTGTCGACGAAGGTGCCTTCAGAGTTTGGAGAAGTCGAGAGCGGAAAAGGATCGAACGAGCTTACGAATATTGTAAAGTCCTTCGACGCCCTTGAAAGGCAATTCAAGTATACCTTCGGGCAACTGGAAAAGAGGGTGCTCGATGTATCGGTGCTGCGAGAGCTCTCCGATCTCTGTTACATAACCTTTGATCCCGACGAGCTTCTCTATATAACTCTGGAGCGAGTCATGAAATTGACAAACTCCGATATCGGGTCCGTTATGATACTCGAACGGCCGTCGAAGAGGAATTTTGTCGTAAAGGCAAGCATCGGTCTGGGAGAACATATCAAGGTGGGGCAAAAAGTCGATTTTGCAACGAGTGTCGCAAAGTATGCCGTCATTAATAAATCACCGCTGGTCGTCGAAGATATTGAAAAGGACAGCAGATTCGGACGGGCAAACCGTCCCCATTACGGGACCAAGTCTTTTATATGTATGCCGATAAAAACAATGAAAAATATCATAGGGGTGCTGACAATTTCAAGGAAGGAAAATGAGGGACCTTATCGGAGCGAAGATGTGGAAACCCTGATACCGCTTGTCAGTAATGCGGCCTTTACCTATGAAAATCTCAGACTGGTAAATGAAAGAGAACGGGAAGCACGGTATCTAAATTCTATTGAGCGGGCCCTGCAGATGGTCAATTCGAGCATACAGGAGGATGAACTCCTTCAGGCGGTTTTAAAGGAAATTCAATCGGTGGTGCCCTTTGATCTCGGAATTATAATGACGTCAGATGAGACAAGGCCCGAGCATTTAACAATTATGGATTTCGTGACGAATGATCCGATAGCCCTGTCGAAGGGTTCGTTGTATTTTTATCCCGGTTCCATTGTTGACAGAGTGGTGAAACAGAAGGGGACCATTCTTATTGACGAAGCGGATGAATTATCCGGCGAGTCTGCCAAAAAACTCTGTTTTGATGATGGCTCTCAATCATGCATCATGACATCGCTTGAGGCTGGTGGAGATTTCCTGGGGGTTCTTTTACTGGCTGCAAAAGGGCCTGATGTTTTCCGCGACACCGAAAAATTCGTCGAGGCCATGGCCGGTAATCTTTCTCTGTCAATCAGGAGAAATAGTCTGGTAACCGCAATCTTCAAAAGGAATCAGGAACTGGATACGTTGAAACAGATCGGCAATGCCCTCGCTTCCTCGACGTTTAATATCGATCAGGTGCTGAAGTATACCATGGATATGATACGGGCGGTTATGGATGTGGAGGCGGGATCACTTCTTCTTCTGCAGGGAGATGAACTTGAGTTTAAGGTTTCCTTTGATGTTGATGTTGATATCCTCCGGAAGTTTCGGCCAAAGCTTGGAAAAGGGATCGCCGGGTATGTTGCTGCCCGAGGGGATTCCCTTCTTGTCAACGACGTAAAGGGACATCCTCAGTTTATGTCCAAGATAGACGAATATACCGATTTTTCAACGAGATCTGCGCTCTGTGTTCCAATAATATCACAGGGTAAGGTGCTCGGTGTCATCGAAGTGCTCAATAAAAAGAGCGGGGATTTTGTTGTCAGTGACAAGGATCTCTTGCATTCAATTGCCTCTTCCGTGACCATCGCCATGGAAAATGCACGTCTTTACGAGGAAACGGTTTCCATGGCGGAGCAGGAAAAAAATATACGGCAGATGTTTCAGAAATTCGTTCCCGAAGAAATCGTTGACAAGATCGTGCACGGAAAGGAAACGGAGAGGAAGATAATCGAAGAGATCAAGATGCTTACCCTCCTCAATATCGATATACGCGGCTTTTCGGTTCTCGCGCAGAGCATTGGACCGCAGAAGACGGTGTCCGTGCTTAATTATTTCTTTTCCATCATGGGGGGAATCGTACTCAAACACCACGGTATCGTCGACAAGTATCTCGGTGACGGATTTCTCGCTGTTTTCGGGGCACCCGTTTCAAGCTCCAGAGATGCGGACAACGCAGTTTTTGCCGCACTTGAAATGAAAGGGGCGATTGACGAGGTGAACGAATATTTTCAGAAAGAAATTGGCAGCTCCCTGGAAATCGGCATAAGTGTCAATACCGGCGAAGTTATTGTGGGAAATATCGGTTTTGAAAAAAAGATGGATTACACGGTCATCGGAGATCCCGTTAATATTGTCTTCAGAATGCAAGCCCTCACCAAGTCTTTTGTCAACAGTATTCTAATCAGCGGGAAGACCAATCGAGCGGCACAGACTCGACTTGATGTACGCGAGGTGGAAAAGGAGTTGATTAATTCTTCCCTTAAGGGCATTACAATATACGAGCTTATCGGTCTTCATGACAGCAATAAATGAATATCCTGAGATGATTGAGCCTTTCCTCTCATACAATAAATCGAGTATATAGTAGTATCGGTGATATATATAGGCCTCTTTATAGGATAATCTCTCTTAGTAATCATAGCTTTGTGCGAGGAGTTATCATAATGAAAGGATATGTCAAAAAAGGATTTTCATCACTCCTTTTGACGCTTATTGTCTTCACGTCAGCTGTTTCCGATGACGGTGGGCTACTGCTGTCACTGAATGACAGCATAGAGATGGCTCTGGAAAGAAGTGTCATAATTCATTCAGCGCAGGAAGGGGTCAGGGCAGCTGAGGCTGAGAAAAAGGGATCTCGTACCTCCTTTCTGCCTCAGTTGAGTACGTCCTATACCTATACGAGACTGAATGAGTCGCCTGAAGTGCAGATATTAGGTAGTAGTGTAGAAGCAGGAAAGGAGGATAATTATAACTGGGACCTGGGGCTCACTCAGCCGATCTTTACTGGAGGGGCGATTCTGAACAGTTATGAAATATCAAAAATTAATCTTGAGGTATCTCAACTCTTTGAGGCCTCTGCCACCCAGGATATCGTTCTCGAAGTCAAAAAAGCCTATTACAACATACTGAAGTCTGAAAGGATTCTCGAGCTTGCCAATCAGTCCGTTCAACAGCTTCAGGCACACCGGGATACGGCCCAGAGCTTCTATGATGTGGGAATTATTCCGAAGAACGATCTGCTCTATGCTGAAGTTGAGCTTGCGAATGGATTTCAGGATCTGGTGCGTGCGGAAAATGCCCTGAATCTCGCAAAGGCACGATTCAATACGGTGATTCGCCGCGATATACATCTCCCCATTGAGATCGAGGATATTCTGTCCTATACACCCTTCGAAAAAGACTTTGATGAATGTCTCGATATGGGCTTGCGGAATAGGCCGGAGATCCGGGCACATGAACTTGAATATGAAAAAGCGGGAAGGGCCGTCAATCTGGCAAAGAGCGGGTTCTTTCCGACACTGAATCTTGTGGGAAACTATTCGAGATACGGTGAGGAGCCCGATGTACGGGGAACTAAATATCAGGACAGTGAGGCCTGGTATGTTGCTGCGGTGACACAGTGGAATTTCTGGGAGTGGGGGAAGACAAAGTTCAGCGTCGATGCAAGCAGGAGCCGTGAAAAACAGGCCATGGATATGCTTGTCAATATAAAAGACGGGATATCCCTCCAAATCAAGAATTCATATCTTTTACTGAGGGAAGCTGAAAAGCATATTTTTGTCGCTGAAAAGGCAATCGAACAGGCGGAGGAAAATTTCAGAATCAACAGTGAGAGGTATAAGGAACAGGTGGCGACATCGACGGATGTAATCGATGCGCAGACCCTGCTTACGAAAACCAAGTCGGACTATTATAACGCCTTGAGCGATTACAATATTGCCCTGGGTACCCTGGAAAGGGCTATGGGAATCCCTTACTCAGTCGAGAAGTCTGAATAGAAGAGGGCTCTGGTCAAATGTGAGGGCTTGGGGTGGTGAGAAAGCACTCCCTTCAGGAATCGGAGGCAGTGCGGTTCTTCTCCAGGTAGGCATAGGCGCTATGGTTGTGAATACTCTCAAGATTTTCCGCCTCGACACTGTACCATGGGAAGTTTTCATCTCTGTTGATCTTTTCAGCAATTGACCGTACCACATCCTCAACGAACATCGGGTTTTCAAAGGCCTTTTCGGTAACGTATTTTTCATCCGACCTCTTCAGAAGTGAATAAACCCCGCTGCTTGCCGAATCTTCGACCAGTTTGATGATGTCTTCTATCCAGAAGAACTTTCTGAAGCGGACCTTGAGTCTGACGATGCTTCTCTGGTTGTGTGCCCCCGAGGTACTTATTTCCTTTGAGCAGGGGCATACGGTGGTGACAGGCACCGTGACCCCTACCAGATAGTCACTTGTGTCTCCCTCGATTTCGCCGCAGAAAGAGCACTGATATTCCATCAGGCTCTTTGCGCCCGAGACGGGGGAACTCTTTTCGATAAAATAGGGGAATTCAATTTCGATATGGGCAGATTCCGCCCGTAATTTTTCCTTCATCTTCTCCAGGATGTTCCTGAAAGTTCTTATGTTTATCTGACCCCTGTATTCATTTAAAATTTCAATGAAGCGACTCATATGGGTGCCCTTGAACTGATGTGGCAGATTCACGTACATATTCACCGTTGCATTGACGTGCTGCTCACCCTTTGCTTTGTCCAGGACAATGAGGGGATACTTTATTCCCTTGACGCCCACCTTCTGAATGCTGATGTTTCTCTCGTCGCGCTGGTTCTGGACATCAACCATTCGAACTACCCCTGTATACGGCCTTGGCGCTTTCCGATTCCCATACCGCGACATTTTTCAGTTTGCAGCTTTGCGATTGTATCTTCTCCGATATTTTTTCATAGACGAATCGAGCAATATTTTCCGATGTGGGATTTATGTCTTGAAAGAAACTGAGCTCATTGAGGAAACTGTGATCGAGTTTTTCCAGAGTCTCATCCGTCCACCCCTTCAGGACCCTGAAGTCCACCACGAGTCCCTCGTTATCCAGTCTCTCCGATGACAGGGTCACTTCGACGGTAAAATTGTGTCCGTGAAGTGTCTCGCTTTTACCTCCTATCATCAGTGTGTGGGCCGCTGAAAAGGTTCTCTTTACCGTGATCTCGTACATTTTTTTCTCTCATGAAAAAACAGTTTTTTCGGTCAAACTATATGATCAAGCAGTGTGGCGGCGCTTTCGATAACTATATTCGCACCCGCATCGTATAGGGGCGCCTCCTGGGAATATCCCGTGAGGACGCCAACATTGAAGGTTCCCACTTCCTTTCCCACGGTCATGTCCATCGGGTGATCGCCGACCATGGCAGCATCGCGGGGGATGGCGTCGAGGGTCCTGAGAGCAAGCCTGATATGATCGGGGTGCGGTTTTACTCTTTCGGTGAATTCACGTGTTATGACGGCGCCGCAATAATTATTGACATCGGGGAATATTCTCTGGACCGCATCGAGACAATTCCTGGTCACGATTCCGGTGCTTATTCCCCTTTCTCTCAGCCTTTTTAACATAGTTTCGACGCCTTCGATAAGCTTCCCCCTTTCTGCTGCCTCAATCTCCATGTTTCGCACAAGGGTGAGTGCATTATTTAGGAAATCATCTCCATCGCCCCTATGGGAGCGTGCAATCATTTTTCTCCCCGCCTCTATCATCTCAAGGACAAAGAGGTTTTTATAGCTCTCAGGGCTTATATTATAGTCGCCGATGAGGGCAAGTATATTTTCCCGCATCGAGGCAAAATCGATATTGAGTGTTGCCAGTGTGCCGTCAAAGTCAAAGAGGATGGTTGTGATTTCAGGGGGTGTCACAACTATTCTATTCCCTTGAGATATGTCTCTATTCTGTTCAGTCCCTCGGTGATATTTTGCAGGGAGTTGGCATAGGAAAACCTCAGGTATCCCTCACAGTTTTCACCGAAATCGATTCCGGGGGTAACACCGACCTTGGCCTCCTTCAGGATGTCGAAGGCCATGGTGTACGAATCCTTCTCATAGTGCTTTATGTTGCCCAGGATGTAAAATGCCCCCGTGGGTTCTACGGCGATGCCGAGGCCCATTTTCCGAAGTCGTGCAGTAATGAACTGCCTTCGTTCGTTGAAAATGTTTCTCATCCGTATCACGTCATCTCCTGCCTCGCGAAGTGCCGCAACTCCCGCCCACTGGACAAAAGAATTTGCCGATATGAAGAGATTCTGCTGAATCTTCTGTATGGGCCGTACGTATTCCTTCGGTGCGATCAGATACCCGAGACGCCACCCGGTCATCGCATAGGCCTTTGAGAAACCATTCAGTACAAAGGCATTGTCGGTGAACTCAAGGATTGAGTGCTCTTCGTCTCCATAGACAAGGCCGTGATAAATCTCATCGGATATGACGGGGACTCCGAAAGAAGCGATTGTCTCCATCCTCGACGTATCGAGAATATTTCCCGTCGGGTTTGAGGGGGAATTTATCATTATCCCCTTCGTATTTTTTGTGATCCTCTTTTTAATCTCCTCGGGGGTATACTGAAAGCCCTCTTTCTCGTTGACCTTTACCTTTACGGGAACACCCTCCAGGAAGCTCACGAAATTCGGATAGCAGGCATAATGGGGGTCGGAGATGATTATCTCATCACCCTTTTCAATGAGGGCCGAAAAGAGAAGCAACATGGCGGGTGAGGTCCCTGAGGTGACAATAACCTGATCGGGGGAGACTCTCACCCCGTACTTTGAATGATAGTGTTCCGTGATTGCCTCTCTCAGTTCAATGAGGCCGAGACTGTGGGTGTAGTGTGTTTTTCCCTCTCTGATTGCCCGAAAACATGCCTCATTGATACAGTCCGGCGTATCGAAATCCGGTTCTCCGACCTCAAGATGAATTATGTCTTCACCATTTCTCTGCATCTCCTGAGCCTTTTCTAGTACGTCCATGACGATAAAGGCCGGAATTTCTGATGCTCGTCTCGTGACCATGACAGACTCCTCACTATTTTACTGAAGTAAAGAAAACATAACTACCTGCTCGCTCCTGACTTGTCAAGGATGAAAGCCCCTGGGAGAGCTTCAAAGACCCTCATTTTCCCGTCAGATAACCGGGTTTCAGCGTTCGCTTGATGACCTTGTTTTCATTTCCGGTGGGCGGATCGTAATTGAATACGATCTTCAAAAAGGAGAGAATAATATTAAGAGTGGCCCCCCAGAGGACCTCTTCGCTTCCGTCGATATCAGCATGAATAAGACAGGGCAGGTCCCAGTTAAGTTTGGAACTTTCTCTTTCGTCAAGGGCTTCAACGGAGAGAACTCCATAACTATCTTCTGCAAAGAGGGATTTCAAGGGTATCTCCACGACTTTTTCCACCTCCCAGTTGGGTCGGAAGTTCCATTCTTTTCTCACCAGTCCCACGAGGGGGAATATGGTGCGCGTAAAGAGGGTAAGGCTGTACGACGGCAAGGGTCCGAGTAACTCTACGTTCAGAGGATTCAGCCTTACCTCTTCCCAGGATTCCCGGAGTGCGTTGGCGAAAAAGAGTCTGGCAGTGCGCCTGGAAGCAGGGTCTCTCTTTCTTAAAAAGGAGCGGGCCTTACCTTTGAGAGAGGGGAGTATCCCCGTGGCGACGAGGGAGGCAAGAGGCCGGTCGAGCATCGTGTTAAGCATTCCGCCGGGGCCGCTCAGATCTCCTCCCTGGGGTACGCCGGAAGAACGCTTGATCAGCTGAAAAACGAATTCGCCCCCCTCTGCATCTCCAGGATTCTTTCTGAAGAAAAGCGGTATCAGGACTCCTGCAGCGAGCCAGGCCTTGTCAGAGACCCTCTTCTTTTTTATAAGGTTGAATTTGTCCGTGTAATCGAGAGGAACCGTTCCGAGCTGCCTCACAATGAGGTCGAGGGTGTCATCTTTTTTTCCCGCTGCGTTTTTCATAGTTTGTCCATTTCAGGTTTTCTCTTTTTCGATGAGAGTTTCTATTATTCTCCGTTCGTACCAGGTGCCGGACATCAAAGTATCGACAAATCCGCAGTGGCCACCGTAGGGCTGCAGTGAAATGTGCATGTTGTGGTTTGTCTTCAGGGTATGATAGTCGGAAACAGGTATCACGGGATCATCTGAGGCGGCATAGATGGTAACAGGTGCTTTTAATTCTGAGAATGTATCGTCGAGCAGCGTATAGCGTCTGAAATAGTCCCGGCAGTCTTTAAAGTCGGAGTAGTTGTTGACGAAGTAGTCCGTTATTTCCATCAGTGAACGCATCGGGTATGCCTTCTCAAAATTGTAGAGCTGGGGAAAGAGATTTTCTTTCTTTTTGAGGGATCGTTTCCATTTTCTCAAAAAGTAGTAACGGTAGGGGGAAAGGCCCTCGTCGATTGCCTGCGTTGTCTTGTAAGGGTCGAGAAGGGGACTTACGCAGAGCACACGGTTGAGTTTATCGAAGGAACTGAGGGCAATTCGAAGGGCGAAATTTCCGCCCAGTGAGAATCCTATAATATAGAACGGTTTTCGGTGGGAAAGTGACGAGATATTTTCCGCTGCTTTGACGACCTCCTCGATCAGGGCCCCGTGAAAGAGTCCCTGGTTTAAGTGATGACTCTCTCCGTGGTCTCTCAGATTCAGTCTGAAAATGTTGTAACCCCTCTCAAAGAGATATCGTCCGGTATGAAGCATATAGGCAGAGTTTACGCTTCCCTCCCAGCCATGGAGGAGAAGGACGAGCCCCCTCGAAGCATTGTCCCGTTGCACGGAATGATATCCCAGTAGACGAACACCCCCACCCCCGTCTATAATCATACGACGGGCACATCGTACCATCTCATTTCTGCCGAGCGACCGTATCTTTAGACTTGCAAGCATGCTCTGGAGATGGGGGCTTCGCAACCAGGGCTTCGGATTAAATGTCTTTTCCATCAATGATCTCACAGGGAAGATTATTTCTTGACTAATTAAGCACAGAGACTTTATTCTTGTCAACATAACGGTATCGTTTTCGATGCTGAATTGAACAGCGAGCATTCGCCGCTGCTAGCGGCGGGGTTGGCGAGCGAATAAAAAACAAACATTTTCCTTAATCCCGACAATCGGGATAAGTGAGTTAAAGGATTTATTTTCTGCCAGAAAACACAGAAAATAAATCCTAACTTAGTAAACAATCGGAGATTCCCCGCAACTTGTTGCGGGGAACTGCAATAACAGGCGCGCCCGAGAGAGTTTCGTTTTTGTGTTTTTGTTGAGAGTATAATCAGTTCAGGGTGTAAATGAATGTTGATTATACGAAATCTTTCCACTTGTGGTCTTGTAATCTTATTTTTCACTGTTTTTGCGCCGATTCCCTGTTTCCCAATAGGTGGTGAAACTATGACGATGACCTCCGGAGAGCGAGTCATAGAGCTTCCCGAACCTGCATTGAAGGGAGTGGTGTCTTTCGAAGAGGCCCTTGCCGCCCGTCGATCGGTGCGGGATTTCGCAGATGATCGTCTCACGGAAAAAGAGCTGTCACAACTTTTATGGTCGGCTCAGGGAATAACACGTTCCTGGGGCGGAAGGACTGCACCTTCCGCGGGGGCATTATATCCGATCGAACTGCATATAGTGTTACCGGAGGGCCTCTTTCGGTATGTCTCCAGGGGCCATAAACTGGTAAGGATATCGGATCAAAACCTTTTCAGGTCTCTTGCCGGAGCCGCCTTGGGACAGGAATGTGTTCAGCATGCACCGGCCGTTATAGTGATAACCGCTCTTTATGAGAGGACGGAGCGGAAATACGGAAGGAGGGGCGAACGCTACGTAAAGATGGAGGTCGGACATGTGGCAGAAAATATCTTGATTCAGGCCATATCCCTGGGTCTGGGTGCAGTCCCTATTGGTGCATTCTATGACGATAAAGTTTCACGGGTTCTCAATCTTCCCGAGGATCATAAACCACTGTACCTCATTCCCGTGGGACGGGAGAGGAAATAATGGCTGATCGTAAATCAAAATTTCTGGGGTGCATGATAGGAAGTGCCCTGGGAGATGCCATAGGAGAAGTCGCCTTTGTCCATATCAGAGAAAAATCGTTGAGTGATTTTCTCGAAGGGAGCGAGCCCCTCGTTTATACCGACGATACGGCCATGGCGCTTGGTATTGCAGAGTCTCTCGTCAGGATGAAACAAATTGATCAGCAGGACCTGGGCGATACGTTCCGGAGAAATTTTGAAAATGAGCCATGGCGTGGATACGGTTCCGGACCCCCGGTTATCTTTTCCATAGTAAAGAAGACAGGGATTTCCTATGTGGAGGCGGCGAAAAGTCTTTTCGGAGGGCGAGGTTCGCTGGGAAACGGGGCCGCGATGAGGATAGCACCGGTAGGGCTTTTCTATCACTTATCACAGAACCTTTATGAAAGTGCCAAACTATCCGCAGAGGTTACCCATACGCATCTACTGGGGGTTGATGGTGCTGCCATTCAATCTGCAGCCGTTGCGGAGGCAGTGAATCTTGATGCGAGACGGATGTTTCCCAAGGAGAAATTCATCGGCAGACTGATCGATATGGCTCGCACCAATGTGATGAAGGAGAAGATGACCATAGTCAGGGATCTGATCAACGACAATGGGTCACCTGAAGAGGCTGCCAACCTTATAGGAAGAACCGTAGCGGTGTATGAATCGATGCCCTTTGCCGTATACTCCTTCATGAGGCATTCGGAATCCTTTGAAGGCTGCATTTTCTGCGCGGTATTACACGGAGGTGACAGGGATACCCTGGGTGCCATGGCTGGAGCGATTTCGGGTGCCTATCTCGGGATTGATGCGATACCCGGTGCCTGGAAAAAGAAATTGGAAAACCTTGCTCTAATCGAAAAACTTGCGGGTGAGCTGGCAGAGGCTGTAGAGGCCTCCTAACGTTTAGGGCTCGTTACCCTTTATTACTGATTGTAAGCAATCATCGATCTCTTCAATGGTTAGCGTCTTTTCAATCTTTTCAACGGGAACCCCGTCTTTAAAAAAGAGGAAGGTGGGTGTCTTCTCTATGGCATATTCCGAAAAGGTGCGCGGATTATTTTCCCTGTTCATCTGAGCTATCTTTACACCTCCCGCGTATTTCGATGCAATCTCTTCCATGAGCTTGAGAACCCTTTGAAAAGCTTTGTTTTCAAAGGACCAGAAGCAGACGAGGGCCGGGCCGGGAAATGATGAGATATCGCCATTGAAGGATTCGTCCGATATTCTGGAGACGGAGCCCTGATAAAGAGGAGCCCCGCATTTACTGCAGATGGCACGTGCAGTCAATTTCTCTTCCAAAATGCGGTTCTTTGTTCCGCACTCTATGCACTGGACTATCAGTTCATCAAGGTGAGCAGCGCATCTGCCGCATAGAGGCCTGAGCTTCACACTATCGCGTGAAATTCGGTTTTTCTGACCACACCGCAGGCAACGGATAATGAAATAATTTCGAAGCATTTCAGGTCCGAAAGATCTTTTATCTTATTTTGGTATCGATATCTTGACTGTTCCGCCTCTTCCAAGGATATCATGAAGGTGAATGTATCCCTTGAGAAGGCCCTTTTCGTCAACGACTGCCAGGGTGGTGATTTCAGCTTTTTGCAGCTCCTCGATAGTCTCGGCGATGGATAAGTTGGGATCTATCGTTTTGGGAGATCCTGTCATTAAATCGTCAACACTCATTTCATCGAAGTTCGTTCTTTTTCTGACATATCTCCTGACATCACCGTCGGTCAGGATGCCGCAGAGATGATCGGCAGCATCGACAATCAGAATAAAACCGAGGTTGCATTCATCAATTGTATCAATTGCCTCGATGGCGGAAGCTCCCGAATTGACTTTGGGGATGGCGTCGCCCGTAATCATCAGATCCTTTACCCGGGCCATGAGTCTCTGGCCTAAATGACCGCCGGGATGGAATTTATAAAAATCTTTCTCGGAAAAACTTTTTTTATCGATAAGTGCAATGGCAAGGGCATCTCCCATTGCCAGGGTTGCGGTCGTGCTTGATGTAGGCGCAAGACCAAAAGGGCATGCCTCTCTCGCCACCCCCACGTCAATCGCCACATCGCTTGATTTCGCGAGTGTCGATTCCATATTGCCGGTAAAGGCTATAATGGGTATGCCGACCTCTTTGATACTGAAGGTCAATAAATTCAGTTCATTGGTTTCGCCGCTGTTTGATATGGCAAGGATAACGTCGTCCCGATTCACGATGCCCAGATCGCCGTGCAGACCCTCGACGGGGTGGAGAAAAATGGCCGGCGTGCCGGTGCTGGTAAGCGTTGCAACGATTTTTTTCCCCACGAGACCGGATTTGCCGATTCCCGTGACGATAACCCGTCCTTTCGACCGGTATATAAGGTCGACTGCCTTTGAGAAATTATGGTCTACTTTTTCAACAAGATCGAAAATAGATTCCGCTTCTATTCGTAAGACTTCTTTCGCCTGATTGACTGAATTGTCTGTCGCCATTATGAAACTGCCTTCGGAAAATTTAGAAACGCCTATACCAATAGCAGATATTGGAATCAATAACAAATATCAAATTAACGAGAGATTACAGACCCAACCAGTTTCTCCAGGCTTTTGGCAGTTTTTTCAATCTCCTCGTCGGTGAAAGTTGCTGCATTCATGAATTTAGGGTTCAGGGTTTTCGAGGGGACGAATTTCTGAAGGACATAGCGGTCGGCACCTTTTATTACTGTCCCTATCTTTTTTATATCGGCTTCATCAAGAAGAGACTTTACAATCGTTGTTCGAAATTCATAGTCGATTCCCGAGTTCATGATGAGATGAATGCTCTCTTCTATTCGACGGGTATCTACCGATGCTTTTACTGTTTTTTTATACTTATCCAGAGGTGCCTTAACATCCATGGCTATCAAATCGAGCAATTTCTCCCCCATCAGCTCCTCAAGAACCTCAGGCATGGATCCGTTCGTATCTATCTTGACGAGATAGCCGAGATCTTTAATGTTTCTTATGAACCCGACAAGGTTCTCCTGAAGCGTTGGTTCTCCTCCTGTGATGCTCACCGCGTCGAGCTTTCCCCTCCGCCTTTCGAGAAAGGAGAATATTTCATCGGGGGCGATACTCTTGGCGAACTTTTTGGGGTTTACCAGTTCCGGATTATGGCAGTAAGGACACCTGAAGTTACAGCCCTGGGTAAAGACAATAGCGCATATCTTCCCCGGATAATCGATCAGGGAAAATCTCTGCATACTGCCTATTATCATGGGCTAAACCTGGAACACTTTGCGCGACTTGAATTCGGCCTGCTTTCCCTTGTTCCATTGTTTTACAGGGCGCAGATAGCCGACAACGCGGGAGAAGACCTCGCAGGGCTCATTGCATATCGGGCATGTTTCATTTTCTCCCGCCAGATACCCGTGATTCTCACAGACGCTGAAGGTTGGAGAGAAGGTAAAATAGGGGAGGTGATATTTCTCGCATACCTTGCGTACCAGAACCTTGACGGCAGCGGGATTTTCGATACGCTCACCTGCGTATATATGAAAGACGGTTCCTCCCGTATATCTGCTTTGAATATCGTCCTGCAGATCCAGCGCCTCAAACACATCATCCGTATAGTTAACAGGAAGCTGCGTCGAGTTGGTATAAAAGGCTGAACTCCTATCCACTCCGTTGCCGTTTGAACAGAGGATATCCGGATATCTGTTTATATCTTTTCGAGCCAGGCTGAATGAGGTGCCCTCTGCCGGTGTCGCTTCAAGGTTGTAGTTGTTACCCGTTTCCTCTTGGAATTCAAGCAGCCTGTTTCTCATGAAATCGAGCACTCTGTGGGCAAAATCGAGCCCCTCTTGATCGCCGATCGTTTTTCCCATGAAATTCAGGCAGGCCTCATTCATTCCTACAAGTCCGATGGTCGAGAAATGATTCTTCCAGTATTCTCCAAATCGCTCCTTGACGTGTCGAAGATAATATTTTGTATAGGGGTAGAGATTCCCGTCGGTGAACTTCTCCAGGACTTTTCTCTTGGTTTCGAGGCTTTCCATCGCCATGACCATCAGCCTGCCTAAGTGCTCCATAAATTCATCTTCTGTTTTTGAGAGGTATCCTATCCTGGGCATATTGATGGTAATGACCCCGATTGATCCTGTCAGTGGGTTTGAACCGAAGAGGCCGCCGCCTCTCTTTTCAAGTTCCCTGTTGTCAATCCGGAGCCTGCAACACATACTGCGGGCATCTTCAGGATTCATGTCGGAATTTATGAAATTGGAAAAATAGGGAACGCCGTATTTGGCAGTCATCTCCCACAGATATTCAAGGCTTGGACTCTCCCAGTCGAACTTATCGGTGATATTATAGGTCGGTATGGGAAAGGTAAAAACCCTCCCCTTTGCGTCACCATCTGCCATGACCTGCAGGAAGGCCCTGTTGAAGAGGTCCATTTCTTCCTGAAAATCGCCATATTTTTCATTTACAGGTTCGCCGCCGATGATCACGTTTTGGTCTGCATAATAGCTGGGAACTTCAATATCGAGTGTGACATTCGTAAAAGGGGTCTGAAAGCCGACCCTTGTAGGGACATTTATGTTAAAAATAAACTCCTGGAGGGCCTGCTTTACTTCGTTGTAGCTCAGTTTGTCGTATCTGATAAAAGGGGCAAGGAGGGTATCGAAGTTTGAAAAGGCTTGGGCACCTGCCGCTTCGCCCTGAAGGGTGTAAAAGAAATTGACTACCTGTCCCAGGGCGCTTCGAAGGTGTTTTGCCGGCTTGCTTTCGACCTTTCCCGAGGCACCTTTGAAGCCCTCGATCAGAAGATCGTAAAGATCCCACCCAACACAATAGACGGAAAGGAGACTTAGATCGTGTATGTGAAAATCACCGTCCTGTTGCGCCTTCTTTATTTCAGCCGGATATATCTTGTTGAGCCAGTACACCTTGCTCACTTCTGATGACACATAGTTATTGAGTCCCTGGAGGGAATAGTCCATATTACTGTTTTCGTTAATCTTCCAGTCAATCTTTTTCAGGTACTGGTCGACGAGGTCGACTTCCATCTTATTGGTGATTTCACGCAGTCTCGCATGCTGATCACGATAGATTATATAAGCCTTCGCCGTTTTACGGTAAGAAGAATTCAAGAGGATCTCTTCAACGATATCCTGAATCTCTTCCACGGACATGATCTTACCGTCGAAAAGTTTTTCCGAAAGGTTGAGAACTCTGATTGTGAGTCGCCGTGCCACACTTTTGTCGAATTCACCGGTGGCTTCTCCCGCCTTTGCTATGGCATCGGTGATTTTCGAGACATCGTATTTTACGAGGCGACCATCCCTCTTCCTTATCTTGGTGTGCATAAACACTCCCTCCATCAGAGCCCCAGGGCTTGATCCATTACCACAATATGTTGTGCGGTAATGCTAATACTAATACTATATGTAGTCAAGTAAAAATTTCTCGAAGGGTGATATTTTTCAAAAATTCTTGACTCTTTCTGCACTATCGTAATAAGAATGTTTCACAAAAATAACAGATTGGGAGAGAAGCGGTGATACCGAGATATTCGAGAGAAGAAATGGCTTCGGTCTGGAGCCCTGAAAACAGATATAGGAAATGGCTTGATGTAGAGCTTCTCGCCTGCGAGGCGCTTGCCAAAGGTGGTGCGATTCCTCTCGAATCCCTGCAGAATATAAAGAAGAGAGCCGGGTTCGATATTGAAAGGATAGAGAAGATCGAGAAAACGGTCAAGCATGATGTCATCGCCTTTCTCACGTCGGTATCGGAAAAGGTGGGAGAGGACGCGAGATATATCCATATGGGTCTCACCTCTTCGGATATTCTTGATACATCGCTGGCCATTCTCCTGAAGGAGTCTGCCGAGATTCTGATTCATGATATTGAGCTCTTGTTGAGAGTCCTGAAAGATAAGGCATTTCAGCATAAAAATACGCTCATGATAGGAAGATCACACGGAATGCATGCAGAGCCTGTTACCTTCGGGCTGAAGATGGCCCTCTGGTACAAGGAGATGCAGCGAAACCTGGATCGCATGAGAGGGGCGAAGGAGACGATTAGTTATGCGAAACTCTCAGGGGCTGTGGGAACCTTTTCCTCGATAGATCCCTCCGTTGAAGAGTATGTCTGTGACAGGCTTGGACTCAAACCCGCGCCTGTTGCCACACAGATTCTTCAGAGGGACAGGCATGCCGAGTTCTTCACGACACTGGCAATAATAGCATCGTCTATTGAGAAGTTCTCAACGGAGGTCAGGCTGCTTCAGAGGACGGAAGTAGGGGAGGCGGAGGAATTCTTTTCAGCAGGCCAGAAGGGATCATCGGCCATGCCTCACAAGAGAAACCCAGTACTTTCTGAGAATATGTCCGGTCTTGCAAGGCTTATGAGATCCTATGCCATGGTTTCCATGGAGAATATGACGCTCTGGCATGAAAGGGATATAAGTCACTCTTCCGCGGAGCGGGTTATTGGTCCCGATGCCACGATCCTCCTCGACTTTATGCTGCATCGATTCGCGGACATGGTGGAAAATCTCGTGGTGTATCCCGAAAGAATGATGTTAAATCTTAATATGACGGGAGGGGTGTTTTTTTCACAAAAGGTTCTCCTGAAACTCATCGATAAAGGGTTATCAAGGGAAAAAGCCTATGAGATCGTTCAGAGGAATGCGATGAAATCCTGGGAGGAAAAAGTTGCCTTCAAGGAGCTCCTCCTCAGGGACAGTGAAACGATGTCCTATCTGACGGCCGATGACGTAGACGATGCCTTTAAGATAGAAAACTTTTTGACCCACCAGGATTACATCTTTGAAAGGGTCTTCGGAGAGGATAAATGAAGAAACTCCTTACGATTATTATGTTTCTTTCCTTGTTGTGCTGTAGCGGCTGCGCTTATCTCGGGGATTATCTCGAAATCGCTGAAGGGAGTGCTATATCTGACGAATATCTCTCGGCACTGAACAGGTGGACACGAGAAAAAACGGTCTACGCCGAATTAGAGACAAGGGCTCTGATAGTTGCAACCTATGAAAGTCAGATATTCATTGATGCCTTTCGCGATGAATATGCAAGAATATATCAATTGCCTCGGGGAGATGAGAGGGTAGGGAAGAATATGCTCGGTAACGGGGAGAAGGGATTCGAGGAGTTTCTCTTTTATGCCTCCATGCCCGATAGAGATGCAAACGATTTTGCACGAGAGGACTCTGTGTGGGATATCTTTCTTCTGTCGGAAAACTATGAGAGATTTTATCCCGATGAGATCAGGGAAGTGACGGCGATAAGCCCTGTAATTAAAAAGTTTTTCCCCTACGTAAATCCCTATTACGGAAAATTCTACAGCCTGAGATTCGCCTGTCCTGAAAAGGGTGTTGGTGAATCCCAGAAAAGGCTGAAGCTTGTTTTTGCAAGTGTCCTCGGGAGAGTCGAACTGGAGTGGGGATATTAAAGGCGATCAGTATTCTCAGAAAAGTATCACAAAGGTTTTAAATAGAGCTGCTATTTCTTGACGCAGTGTATTTTATGCCCTATAAGAGATTCGTTTGAGACGTTTCAATTTAGGGCTTTTTTTTGAAGAATTGTTCTGTTAAATATGACCGGAGGCGAAAGAGTAAAAATGAAGTACCTGATGGAAAGCGATGATGAGATTCTGAGACTTGAGCTCAAGACGGATGTAGAAGAAGTAAGAAGACATGCTGAATGGTGTGGAATAAAGCCGGGATTGCGTGTACTTGATCTGGGATGTGGAACGGGAAAAACAACGGAAATCTTGTTTGAAATGATACAGCCCGGAGGAAGAATTGCGGGTGTTGATAACTCGGAAGATAGGATAAGTTATGCCAAGAAGCATCATGGGAAAACGGGAATTGAGTTTTTTGTCCGCGATATCACTTCTCCCATAAATGATATTGGAGAATTTGATATTATATGGGTGCGATTTGTCCTCGAGTATTTTCATAATGAGAGTTCAACAATCGTAAAGAATCTTATGAAAAATCTGAAACCTGGTGGTTATCTCTGCCTCCTTGATCTTGATTATAATTGCCTCAACCATTATGAACTTCCCAAGATGACTGAAAAGATATTACATGATTTGATGCAGAGGTTGGATAAGGAGCATAATTTTGATTCTTATGCAGGACGGAAGCTCTACTCCTATCTTTATGACAATGGATATGAAAATATCCAGGTGGACCTAATGCCGCACCATCTTATTTACGGGGACGTCAAGGATTCAGATCTGTTTAATTGGATCAAAAAAGCAGAGGTTGCCGCTTCCAAGATAAAGGATTTATTTGAAAACTATCCTGGAGGTTACGAGGCTTTCTTTGCCGACTTTAAAAAATTCTTCACTGACCCACGCCGCTTTACTTATAGTCCCCTCTTGCTCTGTAAGGGATCGAAACCAGAATCATAGTAGAGAGTAACATAATGAGGATTGACGGTAGGCTGTTCAAACAGTAACTCAGGCAACCTTGAGCTTTTCCTCTTTGAAGAGCTTCAGGCAGGCGTCGACAACATCCGGGTCGTATGCTGTTCCTTTACGATTTGTTATTTCTTCCAATGCTTTGTCAATTCCGATTGCAGGCCTGTAGGGCCTGTGACTGCTCATTGCCTCTACTACGTCAGCTACAGCTATAATGCGCGCTTCGAGGAGAATATTGTCTCCCGATATGCCATTGGGATATCCGGACCCATCCATTCTCTCATGATGTTGATAGACGATATCTGCAATGGGATAGGTAAATTCTATATTTTTAAGGATACCGTAACCGACCTCAGGATGAGTTTTCATCATATTGAACTCGAGCTCGCTGAGGACGCCCGGTTTACTCAGTATTTCAGCAGGTATGTACATCTTTCCTATATCGTGGATAACGGATGCCATGCGGATACCGGTAATCATTTCCAGGGGCAGATTCATTTCTTCGGCAATTGCGCAGGCAATCTCCGATACCCGCTTCTGATGACCTGCCGTATAGGGATCTCTGGATTCAACGATAGTTGACATTGCATTAATGATGCTCTGCAGGGTTGATTGCAATGTGTCATAGTTTTTCTTGAGTTCAGAGACGTCTTTCAATATTCCTACGACACCGGTTAATTTTCCTTTTGAATCAAAATTTGGTGCACCACTTACATTAAAAATAACCTCTGAACCGTCTTTGTCTAATAACGATATTGTGACATCTTTTATTGTTTCCTTATTTTCACTTGCCCTTCTAAAAAGCTTGGTTATCTTGTCGGTTTCTTCTTCTTTGGCGAGGTCCAAAAAATGTTTTCCCACTACATCATGAACTTTGTATTTAAACCTTTTCTCAATGGCGGGGCTGGCGTAAGTAATAAAACCATCCCCATTTAATGTGTATATTATATCCGGCGAGTTTTCACCGACAGACTTAAATCGCTCTTCACTTTCTTTGATTTTCTCATAGGATCTTGCATTGTTGATGCAAACAGCAATCTCTGGAGCAATACCCATGAGAAGGTTTAAATCGCTCTGGCTCAATTGCCTTTTTGACTTGAGATTGTCTACGGCAAGGATGCCTTCGGACCTTCCCTCATATACTATAGGGACACAAATAAATGATTTAACGCCGACTGCTCTCGCGAAATCGAGACTCTTTTGAGAAATCACACCTTCAATTTCATCTAAGTTATTAACCAGGAAAGGCTTTTGGTCTCTGAAGGCCAATACAAACTGCCCTCTTGATTTAGGATTATCAAGATGAAAGGAAACATCTTTAAGAACTTCCTCAAATTCCGATTGGTATCCATAACCGGCAGTGTATTCGAGGCGAGTTCGATCCTCATTTGCAAGCATGATTAACCCACGATCAAAATCGAGACGCTTTTCAAAAATTTCCATGACGTGCTCGAGAAGTTTATGCGTGTCAAGGATGTTGGCTGTAGCTTGGCCAATTTCTTGAATGAGCAGCATGTTGTTGTAGCTTTCATTAATGCGATCTAAGAAATCACCCGCTATGTCACCCTTAATTTTAAGATCCGATGTCCGCTCTTTGCTTTCCAGGTATTCCGGATAAAAGGTGACGAAAAGTAAAAGGAGGGCGCTTATTAGTAATGAATAAATTGTTGAGGTATTACTCGGCAGGGTGAAGAAAAGCGAAAGGCACACAAATAGATTGAGAAGCGCGATACGGTTGCGGATACGTTTCCATTCAATTGATGCCGGCATTTGCCAGGAGATGATATAATGGCAAAGATCATCGCCTCTGTGCAGACATGAAGGATGTTCGACCTTTGCATTTTTTCCCGTAAAAAGCTTGCCGACAGCTTCGAATATCCCGGTTCGGTTTTCACACTGGTACGGTTTCTCATCGATATTTGGTTTGGGTTTTACAAATATCTCAACCTTGCTGCTGCCGGTTTTTTTGGTATCAATTGTACAAGCTCTACTTGCTCGAGGATAAAGCTTCCCCATCAACGCGTATGCTGTGGCAGGGTTAATGAATCCCATTGTAAGCTGAACAATGGCACTGGCTGCTGTTGAAAATGGTGCATACCTTCCAGCATCGAGAGCAATCTCTTTGTTGCCGGACTTTTGAACAAGCATTTCATAAAAACGATCAACCTGCCTTTGGTTAAACCAATGGCCTTCATCTTCAACTTCGTAGCTGGTCATCCCGGCATAATCGAGAAGGGAGTTAATATCAATATTAGGGTAGTATATACCGAGAAACTCAATATAGGCTTTTATGTTAGTGCTGCTGTAAAGGGGTGTGGTATTTTCCATTATTTTAATAACTTCTCAATGAGAAATTTAACGAGATAGCGAATTTTCAGCTTCGTTCTTTCCTGCATGTATTCCAGGTACTCTTTCCCATATTGGGTGTCGAGGATCCACATCAGATATTGCTTTTCATACGAAATTCCTCGTTCCTCAAGGTAGGTGTGAGGGTAAATCATGATCGGCACGCTGTCAATATTATACACAGGTGCAAGTTGAGAAATGGCACTCGAGAGAACGTCCCACGGCAGTTCTCGGGAATCTGTTACGATAATCTTTATTCCATTTAAAAGCTCCGAGAGATTGAGGCCTAAGTCTGATTGATTGACAATCATTGCTGCCTGTAACCGATCCTTAAAGCGAAGCGAATAGGCGGTTGATTTGCGTATAAGATCCTGCCGTGCATAGACCTTTTCCAAAGGCTCATCGCATGGATTTCCGTCTCCAAGTTTGAGAACATTTAGAAGAAGTCCCCCCGAGTGATTTCGGTAAAAGTGCTCCAATTGCAACAGATCTGACTTATCGAACTTGTTTAGCGTCCACTCGTCGGGAAGGCTGTTTTGCGAAGAGGCGGTTTTATAAGTATCGTAGGCGAAGAGGTCCATGGAACAGGCATTCAGATTATCGAGGTCTCGTGCAAAACCGCCGAAGAAGAGCTTCATAAACCTGTTTTGTGAGCGGAAATAAAATATCATATGGGACATTTTAACCGACGGTAGTCTGTAAATACCGTCAAAGTAATTCAGGAGTTGCTTGAGAATAGGAAGACCGGTATGTTTTTTGCCCATCGGTTTTGCAGCAAGATGATGAATCATCCAGGCTTCCTGGTATGCCCTGACCATGGAGACGTGGCCATAAATCTGACCGTTCTTCTGGTAGGTTAAATGCTGTGCGATTTCAGGGTTGTCCCTGTAGAGCCTTCCATATGTTTTTTTGAAATCATTTCGATATAATTGAATGGATTTATATTTTTTTGAATAGATGAAATTTGCATCAAAGAAGAATTTCCACAGTGCATCAAGATCTACTTCATCAGAGATACGAATACGGGAGTCTATAACGCTTATGAGAATGTTGCTAAGCTTACCATATGAGGGGAAGTTCATATCAAGAATGACCAAGCCGCAGCGTACCAGTCCCTTTTTTTCCTTTTTGCAATAAATAACCTGTGCGGCACATTTTATTTTCAAGCTGCCGGAAAAATTAATTTCCATTTTAGGTAGAATCATTCCGGGAACCAAAACTCCCTGCTCAGCGAATTCGTGTACAGAGAATCCTGTTATCGATATATCATGAATATCTCTCTGTACTTTCTTTTTGAAGAAAGGATGGAAAAAGGATACGCTCGGTGATGGTGTCAGTTGCAGACGATTACTGCGCTTTCTTTTTTTCTTAATTCGGCTGATCTCATTATCAACGGGGGCAAATACGATTTCTTTCTCCACGATGCTGCTGGTCTGGCGAATGTATTTACAGGCACCTGAAAAGATCAGTTTGTCTTTACGGTACAGATTTATCGTGGCCGCTGCTTCAGGATTAAACCAGTGAAAAGAAAAATCGGGGTTCGGAGTTACCCTGATGCGAAAGGCCAGGGCATTGAAATCCAATAAGAAACCGTTAGCCGCAAAACCGTTCTGAATCAACTCGGCATGTACACCATGGCAGTAGTATCTTTTTGCCTTCCGCTTTCCTAGGACATAGACTGTGTCAGGTTGTCGAATGCTGAAGGATTCTCTGTCACTGCTTTCGAGGATTGCTGGAGCTAATAGCACGGAAAGACCATCAAGAATAACGAGGTTCAGAAGACGGTACTTTTCAAGATCGTAACGCTGATCATTCACCCATCGACAGGTAATGATGCCATCGTAGCATGGATCAGAAAGCACCGGTATGAGTAAGTCTTCGCCGTATTGAATCTCTTTCATATGGACAAAGAGATGCCCGTCGGTGAAGTGCAGGTGGTTTAAAATGTTAATCAGTTTTTTATGATTGATCTTAGGAGCGGAATCAAGGCGGTCGATCAGTTCAATATGTTTAAAAAGCCATGGAGCTACTATTGATTCGAGAGATTGTTTTTCCGACATCGGTTTTTCTGATACAGGATACACCCTCGCCTTTTTTCTTGGTACCCCCATCTTTCACTTCCCGCAACAAGGTGTTAGAATTCCTGCCGACTATACCTTTATATACAATACCCCATCTTAGAAATACTATATATTGTGTATTTTTATAAAACATACACAATATATAGTCAAGAAAAAAATAGGGTGTTTGTTAGGTTTTTCGAAAGATAAGAGCGAAATAATTTAGATCGGTTAGGGAGGTTATTCGGTATCTAAATAATTTGGACGACGGGATATGCATCAATGATTTGAAATACACGAGTTATCGGGGATATATACCTTGTTATCAAAATATTACATGTTTTTTTTCGGCCCGACAGGCAGATATGTCTGCCGGGCATATGGCGCATATCGGGCAACGGCTCCTTTTTCATTTTAGACGCGCTGAAGGGACAAGGCTTGACAAAAGCAGACCGGGCGCTGAGCGTTAACGGGAGAGGCTGAGGCTTCCGTTAATTACTCTGTTGTATTATCCAAGTATCTGTATCCCAAAAATATCAGTTTACTATTTCTTTCAGCTTTCGAGAGCATTTGAACGTGACTACCCTGCGGGCATCGAGCATGAGCTCTTGACCTGTCTGGGGATTTCTTCCCTTGCGGGGGTTTTTCTTACGGACCGACCATTTTCCAAAGCCCGATATGAGTACATCATTTCCGCTTTCAAGCTCTTTTTTCATGAGCTCGAATACCGATTCGACCAGCTCCGAACACCGTTCTTTTGAAAATTTAGTATTGGTGTGAAGATTTTTTACAAGTTCTGCTTTTGTAAGAGTCATGATTTGTTCCTTTCTGTTTTTAATGAAAAAGGAATGACGCCTCTCCTCTCTTTACGGAGTGGAAGTCACTCAGTCTCGCCTTATCGGGATTGCAACACCTTTCCAATTGTCATTATCTCGGCCTCTTTTGTTCCCTCATAGAGCTCGAGAATCTTGGCATCCCGGTACCATTTTTGGACCTTGTATTCATTGATATATCCGTATCCTCCATGAATCTCAACTGCTGCATTTGCACAGTATACAGCAGTCTGGCCTCCGTAGTACTTGGCCATTGCGGCCAAATGAAAATCCGGTTTGCCGACATCAACGGACCATGCGGCTTTATAGACAAGGTTTCTCAGGGCCTCTATTCGTATCGCCATCTCGGTGAGCTTCTGCATGGTAAGCTGGAAAGAGGCAATCGGTTTTCCGAAGACCGTTCTTTCTTTGGAGTATTTGATGGATTCATCGAGGCATGCCTGGGAAAGGCCAAGCGCCTGACCTGCCACCATGATTCTCGTAATATCAAAGAAATGCATTAACTGGTAGAATCCCCGTCCGTCTTCGCCGATAAGGTTTTCTTGGGGGACCCTGACATCTTCCAGGGCAATTTCCGCCGTATCGCTCGCCCTGATTCCCATTTTACCATGAATTTTCGTCCTCGTAATGCCCGATGCATCGGCAGGAACTATTATCTGGCCGAAACTCCGGTGAACTTTTTCATCCGGGTTCGTAATGCATTGGCATACCATGAAGTCACAAACTGTCCCGTTCGTGATGAACATTTTGCTCCCATTTATTACATAATCATTGCCGTCTTTCACGGCCCTCGTCTTATATCCGGCCACATCGGTTCCCGCGTTGGGTTCCGTATATGCCCCGGCACATACCTTTTCACCACTGCAGACCGGAGGCAGATACTCCTGTTTCTGTTCCTCCGAACCGAAATAATAGATCGCCTCACAGCCGAATCCTGCAGCAACAATATTAAGACCGATGCCCATATCAACCCTTGAAAGCTGCTCCGTAACTATGGCATTTCCCAGGATGCCCACTCCGGAACCGCCATACTCTTCAGGAATCCATGCGCCCACAAGGCCGTTTTCCGCTGCCTTTTTCCTAATCTCTTCGGTATATTTCTCTTCTTCATCACACTTCTCCGATAGCGGTGCTACCTCAGCCTGGGCGAATTTGTACGCCATATCACTCAGCATTCTCATCTCTTCCGGTAACTCAAAATCCATTGTATTTCCTCCGTCGATTGCTCCCCTGATTTAAACAGTAAATAAGATACATTTCGGAAACTTATATTGGTTAAGTGCTGTTTTTGTCAATAAAAAAATAATGATAGGATAGATATGAAATAGAAGCCCATGCCGTAATAAAAAATAAAAGTCAATACTATTGATATGTTACCTTCATAAATGTGCAAAATAATCTATGGGGTGTCGGTAAAAAATATTACTGTTTTTGGAAAAACAATCTCTCGATCTCTTTTCTTTCAAGGCAGTTAATGCAGTCCGCTGATGTGATCCAGCCCTTTCTTGCTATGTTGATACCGAGTTTGAAGTGTTTGAGTCCCTCAATAGTGTGGGCATCGGGATTGATTGCTATTTTGACATCTTTCTTCCCGGCATATCGGCAGAACCTCCAGTCAAGGTCAAGCCTGTGTGGATTTGCGTTAAGCTCGAGTATCGTCTTTCGCTTGGAGGCATGTTCTATTATCTTTTCCAGGTCGACGGGGTATGGTTCGCGGGCAAGGAGAAGCCTCCCCGTGGGGTGGGCCAGCATGGTTAGGCAAGGGTTGTCGAGGGCCTTCATGATACGGAGAGTCATCTCATTTTCTGTCATTGAGAAATTGGAATGTATCGCCCCTATGACAAAGTCGAAGGTAGATAAAATATCGTTGGGATAATCGAGACTTCCATCGGTGAGTATATCGGCCTCGATACCCTTGAATATATGGAATTCGATTTCCCGGGCATTGATTGCATCTATTTCTTTGTGCTGTTTTCGTATCTGATCGACGGAAAGACCCCCGGCGTAATAGGCGGACCTGCTGTGGTCTGAAATTCCGATGTACTCCAGACCCATTTTCTTGGCCGCGGCGACAATTTCTTCAAGGGAATCAGAACCGTCACTCGCATTTGTATGAATATGAAAAAGGCCTCGGACATCACTTTCTTCTATAAGCTCCGGCATTTCACCCTTTTCCGCCGCTTCTATCTCGCCCATATTTTCTCTCAATTCGGGAGCTATGTAGGTAAGGCCAAGCGTGGAGAATATCTCCTCCTCGCTTTTACATGGCATAGGACCTGCTTCTCCGAAGAGGCCGTATTCGTTTATCTTAATTCCCTTTGTCTTTGCCCTGCCTCTCATGGCTATATTGTGTTCTTTGCTTCCCGTAAAGTGATGGAGGGCGTAGGGAAATTCATCGTCTGTTACGATTCTCAGGTCGACGTTGACGCCCGATTTGAGCGTAACGCTTACCTTTGTGTCTCCCCGTGCCGTGATCGTTTCTATCTCGGGAAGGGCGGCAAAGTGCTCAGAAAGGTTGGGCGAATCATCGGTTGAGGCAACGATGTCGATATCTTTGGCCGTTTCGTTCAATCGTCGAAGGGACCCGGCAATGCTGGAACGAATCACGCACGTATTGCCCCGAATACTTGTGAGAAGCGCCTCAGCAGTTTCAATAATTTCGGCAAAGAGATACCGTTCATTATATTTTTTAAGGAGTTCGATTCCCGACAAGATCTTGCTCTGTGTTTTATCGCCAAATCCGGGAAGCTCAACGAGCCTGTTTTCCAGGCATGCATATTCCAACTCACCGATGGTGGTGACCCTCAATTTTTCATAGAGGGCGTTGATCTTTTTGGGGCCCAGGTGCTGAATTCTTAACATCTCCATCAGTCCGGGCGGGATTGATGCCTTGAGCTTTTCATAATACTCGAGTTTGCCCGTCGTGACAAACTCCGTGATCTTTTGCTCCAGGGCCTTTCCAATACCTTTCATGGAGGAAAGTCTTCCCTCCTCGACAAGTGACGCAAGATCGATATCCGTCGTTTCGATGCTACGTGCTGCGGCATAGTATGCCCTTGACTTGAAAGGGTTTTCTCCTTTGAGCTCAAGCAGTGTGGCGATTTCTTCAAGAACACGCATAACATCTTTCTTGGTGATAATTTCTTGGCTCATATCAGTAATCTAACATGTATGTTTCTCTGATGAAAGCGGTGATTTGAGAGACGGTGTGCCCTGCCATGTGCCCATTAATCTATAACTTTAATTATTAAGGGAATTATATTGTGAAAGAAGGATTAAAATTTGACATTGAATGAAATGTTCGTTAAATTCACACTCACCGGAAGGTTGGGAAGCAGTATAGAATCATCAGGAACATGACAAACGGTTATCATTAAAAGTAGCTGTTGCAATATAGTTTTTATGCCGTAGAGCTTCTCGGGATTTCTGCCGCGACGGTAAGAAACTACATAGCTAAAGGAATTATTCCCGCCCCCCACAATAAAATATTGCTTAGGCGTTTTGAGACATTTATATGGCGACGGTGAAGATGAAAACTGAGGATTATCGCAATGCTGAATTGAACAGCGAGCGCATTCCCCGTTGCTTGCAGCGGGGTGTGCGAGTGAATAAAAAATAAACATTTTCCTTAACAATCGAAGATTTCCCGCAATTTGTTGTGAAGGGTTCAATAGGAAATCGGAACTGCGTTTTTTAATCATTGGTATCATCATATTTACATTATAAAAGATGGGAACCACAGTGCCTTCTCGGGAAAAGATTACATCAACAGAAAAGTTGCTTGATATTATTCGTAATGAAAAGTCGTCCGGCAATTACACCGGTATCGTAGGCCTCACCCATCCGAAAAGGGAGAAGTCCGGTCTTTTGAATATCCTGATGAAATTGAAGCTTACCAATCGCGAAAAGTATTACGTGGGGGGAGGTCTGTTTCTGCTTGTTCTTTTTCTCGTGG
>JAFGBH010000031.1 GCA_016933215.1 Deltaproteobacteria bacterium | reverse complement strand
TGAAAAAATTCCTGCAGAGCACCTTCTATGCACGCGTTGAGGCCCCGATAGGCCCCTCTCTTCAAAAGGTGTTGCAAAAATAACACAGTTGGAGATCTGAAAAAAATGTCTGCAACACCGTGCATGAGGAACAGTAACGAAAATAACAAAGAATGAACCGGGCCATACCCTTCGTAGAAAGGCCCGGTCCACTCGCCTGTTGTGTCGACAGGGCGGTGCTGCTCAGTGAAAAATTAGTCCTTGACTTTTTTCAATGATTTGGCTAAATGCCTCACTTCAATGCGAGATTCCTGGGGGATCGTCTAGCGGCAGGACGCAGGACTCTGGCTCCTGCTACCGAGGTTCGAATCCTTGTCCCCCAGCCATAATGGTCCCATCGTCTAGCGGTCAGGACGCTGGCCTCTCACGCCGGAAACCGGGGTTCGATTCCCCGTGGGACTACCATGAATTGAACAGCGAGCACATTCCCCGCTCCTTGCGGCGGGGTTAGCGAGCGAATAAAAATAAACATTTTCCTTAACAATCGGAGATTCCCCGCAACTTATTGCGGGGAGCTTCAATTTAAAAAAGGGGTTTTGTGGATAACAGCTCCCCTTTTCCCATAAAAAATAAATACGCTGAACCTTATTCGATCCTTTCAAGGGTGAAAAAACGATGAGGCAGAAGAGGTTCCTTCCCCGACCTACATATTTATTTCCATTGTGTTCATGCTGCTCCTCTATTTTCTTTTTCCTGTAGTCACAATTGTCCCCTTTCCCTGGAATCTTCTCGGTGCAATCCCTCTTGTTGTGGGGGTTTTCATCAATCTCGTTGCCGATGAAGTCTTTAAGAAACGTGACACAACGGTGAAGCCCTTCGAGAAATCGAATGTCCTTATCACGGATGGTGTGTTTCAGATTACCAGGCACCCTATGTATCTCGGAATGGTATTTATCCTTGCCGGCATTGCAGTCCTTTTGGGGGAACTTTCGCCCTTTGTCGTGGTTCCGGTCTTTGCCTATCTCATGGACGTAGTGTTCATAACGGTTGAAGAGCAGATGCTCGAAGAACAGTTTCCCCATGTCTGGGGAGAATACAAGAAAAAGGTACGGCGCTGGATCTAAATTGATCGCCGATTTTAGCAGCACGCGTCGGAGTTATTAAGAGAGAGGCACTATCCATGCAGAAAGACCTTGATATCTATCATGAGATGGGAAGGAAGATTGAGACATATGTCAGGCCGGCCACGTTTCCCCTTGCCGTCAGGCTGGTCGATTCGGCCTCGGAGATTCAGCCGGAATATAAGCGACCGTTACAAGATATGAATGTGCAGAATTTCCTCTGTCAGAACTTCAAGATGTCGAGGTCCTACGGCTGGACCATGGCGATAACCGAAGAGGATATAAGCTGCAAGATAGCTCGCGTCATCTACGGGTGGGATGCCATCACCGATGAGACAAAGGAATGGGTGAATCTCTTCAGTGTCGGTCTCTATGCGAAGGATGCCGAAGTATCGGAAAAAATGCAGGAGCATCTCTATCTCATAAAAGATGGTTGTCATGGTATTGTGATTTCTCCGCTTACGAGAACAAAGGTGATTCCCCATGTCGTCCTGATATATTGCCTTCCCGCCCAGGCGATGCGTCTCATTCAGGGATATCTCTATTGCGAGGGAGGGGCCCTCGAATTTACCGCTGCGGGAAGAATGGGTTCATGTCACGAAGGGGTTGTGAAGACATTCCTGACGGGAAAACCACAGCTTGTCATTCCGGGGAACGGTGACCGTATCTGGGGAGGCGCCCAGGACTCCGAGATAATGTTCGCCTGTCGACACGATAAACTTGAGATCCTCGTCGAAGGCCTGGAAAAAACCCATACCGCCGGCCTCAGGTATCCGATTCCTACCTATATGAATTATTCTCCCGGTTTTCAGGAAGCCTTCGAGGAAGAGGCAACAAAAAGGGCCGGCGGCACGCTCGTAAAGTAAAAAATGTATGCGCTCGCAATCATCATTGATAGTATATAACCCATTGTTTTATCTCGGACAATATCGGAAAATGAGAGTCTGAAGAATCAAGTTTCTCTAACGATTATTTTCATGGTTTCATAAAGTCCTTGACAGAACTGTTGAAATACGTACAGTTACATCAGATTTATCTTCAAGCTTTCATAAATAGTATGTCAACCTAAGCATAGAAGTGACGTGTTTATTTATATAGAGAAAGGCATGACGATTTATGAAACCGATAGAAAATACCGCAACAATCAGGAAAGAAACAGTGGCTCTTCGCAAAGAAACGCGAAGTTTTCCGAGACAGCTCACACTCGAAGGTCGTGGTGCTCCGTTTTGTCTGCTGCGTTGTGCCGCAGTCGTGATGCTTTGTCTTGTTTTGATTGCACCGTTATCTGTCTGCCTTGCAGATGATGTACCCTCGCATGTCATAACTGTGATAAAGCAGAAAGCGGCGCGTGAATTTCCCAATGACGAGAACTTGCGGCTACTGACAATCGAACGGCAAAAGAATGCCTATAGAGCGGTACGGCAGTATTCAAATAAAAAAATTCCTGGAAATATTCTTGCCAGAATCAAGAAGCGGGCGGTATTTGAATGTCCCGGCGACTATTGCGCCCAGCAATATTTGATCGAGTCGCAGTCGAGGGATTATCTTTATCTCAAGGATTATTTGCCGGAGGATGTTTCTCATCAGGCGTTTATAAAAATTATGCGGAATGCCGAATTGGAATTCCCCGATGATTTCAGCACGCAAAGGCTGATAGTTGACGCGAAGGTAAAAAAGTATCAGGATATTGAAAGAGCGAGCAGTTTTGAAGGCGAGGCACGTGGGATTGAACAAGCTGACATCGAGAAGAAAACAGTGCCAGACAGCGCAACGCAGATAATGCAAACAGAAGAAGTGCAGACATCTGAAGTAATTCATGAGGAAGAGAAAGAAGCCTCCGAAAAGACGAGCGCAGAAAAGGGCTATCATGTAATCGAGAAGGGAGAAAACCTTTTTCGAATATCGCTCAGATATGGACTTACCGTATCGGAGCTGTGTCATATCAATGGTATAAATCCGCAGGATGTTATCAAGCCGGGTCAGAAACTTTTGGTCACCCCATAGACGAGGACCATTCGTACCGCGAGTATGATAATCCCCAGAGAAGAAAGGGAAAAACATCTCAATTAATGATTTAATGGTTCGGTAACGGACATTACATCCCAACCTTTTCCTGCCTTGGTATAATTCCATGAAATCAATATATTAAGCGTATTATATTAGGTAAAACCTAATAGTAACCTCTTATTTTTTTAACAACATTCTGTCTGCTGGAAATGATATATAACTAACACGTTGATGTTTTTTCAGTGAATCGCTTTTTTTGAGACAAACAGACTGAATTGAACAGCGAGCGCATTCCCCGCTGCCTTTAGGCGGGGGAGGCGAGAATACAAAATAAATATTTTCCTTAACCCCGACAATCGGGATACGTTCGTTAACGAATTTATTTTCTGCCGGAAAACACAGAAAATAAACTCTAACTTACTAAACAATAGGAGATTCTCCGCAACGTGTTGCGGAGAGATTCATTCTGAGAAGGAGTTACGGGTTATGAATCGCGAAGTTTCCCCCGTTGTTCTTGAAAAGACCGACAGATGTCCCCGTGGAATGAAGTGTTTGAAAAAAGGTGAAAAACCGGTATGCGAAGTTGAGAGACTGATCGATGGGGCCGGTGCATTTTTGAAATCCGATGGAGTGGATATCTGTCCCTACAAGATGTCATTTGGCAGCGCCTACGTCTGTAATTGTCCCATCCGGTATGAACTCCACAAGAAGTATGGCGTGTAATATCCTGTTTTTGTCTGAAATATCTCCATTTCAATTAACTCTTCAGAAGGGACATGAAGGAAAGCATCTTTCGTGAGGACGCCTCAGGGGCACGAAAGGTTCTGGATTGACTTCTCTTCTTTTTCTATGATCAAATGACGCAAGAGATCCTGAAGGTGATACGCGATATTATTGTGGAATGCTTCTGAATCAGGAGGTAGTGTTGATATGGCCTACGATGAGGGACTGGCCCAGAGAGTTCGGGAATTGCTGGAAGAGGAGCACGGATTCGATGAGAAGAGGATGTTCGGGGGCATCGGTTTTCTGATTTATGGTAATATGGCATGCGGTATCATAGGCGACGATCTCATTGTGAGGGTCGGTACGGAAAATTATGAGGACCTTCTGCGGTTACCCCATGTGAGAAAATTTGATCTCACCGGCAGGGCGATGAGGGGATGGCTCATGATATCCCCCGAGGGGTGTGAGACCGATGAGGATCTGTCAGGATGGATTGATCGGTGTCTGGACTTCGCCCTGTCGCTGCCACCGAAGTAACCATTCTGCAATTCATCGAAGCACGTCCTCAGGCATGTTTCTCTTCCCCGTTCGGAAGAAAAAACTCCTTTCGAAAAAAGGTTTCTTATTTTATAATAAATCAAAATGTTAATAGGGAAGGAGGGATATCATTATGAAGGTGAAGATATATCGCCCCCCCAAATTCGCCACGTTGTGTCCCGGCGACCGTCAGGTTGTCGGGGCGGGACTGCAAATCTGACCATATTCCAAGCAGCATTTTCCTTCGTTTTATTTCCCAGCGAAAATTGATTTCCCAGCGCCCGCCGGACACGTCCGAATGTGATGTGTATAAGCCACCTGTTTCCTTCTGAACCGAGCATTGATTCTGGAATTAATCCTCAGCACAGAGAATAGGTAATACGTATAATCGATTGTAATCAGTGTACTGAGAGAATAACCGGCTCCGGCCGTTTATAAGACTTATAATGAAAGAAAAGGAGGAGTGATAATGAAAAGAAAACTACTGTTTTTCATTGCTGTCGTTGTGGGCGTTATGATTGTGGTCGCCCCGCTCTCATCGGCCGTTGCGGCAGATCCCAAGATCAACGCTATGACACGCAACCTGTATCTGGGCGCGGATATTTTCAAAGTGGTTGAGGCTGCACAAACCGACCCCGACACAATTCCATATGTGGTGGCGGATGTTTTCCAGACCGCGATGTATACCAATTTCCCGGCACGTGCTGAAGCGATAGCCGACGAAATCGCCCGATATAAGCCACAGGTAGTCGGTTTGCAGGAAGTATCAACATATTTCATCCAGACTCCCGGCGATTTTATGGACGGCAACCCGACTCCAGCTGAAGATGTCGTAATTGACTTTTATACTGTTCTGGATGCCGCACTGAAAGCACGTGGAATGGAATATGATGCATTTACCGTCGACAATGCCGACATCGAAGTGCCTATGATCAATCCCAGTTCACCCACATTTCTTTCGGATGTTCGCCTTGTAGACCACGATGTCATTCTGGTGCGGAAAGGCCACGATGCTGTTGAAGTGCTTAACGACAATTACCAGGCCCAGCTGGTAATAGATCTCGGAGGTATACCTGTCTCGTTCTCCCGCGGCTATCTTGCTGTTGATGTGGATGTTAAGGGCACGACCTACCGCGTCGTCAACACCCACCTGGAGGTACGCAGCGCACCGAGAAGCGTTTTCAGGGTATTCCAGTCATGGCAGATGCAGGAACTGTTGGGTACAGTATACTACATGAATGCTCTTGATCCCAAACCGACTTTATTGATAGCCGACTGGAACAGCTCTTCTGAAGATGTACCGGATATGGGCTATGTTCCCGGGATGGGGTGGGTACCCTATACTCCGCCTTACATGCAGGCCGTTGGCGCCGGTTACCTGGATTCCTGGCTCCTGCAGGACAAATATGATGATGGCTACACCAGTGGTTTTGACGAATATGTCAGTGATCCGGATGCCGAGCTTACCTCACGAATCGATATCATCTGGTTGGCTCCGGATACCCTTACTCTTGACAAAGTCTCTGCGACGGTTGTGGGTGAGGAAGAAATTGACATGGTTCCCAATACCTATCCTGGAGCTCCTGAGGATGCAATGCTGTGGCCATCCGATCATGCCGGTGTAGTTGCAAAAATCAAATTCCTCGAGTGACACGGATAGTTTAAACCAATCAGGTTGAGGCGGGTGAACGGACTCGCCTCAGCCATTTTTTTAAATGGAATTAATCGAGGTATCTTTATAAGTAAGGGGGGATGTCGTGATGGATGACTGGAAAGAGAGCCTCACTTGTGCCCTGGTCTGCAGCCGGTGTAAGAAAGATCTGGCGACCGATGATGTCAGGATTCTCTCCGTCTACGACCACGAGCCGATATGCATGGCGTGCAAGGCCGAAGAGGAAAAAAGCCCCGATTATGACGAGGTTTCGAAGAACATGATCGGCGCCTGCATCGACGACACAGAACGCCTCTACAGCGATCCCGGGGGATACTGCTATCACCACTTCTATCCCTTCAAGTGCTGATTGTAAGCCTGGGTTAATCAGGACTCCACGTCGACACAGAATAGGGGCGGGATGACCTGGTAGGCCATCGAGGCACCGTTTCCCGCCATTTCGCGAGCCATCGCGATGGCGGAGGAGAAATCGGGAGCCGGGGTGAATCCAATCTTTTTCGCCGTTTCAGGCTCCTTCGCCCCGGCGAGGACCACTCCTTTTACGTGCCTCATCCCCATGCCGCTCCACATCCAGTTTATGAGACCGTGGGTGCCGTGGTAGGCGTAGTCATCACGGTATTTTCTGATATAGTCGGGATTGTCCGCATATTTTTCCGAAAGGGCGGTCCAACACTCCTCGGGGTCGTAATGGTTTTCGAGATCATTATCCCAGAAATCCTTATAAGCCCCATGATGCCGAAGATTGAACTTTTCCAGCCCCGGATTATAGGCAACGATGACGCCCCCTTCTTTCACAAGCGGCCTTCCCCGGAAGAGACCGGAGAGGTATCCCATGGTGAGACTCCTCAGGAGGATCGGGTTGAGGGTTGACTGGGCGCTGTAGGGGCTCAGGTTTGGGACGCCGAATATGAGAATATCAGCGGGCTCCTTTACCTTCACATTCTGCTGTTTGAAGAGGATGTCGAGCGTCCGGTTGTGAACCTGACTTACGTCGCCCGCTGAAATGCTGCAGAGCCGATAGTCAGAGCGGATAAGGGAATTGCGGATAGTTCTCTTAACCACTTGGGGTCCCAAGGTCGCGAGGGAGAGCATCGAGCGCACTGCCATGCCGGGTGCCGAATTCCCGTTTCTTGTATCAATGGGACGGAGCAGGCGGTCAAGGGGCCGCGGCCAGACGTTGTTATTGAGGACGGTCTCTATCTGGAAGATGTTATAGTTTGCGTGAACCAGCTTTCCCATTTCGCGGAGGATTTCGTGCATGGGGCTTGTTTCCGGGTCCATGATAGACCGTTTCATGTTCCATTCTTTCGGTGTGTGGTGATGCCTGATGCTTCTCCAGGAACCGAGACCCACGAGAATGCTCTTCCAGCCCCCGTTCATGGAGGAGAAATTGACGTTCACATAGATGGTAATGTCCGATTCATCAACGGCGCGGTTTATCTCGACCTCGTGCCCCGCTTCCGTTGTGCCCAGTGTGATGAGTCTCGCATCGTCGGTGGCATCGTGACAGGAGATGCGCTCGGGCCCCATCTCAGCGACAACCTTTTTTCCGAGGACGATTGAGAGCTCTTTCATCGTCCACTTCCGGTGCAGACCGTTGGCACAGATGAGACGGATTCTTTCTTTCGGTATCCCGATTTTATCAAGCCGCCGTAGGAGTTCTTCGATGACCACTCCCCGGAGATCATGACGCATGAGGGGAATGGGGAGACAGGGATCATCAAAGGCGATGGTGACATGGCTCGATGCGGTGAGCTGTTTTTCCAGTGGTTCCGCGCCGATGGGATTGTCGAGGGCCTCTTTAATGGCAGCATCATAATCGGCGACGGGTTCCATCGGCGGATTTGCATAGACGAGTTGCGTATCGGGGTCAAATCGCTCAATCTTCAGGTCATCTCCGTAGAAGATGAATTCCTCAATGTGATCGGCCATTTTTGCCTCCTGTCTGATTTATGGGTCAGGGTTTTTGGCTCCATCCCTGGAGGGTAAATCTTGAGACCATATCCACCATCCATCGCGGTGACAGCCTCAGAAGGAAAATATGCAGCAACTTTGCCGAGAATCCCGGCACGTAGATCAGTTTTCTCTTTTCAAAGGCGGGGAGGGCCTTCTTTGCCAGCCACTGGGGGCTCTTTTTACCGCTTATGGTGAAGAACCGCAGGTCCTCCGGATATCCGTCCATTTTAAGAAGTCGCGTATCGATATAGGGAGGACAGAGCGCGCAGACGGTTACCCCCGTTCCCGTGAGTTCGGCCCTCACTCCCCGCGAGAGACTCTCGAGCCCCGCCTTGGTTGCACCGTAGACGGACTGAAAGGGTGTGGGCTGAAGACCTGAGACGCTGCAGGTATTGTAGATCGTTCCTTCTCCTTTCTTTACCATGTCGGGGAGAAAGAGATACATCAGTTTCATGGGGATGGAGAGGTTGAGCTGGAACGTCATGAACTGTCGTTCCCAGGGCTTTTCCCAGAACTTTCCGTAGGCGACCGTTCCCGCATTATTGACGAAGGCGAAGGGTGTTCCCACCCTCTCGGTGACTTCCTTATGGAGCCGTTCCGGTCCACCTTCTTCGAGAAGATCGATGGGGAATGTCCATGTTGTTATCCCATGTTTTGATTCAAGTTCTTCTGCCCATTGGGAAAGGATATCTTTTTCATCGGGGATTGATCCAAGGGCAAGGTTGGCGCCGCGTTTTGCAAATTCAAGCGACAATGCCTTTCCGATGCCTGAAGACGCACCAGTTATCAGCACAGTCTTTCCTTTGAAACGTATCCGCTTCACTGGTTCCTCCTTTTCTGTGGTCGTGGGGTATATGAAAAAGACCCTGTTTTTAGGGTAAAAAATGACATACTATGGTAAAAATAACAAGGTGTATATTACATCTTTTCACCGTCATATTTTTTCATGAATATTCATTGTCTCGGATTTCGATACCTGATAAACTCACAGGGCTTCAATGATAGACGACGGTTACGTACGTTCTTTTAAAGGTTGCCTTGAACTGAACAGCGAGCGCATTCCCCGTTGCTTGCAGCGGGGTTAGCGAGCGAATAAAAAATTAAATTTTCCTTAACAGTCGGAGA
>JAFGBH010000030.1 GCA_016933215.1 Deltaproteobacteria bacterium | reverse complement strand
TTCCTTAAACCCGATAATCGGGATAAGTGCGTTAACGAAATTATTTTCTGCCAGAAAACACAGAAAATAAATTCTAACTTACTAAACAGTCGGAGATTCCCCGCAACTGTCGGAGTTATAAGGGATTGCGGGGGAGCTTCAATATGTATACTGCCCCGATTTCCCGCTCACTTTTTCGTGCCGCTACGCTGTAATGATGAATGATGCGCCAGGCGAAGGAATGTGTTAGGGATTCACTGTGCAATAATCTATACTCAAAGAAAAGGCTCTGTCGGAAATGGAAAATGTTTTATGGCGTTAATCTGGATTAATAATATTTCGATGAGTTTCGGCGGACCACTGCTGCTCGACGGCGCGTCGCTCCAGATTGAAGCGGGTGAACGAATCGGGCTTCTCGGACGAAACGGCTCAGGAAAGTCTACCCTGATGAGGCTGCTTCATAGGGACATTGCTCCCGATGCAGGCGAAATTTTTTGTGGTGGTGAAGTTCGCGTGTCTCTCATGCCTCAGGATATTGATGAGCTTCCGGGTACTGTCTATGATGTGGCCGCATCGGGCAGTCAAAAACATCTTGATTTACTGCGGGCGTACCATGAATTGACCCTGCAGTTGACAGAAGGCGGTGATCAACTACTGCTGCATAAAATCGAGCAAGTCCAGCACCAGTTGGAAACAGCAGGCGCCTGGCAATACCACCGTAAAGTCGAGGGCGTGATTTCCCGCCTTTCTCTGGATGAAAAAGCCGAATTCCGGTTATTATCGGCGGGACTGAAACGGCGGACACTGCTGGCACGCGCGCTGGTGAGCGATCCGGATATTCTGCTTCTTGATGAACCGACAAATCATCTGGATATTGTTTCCATTCTCTGGCTGGAAGACCTTCTGCAAAGCTTTGATAAAACACTGATGTTTGTCACGCACGACCGGACATTTCTGCAAAATATCGCCACCCGTATCGTTGAAATAGACCGGGGCAAGCTTTACTCCTTTTCGTGTAATTACGCACAATACCTTACGCAGCGTCAGGCGATGCAGGAGGAGGAAGAAAGGCAGTGGCAAACATTCGACAAAAAGCTGGCCAGGGAAGAGGTCTGGCTCCGGCAGGGAATCAAGGCGCGGCGAACGCGCAATGAAGGCCGCGTGCGCGCACTTATGCAGCTTCGCGAGAAGCGGGCCCGCAGGCGCGAGCGGGAAGGGAACGCCCGGTTCGCTGTTTCAGAGGCTCGGAGCAGCGGTAAGCTGGTAGTTGACGCTGAAAAGATCAGCTTTGCCTACGGCGATAAGAAAATAATCGATACCTTTTCCACCACGATTTTACGTGGAGACAGGGTCGGCATTATCGGCCCCAACGGTTCCGGCAAGACTACGTTGCTTAAGGTATTACTGAGCAAACTGCCCATCTCCGGCGGAAAAATACGGCTGGGCACGGGGATTGCGATTGCCTACTTCGATCAACTGCGCGAGCAATTCGACGAAACCAAATCCCTCAAGGATAATATCGCTGACGGCAGCGATACGGTTTTCATCGGCGGTGTTCCCCGGCATATTGTGGGTTATTTGCAGGATTTTCTTTTTTCGCCCGAGCAGATTCCGGCGCCCGTTGCATCCCTTTCCGGCGGCGAACGAAACCGTCTGCTTCTGGCCAAGCTCTTTGCCACGCCCTCCAATGTTCTGGTGCTGGATGAACCAACTAATGACCTTGATGCGGAAACGTTGGAACTACTTGAGCTTCGTCTTTTGGAATACAGCGGTACTATTTTGCTTGTCAGCCATGACCGGACGTTTCTCAATAACGTCGTCACCTCCACCATTGCGCTTGAGGGGGAAGGGCGACTGCAGGAATATGTAGGCGGCTACGATGACTGGCTGCGGCAGAGAAATAAATCGGATGACCTTTCACACGCCGCGCCGAAGGAGTTAAAAGCTAAAAGGGGAAAGCCCCCGCGTGAAAAGCGCAAACTCTCTTTCAACGAAATGCGGGAGCTTGAAGCGTTGCCTCAAAAAATTGAGGAGATGGAAAAAGCAAAATCAGAACTGCTGGAATTGTTGAATTCCCCGGATTTCTATAAAAACCATGACCATGTGCGGATGACGACCGTCAATACAAAGCTTGAGACGCTGGAGGCCGATTTAACGCTGGCCTATGCCCGCTGGGATGAGTTGGAAGAACTTGCCGCGAGCCTTGGTAATCGATCATAAGGAGAGGAAGATGAACCTATCCGATATGCGTTTTCCCCGTCAGTTGGAAGCGGACGGCTCTTCCGAAATTATTCGCAGGTGTTTGATGGCGCATACCATAAAGCTCTGGCCCGAAAGCAAAATGGATGTGCCCGTCATTACCCTGAGTGAACCGCTGAAAATTGCGCTGAAGAAGGCACGACTTCAGGGCCGGATTCGCTATGGCTTCGAACCGATCTTTGAAAAACTCGCCGGTGAAAAAAGAGGGATTGCCAATGTTCGGAGGCAAACGGATGCCCCCTATGGAGACCGGGTCTCCAGGCTGCTTTTATTTTCCAATGATGGTGCGGAGCGTTTCTATCGCCAAATCGAGCAGGTTTCGCAGGTACATGCACCCAGATTACTCTCTTGCCTTCTCGATATTGACGGCGGCGATCTGGGTCATCTGATCACGGGTAAAGAAGGAGTGATAAAGATCATTATGGCCGAGCATAAAGATGGTGTCTCCGATGTTCTGCGAGCGCTAGTTCCCAGTCATGATGACATTTCGGAATAGTTGATGGCAGGGTGTTTCGGGGAGCTTCAATTTTCCAATTTTAGTTGCCCGACTAAGAAACTGTCCAGCTGGTTGGCAAAGTTTTTGCGATCTTTTTTACTGAAGGCGGCCGGGCCGCCTGTTACCATGCCGTTATCTCTCAACTCCTTGAGCAAATCACGCATGGCTAGCCGGTCTTTGATATTGTGCTCGGTGTAGAGTGTTCCTCTGGGGTTCATCGCAAAGGCTTTTTTGGTCACTACCCGGTCGGCAAGCGGGATGTCGGCTGTTATCACGAGGTCACCTGGTTGCACTAATTCTGCAATTCGGTCATCGGCCACATCGGGACCCTCCGGGACCAGGATCAGAGACAGGTTTGCCAATTTCTCCAGTCGCAACGGTTTATTAGCCACAAAAATCAGCCCTATCTTCAATCGTAGAGAAGCTTTTATCAGGATATCCCTGATTCCACTCGGAAAAGCATCTGCATCAATATATATCTGCATTCAAATCCTGTTTATAGGTACACACAATCAAGACTTTGCGTCCTCGTACGTTAGATTATTTCTTTCACCCGACCGACGATCCCGCTTTCCAGGCGCACCTTGATCCCGTGCGGATGCGTGCCTGATTTTGTAAGAATATCCCGTACGACGCCTTCGGTCAACGTGCCTGAGCGCTGATCCTGCTTTTGCACAACCTTTACACGGGCACCCACTGTAATATCGGCGCGGTTAGTTCCACTCATTCAGTATATCCCCAAAATTAATGGACTCGCAAAAAGTCGATTTTGCTCTGTTTTGTCATTCCGTGCTTGACACAGAATTAAGTATTTTCATGCAGTTCTGGACTCCCGCGTCCGCGGGAGTGACGCTGTATTTTACTTTTTACGAAGCCATCAAAAATTAATCTACACAAAACTTGTCATACCTGTCGTCCGATTTTCCCCCATTCGACGCGGCGAGCAGATTAATCGTTCCGGGACAGTTTCTTTCCTGCGAGCAGCGCAATGACGAGGCATCCGACCGATACGGCAAGGCAGAGAGAAAAGGCATTTCGATAGGCCCCTGGCGGATAAATACCATTGACCTGTCCCACCCTGTTAATAATGGCCCCCGTCCAGAACTGAAAAACGGCGATTCCCAGCATAGGAAAAGGATTCAGAAGGCCCGTAGTGAGACCGAGAACAGAACCGGGGGTTGATTCGCGGACCAACGTCCAGAGGATGGTGAACAGCCCACCAACTGTACCACCGATAACAAACATCACGATCATAACACCCGTGATCCCCCACGGAACAAAGCTGATAGTTAATCCTGCCCACATAGTGGTCATGATAACGAGGAGACAGATGAGGAGTGTTACCTTGTTTCGAAAGATACGGTTGCCGAGCCATCCCCACAGGGGGGAACCTGCTATAAATCCTAGAGGAATCAGCATGTTTATCTTGCTGGCATGAGCGAGTTCAACACCAAACCGTGACATGAGGTATGGAGTGGCCCAGAGTCCCTGAAGCGTAATGAAGGTACCGGCAATTCCGAAGAAGAGACTTCCATAAACCCAGAAGCGAAAGGAGATAAGCACCGACACAATTGAAGGGGAAGCTTTCCGGGGCGACGTACTTTCAGATGCACCGGAGGGGTCGACTGGTAATTGAACTCGTGTATAATCACGGGTAAGGGAAAATACTGCCAGTGCAAGGATAACAGTTATTCCGGCAATAAGTTGAAAGCTTACTCGCCAGCCGTATGCCTGCGCCATCCATACGAGGGGAGTCGTTGCGACGAGGGCACCCATATTTCCTGCCGCAAGAAACAGGCCGACCATGGTGGAAAACTCTTTTTTCTCAAACCATTGCGAGAAGGCTTTGAGGGCCGGAACATAAACGCCGCCGACTCCGAATCCGATAACAGCACGCCCGACAGACGCCCAGCCAATGGTAGGGGCAAACCCGAAGATAAGACACCCGAGAGCTGCTATCAGAGTCCAGAGAAAGATTACCCGTCGCGGACCCAGACGGTCGACCAGGTAGCCGACCAGAGGCTGTTCGAAGGCGTAGACATAAAAGTACATAGAGGACATGAAGCCCAGGGCAGTGGCATCGGTCTGAAACGTGGCCAGGAGGTCAGGGGTGATAACCGATGTGGATACCCTGTGAAAATAAACAAGAAAATATATTGAAGATATAATACCGAAAACGATCCAACGATGGGAATCTCGAGCGGGTGGCATATTTTCCGTCTTTACAGCGGCGGCACCATGGCTCCAAAGTTTTTGTGACATCTACGGCGTATGCATCCTTTCAAACAGTCAATTAGCGGCCGTAAACTACTTCAGGGCCGATGACAGGGGCGTATAAAAAAGGGGCTGACTATATATCAGAGCCTGATGGATGTCAAACAGGTAAAATGATCCGAAATCACCGCCTGATTTTCATGTTTCAGTCTCCCCCCCTTTCTTTTCCTGGGGTGAATTTTTCAGAGTATTCTCAGCGACGCAGTATCAAAGGGTTTCCTGCTTCCACGGGACAGTGTGCCTGCCTCACGAAGAAAAAAAGTAATAATATGAATATGTATACTGCTCATCTATTTCCTCCCGGAGACCTCCTTTATTTCTCTTGAGGGTTCTTATTTCACGAAAAACAATTTTCTGAAAAGGGGGAATAGAGGCTTCCTTCCTGAGTTGTTTGCCCAATGACCGGGGGCGACCCCGCAAGCCCCGCCTTGTAGGCGGGGTCAAGGGGCGCACTATAAATAAGCTATTCCTTGCCGGGAAGCCCCGCCCT
>JAFGBH010000029.1 GCA_016933215.1 Deltaproteobacteria bacterium | reverse complement strand
TGTCGGAGCAAAAGCGGAGATCCCGCTTATACGGGATTGCGGGGAGCTTCAATCTTCAGAAAGGTAGAATTAATAATTGATACACTAAGAAGGAAGATGAATCATGCATTACGACACAGCTTTAAGAACGTACGGGACAAAACGGATCGAGGAAATTGAGGCGGCCGATATACTTGTGGGAATTCCCTGCTTTAACAACGAGGGAACCATCGAACATGTGATTCAGATGGTAACCCACGGTCTCTCAAAGCATTACAAGGACAGGAAAAGTGTTATATTTATCGCCGACGGCGGCTCCACCGACGACACCCGTGAGGTGGCCAAGGAATTTCAGATCAAGCCGTGGCAGGAAAAGGTTGTCGCCATATACAGGGGGCCTGGAGGAAAAGGTACTGCCATGAGGTCCATATTTGAATCGGCAAACAGGCTTAAAATCAAGGCCTGTGCCGTTGTTGACTCGGATCTGCGCAGTATTACCCCGGACTGGGTAAAATATCTTCTCGATCCCGTCCTCGAAAAGGGATTCCAATTTGTGGCACCCGTCTACGTCCGTCATAAATATGACGGAACCATTACCAACAATATCGTCTACAATCTCACACGAGCACTCTACGGACAGCGAATTCGACAGCCCATCGGAGGGGATTTTGCCCTTTCCAGAGACATAATCAAGGTCTATATAGAACAGGATGTATGGGAAACGGATGTGGCACGATTCGGGATTGATATCTGGTTGACCACCAACGCCATCACCAATGGGTTCCGGACCTGCCAGTCGAATCTTGGCGTGAAAATACATGACGCGAAAGATCCGGGAATGCATCTGGGACCCATGTTCCGGCAGGTCTTATGGACAGTCTTTACCCTCATGGAGCAGAATGAAGTGTTCTGGAAAAAAGTCGGGCGAAGCGAGGCCGTTGAAACCTTTGGGTTTAGGGGCGCACTTGAGCCGGAAGCCGTTGATGTCAACCTGGAGGGCATGATCGAGAACTTCAAAATCGGATATCAGCAATTCTCCGTTCTGTGGAAGGATATCATCAGCGAGGAATGCTTCGAAGCGGTAAAAAAGGCTTCGAGAATGAAACCCGAGACCTTTCACCTTCCGACCGAGGCATGGGTCAGAATTCTCTACGAGCTTGCCGCCACGTTTCATACATGGAGCTCCAACCGCAACAAGTTAATCGACCTGATGACACCGCTCTACTATTGCCGCGTTGCCTCTTTTGTCGGGCAGACCCGGGATATGTCTTCCCAGGAAGCAGAAGCCCTCGTTGAAGAACAGGCGAATAAATTCGAGGAAGATAAAGACTATCTCATCAGGATCTGGGACAGAGGGGCAAAATAAACGCTCGGTTACGTGGCATGTGTCCCGTAATTCATGCCAGGGGCTTTTCACCGTTGAGTCTTTCGTAAGCCCCCATATATTTGGCAATCATTTTCCTGAGATCATATCGTTCACGAGATTCTCTCATAATACGCCTCAACTGCGTCGCCTTTCCACCGACGGGCATTCGGTGAAAGCGTACGCATTTTTCTAATGCGTACCACAATCCCCCCGAATCATAGTCCTGGAAGAGAAATCCGTTTCCCACGTCTTGAGGGGCGCCGTCAACTTTCAATCGCAATTCCCGTATCTTATCATGATACCCTCCGGTATCTCGATTTGTTGCCGTTGCGCCAAAAAGATTCCCCACCTGATCGATCTGACCGCAGGGTTCATAGAGAGAGGCACCGAAAACATCGCTGGCAGCGGCAAATCCGAGCATCGAAAGGCCTTCCTCGTAATGGTGATAGGCAATTCTTCCCCCTGAGGCCCAGGCGATTCTCCCCATAATGTCTTCGTGTGTCCTGTCATCCCCAACGCTATCCGCGACGATCGCAAACTGGACATCGTTATGTTCGATGGCAAATTTAAGGACGATATGCTCCAGAAGCTCCACTCCCTTTTGCAGGGGATCCAGTCGGGAAGGCCAGTACAATAGAATCGCCTCGGGGTTAACGGAAAGACCCAACCGTTTCTGAAACTCAACGAGGTTTTCCTGCTTTGCCATGATCACATTATCGTCGGGTCCGTATTTTCTGACCAGATATTCGCAGTGTTCAGGATACATTGAATTTGAGGGAGCATTAGTAATTGCAAGCGCGGAACCGTAATAATATTTTTCCTTTACCTCCTGTCTTACACTGGGCGCTACGATGTATCTGTCCATGAAGTAATCGTTCACGATCTCCTCGAGAAATTTCTGGCCCACAAAATTTATCAGCGATGCATTCTTTATGGCAGTTGCCTGACAGTCGACACACCGTTTTCCATGTTCTTCCGAATAATAAAGAAGGTTCGACAATTGCTGGAGGTTAACGCCGAAAAGCATGTCCAGGGGAACGTGTCCGGTAAAGCTGTTGTGAACGGTGTGAAGCGTCGGAATATTTCTTAATTTCAGATATGCCGTGATCGCACCACCGGCCATCCAGTCGTGACTATGAACGATAAGCCTGCCCCTTTTTTCCGCACTTATTGTTTTGATGATATTGTTGGTGACCTCTTTCTGAAATTCTGCCGCGTTCAGACGGGGATTTCCCGCGTATGCCCCGTCAAGATCTTCGAAGACCGAAGAACTCACCAGATGGATATTGTCGGAGTCTATCTGATATCGTATTTTTCTCCAGCTGCTCTCATCGAGATGAGATTCCCTTTGAAACCGTTTTTTGAGATTGAGTGTGGCCAGATGGACATCGATGTTCCTGTCGATAAGGCCTTCACACAGTGCCGACACCACTTCCCCCAGCCCTCCGCTCTTTCCCGAAATATAGCGGGCAAGATCCCCCATCTCTTCCGGCAATCTTCCCGTTTCGGGAGCAATGAGTAACACAGCCGTTCGCTCGCTTTTTTTGAGGATTTCGAATCTGGCGAGGGCCGATTCGAAATAATCTATCTTTCTGGTAAGTATATGGGCCGCCTGGGTGATGGACCCACCGTAGGGATTGAAGTAGGAGTGAACGGCATGATCTTCGCCTATCCTCTCGTGGAGAAAATATATGTTATCGGAGGTGGTAAGATGTCTCCACTGCGTGAGTAGTTCTCTTCCGGCCTTTCTCGCACCTCCTTCGAGCCTTTCGATATCCTTAAACAATTCATACTGGGTGAGGGTTCCGAGCCACCCGTACGTATCCCGGCTGGCGTCAGCCCAGGAAGACGTTGAAAGTCCGGGAATATCGACGGCGGGACAGTCGACATCATTGAATCGCTCGGCAATCTCCGAGGGATTCGCCACTACAATGTTGGGATAACGAGCCAGCGCTTCCGGAAGTCCCCTCCAGAATTCAAAGATGCCCTTGTCCTCCCATATATGCTCGCCTATGTGCTCAAAATCGTAACCGAGAAGAACCGCCTCGCCGTCAATTTTGGCAATGTTGGCGGCATATTCCTCGGGTGTGACAGGGTGGTGCGGAAATCTGAAGGCGACGTCATCACTTAATTCCCGGTTCCTCGGTATGACAATAAGATTGGTATCCTGTGCCCTGAACACTGCATTGGGCGATACGTCATCCTTTTTATCAAGAAACATGTCGCCCCTCTTTTCGCAGAGAATAGAGAGATACCCCATATCGGCGACCGTATGGGCAATGACATTGTTGTACATCAATTCGGTATTTCTGAATGATCTGGGACCGACACCGAAGATTTTTCTCATCTCGTCCCGATGGAGTGATACCTGATCGCGGAATTCCCGTTTACGGGGATCGGCAAAGAGGCTCGATAGGGAATGATAATAGGTCTCATCGAGAAACTCGACTTGATTGGCCTTTGCGCCGGCATCACACAATTTTTGCAGTGACGTAATCACTTCCGGCCTGAAATGTTTGGCCTGTTCGAGGAACGTTCCTGACATGCTGAGCGTTATCTTAAAGGCGGGGTGGTTCTTTACGAGCTCTGCGAACATGGTGATTGCCGGCACATAACATTTCTCCGAGACCTTGATAAAGATCTCCCTGTTCACGTCATCCCAGAGCAGTTTATCCCTATTGGGATGAAGCCTGTATGGTTGGTGAAGCTGAAAATAGAGTGTTAGAAGAGGCATTGTACATTTCCTTCTTGGTAATCATCCAACAATGATCATTTTTTTAGGCAATCATCTCTCCACAGACATCCCAATTCGCTGCAGATATCTCTGGTTTTGAAACAGGGCTCGTTGCCTTCTTTTGCCTGTATGTCCCGGATGATGTCCTTTTTTGAGCGAGTCACTCTTGCATCAACTCCCCACTTTTTTGCGATTGGTCTGATTTCCTGCATCTTCATAATAACTTTCTCCTCTCTTAAGCCCAGTGCACCAACCCGAGCTCCTGATAACGGAGCAGGTGTGCATGGTTTGGAAGTATTCTTACACCATAGACAAACTTTCCCGGTTCGGCGGCCTTGTAAGAACCCCGGAAAAGGCCTTCCTTCTTCTCCCTGTCCATCGATTTCAACTTCATGGGCACGATAAGGGGGCGGTCAAATGATCCGTCACCATTTGCCCTCTCGACCACTATTTCGGCCCTGACCTCGTTTTCCGAAAGCTTTCCCATGTCGATACTGGCCTGTACCTCGAATTTGTCACCTACTTTAAGGGAATCGCCTTTCAGTCCTTTCATAGCGACCCATTTGATATGGACCGTTGAAAATCTCGAGGCGATCTTCAGTTTCCAGTCGGCTAGAATCTTTACCTTTTCGAAATTGTTCTCGGCCAGGGTAAAGGCACGCTGTGCCGCCGGGCGATATATCGTTGAATAGTATTCGCGTAACATTCTGTGGGTATTGAAACGAGGCACCAGTGACTCTATCGATTCCTTTATCATGGCAGTCCATTCTTCGGGAATTCCCCCCTCTGTCCTTTTAAAAAAGAGGGGAATAATCGAGTATTCCAGCGTATCGTAGAGACTCTGGCTGTCAATAAGGTCCTGCATCTCGCGATTGGCATATTCACTGCTTGTTCCTATCGCCCAGCCGTTCTTTCCATTGAATGCTTCATCCCACCAGCCGTCGAGTATGCTGCAATTTAAAACGCCGTTGGCAATGCCTTTCATACCACTCGTTCCGCTTGCCTCCTGCGGTCTTATCGGTGTGTTGAGCCACACATCGACACCCTGAACCAGGTGTGCCGCAACATCCATGTCATAATCTTCAAGAAAGAATATCTGCTCCATGAACCGTTCGTCCATGGCATAGGAATAGAGGGTCTTCAATAATCGTTTCCCCTCATCATCACTGGGATGGGCCTTTCCTGCAAAGATTATCTGCACCGGGCACTCAGGGTCCCCGAAAATTCTCTCCAGCCGTTCCGGATCGGAAAAAAGGAGGAGAGCTCTTTTATAGGAGGCAAATCTCCTGGCAAAACCGATGGTGAGTGCATCAGGATTCAGGCTTTCGATCTTTGTTTTGATCAGTGCCGGCGACAGGCCTTTCCATTCCAGATCGTTGGTTATCTTTGTCCTGCAGTAATCGATCATCCGTTTCTTCAGAACCGTATGTGTTTCCCAAAGAGCAGTGTCCGACACCTTTCTGATACGATCCCATGGTTGAAGGTCAATCTGTGCTCCGTCGCAATCGATACCCATTTCGTTTTTAAACAGCTCTCGCATTTCATCGGCAATCCAGGACTGGATATGGATGCCGTTCGTAATGTGGCCGATGGGGACCTCATTCTCTTTAAAACCGGACCATGTGTTTTGCCACATTCGCCTGGCCACCGTGCCGTGAAGTCTGCTTACGGCATTGGCGAAACAGCAGAGTTTCAAGGCCAGTACGGGCATCATGAAGGGTTTCCCTTCTCCCGGTTCCTCGCGGCCGAGTTCCCAGAATGACTCCCAGGATATTCCCACATCCTGCACGAAGTTTAAAAAATAATGTTTCATGAGGGATTCGTCGAATCGCTCATTGGCAGCTTCCACCGGACTGTGGGTTGTAAAGATCGAACTCGCTTTAACCATTTCCCGGGCCTCGTAAAAATTCATTCCATTCCGTTGCATCAACTGCCGTACTCGCTCGATCAACAAAAAGGCGCTGTGTCCTTCATTGAGATGGTAGAGTGAAGGATTGATCTTTAATTTATCAAGGAGACGAATGCCGCCGATTCCCAGCATGATCTCCTGTTCAATGCGAAGTCGCTGATCGGCGCCATAGAGTCGCGAGGTGATTTCCCTGTCCTGGGGGCTGTTTTCCGGCACGAATGTATCCATAAGATAGAGGGGAATCCGTCCGACTTCTATCTTCCACACCTGGGCATAGAGCTTTCTGCCCGGCAGTTCTACCTCGATCTTCAACGTTTCTCCCTTTTCCGAATCGATCACCCGGACAGGCATGCGTGAAAAATCGTTTTCGGGGTAAGAGGTAATCTGAGTTCCGTCCTTATTGATCTGCTGATAAAAATAGCCGTTTTTGTACAAGAGCCCGATACCGACCATCGGCATGTTCAGGTTACTGGCCGATTTCAGGTGGTCCGCCGAAAGAACGCCAAGTCCCCCCGAATAAATGGGCAGGATTTTACCGAGGCCGTACTCTGTTGAAAAATATGCAATGGGTTTATCTCTCGTCAATGCGGGGATTTCTTCAAACTCACTTTTTGCATCCAATAGCAGATCATTTACCGATGACACGACTCGATTGTATAAATCCAGATAGGAGTCATCATCGGCAAGTTCAAGAAGCCGATCCTGGTGCACCCGTTCCAAGACCTCGATGGGGTTGTGCGTCATGTCTTCCCAGAGATCGGGATCAATGCGCCTGAACAGTTCTCGCACCTCCGAATTCCAGGACCATAAAAGGTTATAGGCCAGGTTCCTTAATTGGCCGATTTTTTCTGGCATTTCCGCGGTTACGCTGAATTGTCTGAAACGGGGGTGAACCGAATCGATGCCTGCATAGGATACTTCCCGCGTATATGCGCTCGTGTCGAGGGTATACATTCGCTCCCGTGCGTTTTTTTCTGCCACATCATAGGCATCGAGATAGCGGGGATAAAATTCCTTCCATGAAGCCTTTTCCGCAATCACCCGGGCCTGGCGTTTATTTTTCTCTGTCTCGTTTTCTGGCCATTGCAGAAACGTCCAGATCTGTTCCGTAAAGGCGGCAAGGATTTCCTCATAGGTTTTCTTCTGTCGCTTCAGTATGAGTACGCCCCCCGAATCCTCGCTGAATTGATGGGAAATCCACATACCGAATCCGCTGAGATCCGTCGTAATTGTAGGAACGCTCAAAGCTGCGCTTTCAAGCGGAGTATATCCCCAGGGCTCATAGAACGAGGGAAACACGCAAAGGTCGCACCCCGCAACGACATCGTAATAGGGCATATTAAGGAGCCCGTCGAAGCCGTCGAGATAGACGGGCATAAAAATCACATTTACGGGATCATCTGCATTATTGAGAAGATTCAGTTCGTTGCACTTGTTCCAGATGGGATCGTGTTGTGCATCCTGCAGCTGATGGGTACATATCTTCGAAATCCCCGAGAGTTGCACCGGCTCACCCTGGAGGGAACGCTGCACATCCTTCGAAACTCCATAATGTCCCCCGATAACGCAGAGAAGGGCAATGACGCTCTCCTGGCTCTGGGACTCCTTTATGCTGTCTCTTATTCTTGCCAATGATTCGAGGAAGAGATTAATACCCTTATTGTGAAACTCGTATCGTCCCGATATGAGGAGAATCTTTGTTTTTCCCTGGGATTTTTCCCTGTGCAGGAATTTGTGAGTGAAGTCAAGAAGCTGTTGCCTGTAAGCGGCAACGGTCCCTGAACCGTCGCTGTAATCCGGAATATCGCTGATATTAATACCGTTCGGTAAAAGGACTTGTGGTTTCCGATGGAGGAAATAGGTTGCCTCCCGGGCCGTGATTTCACTTACCGTGGTAAAGCAATCACTCTCACGTGCCGATGCCGTCTCAAGGGAATGCTTGGCTACCACATTCATCTTTACTGCCATCTCATCGGGGGCAATATTTTCCATATCTGAATAGATCTCGACGCCATGTCCTGAAAGGGATCTCCCCAGCATCGTCGCATGGGACGTATAGACCGTGGCAATCTCCGGAACATGCTTCTTCAGATAGAGCATGCCGGCGGTGCTCATCCATTCATGAAACTGCGCCACGGCAGTTCCATTATTGGCGACGAGATTTTTATAGAGAACCTCCATAACTTCTCCATAGGCGGTACTGAAAAGGACGGGCTCGATATAATCCCAGGCACCCGACATGGAATCGACTCCGTAATCCTTCCAGAGTTCGAAGAGTAAACTGTCCTGTTTATACTTATTGTTGAAATTGACCAGAATGACAGCGGGCATACCGGGCGTGTTCCAGCGGCCGAAACGGCATTTCAGATTTCTATTTTCCAATTCGGGTCTTATTGCATTCCAGAGATCCCTTTCACTTTCCTGAAACTCGGGGTTGTTTCCGATGTCGGGCCCGATGAGAAAGTAACGGTCACCAAAATGTTCGACGGCATGTTTGAGTTTCGTCTTAAG